>WYBB01000133.1 GCA_011526585.1 Deltaproteobacteria bacterium
GCGAGGTCGCCTGCAAGCCGATCCGTGCGGTCTACCGCTCGCCGATCGAGCCGCGGCTCATCGTGGTCGACAAGGACAACGGCGGCAAGGCCGACGCGCTCAACGCCGGCATCAACGTAGCGCGCACCCCGCTCGTCTGCTGCGTCGACGCCGACTCGCTCATCGATCGCCGCGCGCTCCTGCGCATGGTCGAGCCCTTCATCTACGACCCGGTCCAGACGGTCGCCGTCGGTGGCACCATCCGCCTCGCCAACGGCGCCTCGGTGCGCGACGGCCGCGTCACCGCCATCGCCTTGCCGCGCTCGTGGCTCGCGCGCTTCCAGATCATCGAGTACCTGCGCGCCTTCCTCTTCGCTCGCCTCGGCCTGAACCGCCTCGGCGGCAACCTCATCATCTCGGGCGCGCTCGGCCTCTTCCGTCGCGACATCGTCGTCGAGCTCGGCGGCTACGCGCGCGACACCGTCGGCGAGGACATGGAGCTCGTCGTGCGCATGCACAAGCACATGCGCAGGAAGCGCACCGCCTACCGCATCTGCTACGTGCCCGATCCGGTCTGCTACACCGAGGCGCCCGAGGACATGAAGGTGCTCGGTCGCCAACGCCATCGCTGGCAGCGCGGCCTCTTCGACAGCCTCCTCCGCCACCGCGACATGTTCCTGAACCCGCGCTACGGCGCGATCGGCCTCGTCGCCTTTCCGATGTTCGTGCTCTTCGAGCTCTTCGCTCCGCTCATCGAGCTCTTCGGCTACCTCTATATGATCGTCGCGTCGCTCACCGGCGGTTTCGATCCGCTGGTGCTCGGGCTCTTCGTCCTGCTCGCCTGGCTCGTCGGCTTCCTGATGTCGCTCCAGGCGATGGCCCTCGACGACCTCGGCTTCAACTCCTATCGCGGTCTCGCGACGCGCGCCAAGCTCGTGCTCGCCGCCGCGCTCGAGAGCCTCGGCTATCGCCAGATCCTCCTCTGGCATCGTTTCAAGGGCATGTACGACTTCCTGCGCGGCGGGCACCTCTGGGGAGAGATGAAGCGCAAGGGCTTCGCCACGCCGCCGCCCGCCATCCCTTCACCCACCGCGCATGGCACCCGGCCGGCCGCATCGAAGAGCAGCCCATGAGGTCCGCGCTCACCGAGCTCGTCCACCCGCGTTTCTCACCGCGCTGGCGCCAGTGCCGTGTTGCCAACGTAGTGAACTACGTTGGCAACGCCATCGCGCCCGAGCCTCGGCGATCTGCGGAGGCACGAGGCGATGGGCCAGCACACGATGATCCGTCACGCGCCGAGCCTCGCCTGGAGGTTCAGGCGCTGATGCTCACCAGAAGCCCCACGAGGTCCACGACGGCTCACCCGCCGCGAAGCGGACGTACCAGGCGCCGTCGGCGGCCTTGTCGGGCAGCGGCATCTGGCCCGGCGTCACCACGACGCCGTTGACCTCGATCGTGCGCGCCCACACCTCGGAGGCCTGCCAGCCCCAGAGCGCCCCGCTGACCTTGAACCAGCGCTCGCCCGTGCCGAGACCGCCGCTGTTCTGGTAGGGCCCGAGCGCGGTCGCGCCGAGGCACGCACCATCGCACACGAAGGCGGTTCCGGTGCCGCCGGTCGAGACGCCGCCCTCCTCACCGCCGTCATCGTCGCCGCCCTCGTCGCCGTCGTCGCTCGGCGCCGGACAGGTGAGCCCGGCGAAGCGGAAGTCGTGCCACTCGGCGCTCGACGGCGCGTGGATGTGGTGCGCGAAGGTCTGGCCTTCGATGTTGCCGTTGGCGAAGTAGAGGTCGGTGCGCGGCGCGAGGATGCTGCCCTGGAGCGAGATGTTCTCGACGTGCAGCGCGGCGGTGTCGACGTTGAAGAGCACGCGCGTCCTGTCGAGCCCGTTGAGGCCGATGTAGCTGCGGATCCACGCCTCGGCGCCCGAGACGTTGACCAGCGCCGTCGAGCCGGCCGGCACGTTGAAGACGACGCCGTTGTTGCCCGAGCCGAGCAGGCTCGCGTCGACCGCGAAGACGTTGAGCGCCGGGTCCTGGCCGCTGAGGTGCAGCGTGCCCCACTGGTCCTGGGCCGTGCCGTTGGGGCTGAGCGCCATCAGCCGATCCTGCAGGTTGGCGAGCGCGCCGCACTGTCCCTGGAACCACGCCTGGAGCCCATCGTCCACCGCGACCTCGCCGCAGACATTGGCGTTGTCGGCCACGCCGAAGCTCGGCCCGACGACCGCGTCGCCGCGCACCTCGCCGTTTTCGATCCCGCCGGCGACCGCCATCAGCGAGATCTCGCCGTTCTGGCCACACCAGTACCGGGTGTCGATGCCGACCGCGGCGAGCGACGCGACGCCGCCCACGCCCGCGGGGCCCTGCGTGTCCGCGCCGAGCACGAAGTCACCGCAGCTCATCACGTTGAACCAGCCGACCTCGCCGAAGTCGAGCGTCGCGCCCGCGGGGCAGCTCTCGCACGCCTCGGGATCGGTCGCCGAGCCGCCGCAGACGCCGCAGGCGTCCTCGACGTTGCCTTCGCAGTCGCACGCGTTATCGGGCATCTCGCTGCAGCCGCAGGCGTAGATCGCGCCCGGCCCGCCGCACTCGCCGCACTCGTCGAGCACGTTGCCTTCGCAGTCGCACGCGTTATCGGGCATCTCGCTGCAGCCGCAGGCGAGGACCGCGCCCGGCCCACCGCACACGCCACACTCGTCCTTCACGTTGCCGGCGCAGTCGCAGGCCCCATCGGGGATCCCGCCGCCGAAGCACTCCCCGCAGACGTCGCGGTCCGCCGCGAGGCACTCCACGCACTCCCCGGTGACTGGATCGCAGACGCCGCTCTCGCACTGACACGCGCCGCAGCTCGGGTCGTCCTTGACGCACTCGGCGCCCTCGGCGCCGCAGACCCAGGTGCCTTCGCAGCCGTCGACGGTGCAGCCGGCGTCCTGTCCGCAGGTCGGCCCATCGACCCCGATCGTCGGTGCGCAGCTCGGCCCGCCCTTGACGTCGAAGGTGACGTTGCCGTCGCCGATCGGCAGGATCCCGGCGAAGGTCATGCACAGTCGGCGCACTTCGCCGTCGGCGAATCCGTCATCGAACTTGATGCCGTAGACCTGACAGGTCGGGTCGTAGGCGTCGTCGAGATCGTCGGCGTCGTAGCTCTTCGTGCCGCCACCGTGCGTGAGCGAGGTGACGGTCGCCGAGAGCGGCTCACAGGTGCCGAGCCCGACGACGAAGTGCGAGATCGCCTGGCGCGAGGGCGAGGTCACGTCCCAGCACGCGGTCGTCTGGCAGGCTCCGTCGTTGGTCGCATAGCTGGTGAGCGCGACGTCGTAGCCAGCGGCGGGATCCACTTCGATGGCGTGCGCCATGGAGGTGAAGCCGCCGATCATGGCGGCGGTCAAGGACATACGAGGCAGGATCACGGCGAGGTGACGGTTGACAGAGCCCATGGGGCGCTCCTGGCGCTGACGCGCGAAGTGTCGGGGTGTGACGATGTGAGGATGTGGGAGTGTCGAGAAGTCAGACGCGGAAGGAGGGACACAGCGCGCGCAAGCGTGCCGCGACCTGGTCCAAGACAGGTCGGCGGCGACGTGCGCGCACGTCTCCGGGGATCGGATGTCGTTCGTGCTGAGGTCGAACGGGTCGACCACGTAGCCGAGGTCGCGCCACCACGCATCGGCGCGAATGGAAGATGTCGGGAAGGAATGGGAAATGTCGCGCGAGCCGTCCGCAAGACGCATCGCCCGCTGCGATGGGCGAAGCATTCACAGAGCGTCGTGGTTTGTCAACCGTTGCGAAGCGCGACCTCGCGCACTCGCGTCGAGGCGCATGACGATCGCGCCTGCACGCGCCCTCCCCGGGGCCTCGTCCTGGCTCCCGGTGACGCCCGCGCGCGCAAACCCGGATTAGTTGCCAGCATTTCGTCGCGCTTTGAGGTATGGAACGCGCCCAGGAGGCAGAGAAACTCATGGGCGAGACAGCATCGGTCGTGAAACCCCAGCGCGAGGAGCTCAGCGGGGTCACGATCCGCATCGCCGGCGACTCGGGCGACGGCATCCAAGTCACCGGCTCACAGTTCACCAGCAACACGGCCTACGCCGGCTACGACCTCGCGACGCTGCCCGACTTCCCCGCGGAGATCCGGGCGCCCGCCGGCACGATGGCCGGGGTCTCGGCGTTCCAGATCCAGTTCGGCTCGACCGAGATCCTCACGCCGGGTGACGAGCCCGACGTGCTGGTCGCGATGAACCCGGCCGCGCTCAAGGCGAACCTCAAGGGGCTCCGCCGCGGCGCCGCCATCATCCTGAACCAGGACGCCATGGAAGAGCGCGCGATGGCGAAGGTCGGCTTCAAGACCGACCCGCGCGGCGACGGCACGCTCGACAGCTACCGCGTCATCGAGGTGCCGATCACCTCGCTCACGATGAAGGCGCTCGAGGGCTCGCCGCTGTCCAACCGCGAGAAGGAGCGCTGCAAGAACTTCTTCGCGCTCGGTCTCATGTTCTGGATGTTCGGCCGCTCGCCCGAGCGCACGAGCAAGTGGATCGAGGCCAAGTTCAAGTCCGAGCCGACGCTGGCCGAGGCCAACCAGGCCGCGCTCAAGGCCGGCCTGCACTTCGGCGACACCACCGACCTCTTCCACACGACCTACACCGTGCCGCCGGCGCGCCTGGCCCCCGGCCTCTACCGGCAGATCACCGGCAACCAGGCGACCGCCTACGGCTTCATCGCCGGCGCGCAGCGCGCGGGGCTCACGCTCTTTCTCGGCAGCTACCCCATCACGCCGGCCAGCGACGTCCTGCACGAGCTGGCGTCGCTCAAGCACTTCGGCGTGCGCACCTTCCAGGCCGAGGACGAGATCGCCGCGGTCGCCTCGGCCATCGGCGCCTCCTTCGGCGGCGAGCTCGGGCTGACCACCACCAGCGGGCCAGGCCTGGCCCTCAAGTCCGAGGCGATCAACCTCGCGCTCATGGTCGAGCTGCCGCTGGTGATCGCCAACATCCAGCGCGGCGGTCCGAGCACCGGTCTGCCGACCAAGACCGAGCAGGCCGATCTGCTGCAGGCGCTCTTCGCGCGCAACGGCGAGAGCCCGGTCGCCGTCGTCGCCGCCGCCACGCCGTCGGACTGCTTCGCGATGGCGATCGAGGCGGTGCGCCTGGCGACGAAGTACATGACGCCGGTCATCTTCCTGTCCGACGGCTACATCGCCAACGGCGCCGAGCCGTGGCGCGTGCCCGAGGTCGACACGCTGCCCGACCTGCGCGTGCGCTTCGAGGCCGACCCCGCCGGCTTCACGCCCTATCGGCGCGACCCGGTGACGCTGGCCCGACCCTGGGTGCGCCCCGGCACGCCCGGGCTCGAGCACCGCATCGGCGGCCTCGAGAAGGAGGACGGCAGCGGCAACGTCTCGTACGACCCGGCCAACCACGAGCACATGGTGCGCCGCCGCGCCGACAAGATCGCCCGCATCGCCGACGACATCGTCGACGCCGAGCTCGACGGTCCCGACTCGGGCGAGCTCCTGCTCGTCGGCTGGGGCGGCACCTTCGGCGCGATCCGCCGCGCCACCATCGTGCTGCGCGAGCGCGGGATCGCCGCGAGCCACCTGCACCTGAGGCATCTGGCGCCGATGGCGAAGAACGTCGGGCCGACGCTGTCGCGCTTCAAGACGGTGATCTGCTGCGAGCTCAACCTCGGCCAGCTACAGATGCTCCTGCGCGCGAAGCACCTCGTCGACGTCAAGGGGATCCACAAGGTACAGGGCCAGCCCTTCCGCGTGTCGGAGCTGGTCGAGCGCGCGCTGGCGGTGCACGCCGGCGCCGCCGGGGAGGCGTGAGATGTCCAAGCTGCCTTTGACCAAGAAGGACTTCCAGACCGATCAGGAGGTGCGCTGGTGCCCCGGCTGCGGGGACTACGCCATCCTGGCGCAGGTGCAGAAGGTCTTCCCGACGCTGGGGATCCCCAAGGAGCAGTTCGTCATCGTCAGCGGCATCGGCTGCTCGAGCCGCTTCCCGTACTACATGAACACCTACGGGTTCCACACGATCCACGGGCGCGCGCCCGCGGTCGCGACCGGCCTCAAGGTGATGCGCCCCGAGCTCTCGGTGTGGGTCGTCACCGGCGACGGCGACGGCCTCTCGATCGGCGGCAACCACTTCCTGCACGTGATGCGGCGCAACGTCGATCTCAAGATGATGCTGTTCAACAACCGCATCTACGGCCTCACCAAGGGGCAGTACTCGCCGACGAGCGAGCTCGGCAAGAAGACGAAGTCGACGCCGCTCGGCTCGCTCGACTACCCGTTCTGTCCGGGCGCGGTGGCGATCGCGGCCGAGGCCTCGTTCGTCGCGCGTGCGCTCGACCGCGACCAGAAGCACCTCGGCCACATGGTCGAGCGCGCCGCGCGCCACACCGGCACCGCCTTCCTCGAGATCTACCAGAACTGCAACGTCTTCAACGACGGCGCCTTCTTCGATCTCACCGAGAAGGACACGCGCCCGATCAACGTGCTCGAGGTCGAGCACGGCAAGCCCCTCGTCTTCGGCCCCAACAAGGAGCACGGCATCGTCTTCGACGGCTTCGAGCCGAAGGTCGTCGACGTCGCCGAGGTCGGCCTCGACAAGATCGTCGTGCACGACGAGCAGGGGCCGGCGGCGTATCACGCGGCGCTCGTGCGCATGCGCCACCCGTCGGTGATCGGCGTGGTGCGCGCGGTGCCGCGCCCGCCGTACGACGCGATGATGAACCAGCAGATCGACCAGCAGATCGCGCAGCGCGGCGCGGGTGACCTCCAGGCGCTCCTGCGCGGGCGCGACACCTGGGTGGTCGAGGAGTAACCGGCGCGCGCGTGGTCAAAGTCGCCAAGCGAGCGGCAATGGGATTAGAATGATGCGCACTGGAGGTGTTCCTTGCGCGTCACGACCGTCTCCCTCGCCCTGATCTCGATCGTCTCCTTCGGTCTCGCTTGCGGTGACGACGCGCTCGATCCGATCGCGCGCGACACGAGCCCCGAGGTGCTCCTGCCCGAGACGATCGTCGGGGACACGACGCCGGTCGACACGACCCCGGTCGATACGATGCCACCGCAGGACACGACCCCGGTCGACACGCGGCCGGCCGACACGACGCCGCCGCAGGACACGGTGCCGCCGCAGGACACGATGCCGGCGGACACGACGCCGCCGCAGGACACGACGCCGGCGGACACGACGCCGCCGCAGGACACGACGCCGGCGGACACGACGCCGCCGCAGGACACGACGCCGGCGGACACGACACCGCCGCAGGACACGACGCCGGCCGACACGACACCGGCCGACACGACGCCGGCCGACACGACGCCGGCCGACACGACGCCGGCCGACACGACGCCGGCCGACACGGCCGACACCGACACCGGGCCGCAGGCCTGTCCCGATCCTTCGCGCGAGACCGTGGTCACACACTCGAGCATCTTCCGGCAGGTCAACTTCTCCGGCGCGCGGAACGACGTGCGCTTCGAGAGCGAGATGTGCGGCGATCCGCCCGACTCGGCCGAGCGCACCTATCGCTTCGAGCTCACGCAGCCGACCGAGATCTACACCGCCACCGACTGCGGCTGGGACTGCGAGCTCGTGCTCACGCGCGACGGCTGCGACGACCTCGACATCATGGCGTGCGAGGCGACTATCGGCGAAGAGGCCTTCGGCCAGGTCTACAACGCCGGCACCTACCGCCTCTTCGTCGAGGGCGACGACCCCGAGGACGTCGCGCCCTTCGATCTCATGCTCAACATCCATCGCACCGCCGGCCAGAGCCCGTGTCAGGCGCAGGCCCTCGACGTCGTCACGGCGGGCAACTGCGTCGATCCCTTCGCCGGTAGTCCGCGCTACGAGCTCGGCGTCAGCGGACAGACCCAGGCGAGCGACGTCGACGACTTCTTCGTGCAGGACGTAGACGGCTGCACCCACGACGGTGACCACATCGGCGGTGCCCCCGACCGCGTCTATTCGTTCACCCTGCCCGGCACGCGCGAGGTCGAGGTCACGCTCTCCCCCGATGGCTGGGACGCGCTCCTCTACGTGACCGGCTCGCCCTGCGGCGCGCGCAGCCAGGTCGAGGCCTGCTCGGACAGCCTCATCGGCTCGAGCGAGACGGTCTCGCTGACCTTGCCCGCCGGCACCTGGTACATCGTCGTCGACGGCTTCGGGGAAGAGACCTTCTCGGGCGGCGCCTCCGGGCCCTTCGACCTGTCGATCCTCGTCTTCGACGACGCCTGCGACGAGTGAGCGCCGGTCCGCCCGCCCCAGGCGATCGTCGCGCCGCGCTCGAGGCGCTGTGGCGTCAGGGCCGCAGTGCGTGGCCCGCGCTCGAGCTCGGGCTCGATGCGTTCATCGCCTGGGTGGAGTCGCGCTTGCCCGCCGCTCAGGATCCGAGCCAGCTCGTCGCCGCCGACCTCTACCTGAGCGTCGCCTGCCTCTGCGGTGTACCCGGTGCGGCCGCGGCCTTCGTCGACGGGCCGCTCGCCGCGACCGAGCGGCATCTCGACACGATCCTCCGGAGCCCGGAGGCGCGCCAGGAGCACCTCCAGGCGCTCGCGGTCTTCCTGCTCGCCCCCGACCCGACGGGCGCCGAGCCGCGGCTGGCCCAGTACAGCGGCCGCGGCGCGCTCGCGGTGTGGCTGCGCATGACCGCCACCCGCCGCGCGCTCAACCTCGAGCGCGGCAAGAAGAAGGTCGTCAGCCTCGACGACACCGCTCCCGATCGACTCGCCCAGATCGCCGACTCCGACCCCGAGCTCTCCGTCTTGCGGCGTCGTCACAAGGACGAGATCGCCGCGATCTTCCGCGAGGCCACCGCCGCCACCCCGGCCGACGAGCGCGTGCTCTTGCGCCTGCACTACGTGCAGGGCTCGACCCTCAACGAGCTCGCCGCGCTCTACCACACGAGCCGCTCATCGCTGCATCGCCGCATCGAGGCGGCGCGCGAGGCGCTGATGGCGCGGATCGCCAGCCTGGTCAAAGCGCGCATGCGCATCGATCAAAGCCAGCAGGGCAGCATGCTGCAGATCTTCCAGAGCGACCTGCGCGAACAGTTGCGCCTCATGCTCCGCGACGAGGCCTGAAAAAAAATCGTCGGCCGCCTGGGACGGTGTGGCCTCGTCGTGTCCCCCCACTGAACGCGACGGAAGTCGCTCACGAACCAAGCGAGGACAGGACATGCTCAAGGTGAAGTCGAACGTGAAGGCGGGCGGGCTCAGCGTGATCAACCACGGCCAGAAGCTCAAGGTGAAGTCGAATGTGAAGGCGGGCGGGCTCCGCGCGCACAACCACGGCCAGAAGCTCAAGGTGAAGTCGAACGTGAAGGCGGGCGGGCTCAGCGTGATCAACCACGGCCAGCGCCTCGCCTGAGGCGGCGTCGCATCGGCGTGGCGGCCGGGTACGAGGCCCGCCCCTACCGAGCCATGGTGTCTCGTAGGGCGGCCCTCGTGGCCGCCCGGGCGCCATCCGGCGCGCTCGTATTGATCCGCGGCGCGCTCCCATTCATGCTCGGCTCGTCTCGATGATGCGTCCAGCCGTCACCCCAGCTCCGTGCACGAGTCACCGCCCATGACGGCGACGCCATGCCCGAGCGACGACGCGCTGCTCGCGTACGCGGCCGGCACCGCGAGCGCCGACGAGGCCGCCGTCATCGCGCAGCACGTCGATGGCTGCTCGATCTGCCTGGCGATCCTCGCCACCGCCGGCAAGGCCATGCTCGGCTCGCTCGCCGGCGAAGGCGACCCCGCGCCGCCCGCGCCCACACCGTCCGAGCCCGCGGCGCCGACCCTCCGCCCGGGCGACAAGCTCGGGCGCTACCACCTGCTCGAAGAGCTCGGGCGCGGGGCGATGGGCGTCGTCTTCGCGGCCTACGATCCGGACCTCGATCGCAAGGTCGCGGTCAAGCTGGTGATGACGCGGGCGCGCGGGGGGATCGCCGCCGCCGAGATCGAGTCGCGCTCGGTGCGCGAGGCGCAGGCGATGGCGCGCCGCGCGCACGACCACGTCGTCACCGTGCACGACATCGGCCTCGTGCCCGGCGGCGTCTACATGGCGATGGAGCTCGTCAGCGGTCAGACGTTGCGGGCCTGGCTCGCCGAGAAGCGGCGCTCGTGGCGCGAGATCCTGCGCGTGCTGCTCGAGGCCGGCGAGGGTCTGGCCGCCGCCCACGCGGCGGGGATCGTGCACCGCGACTTCAAGCCCGACAACGTGCTCGTCGGCCGCGACGGCAAGGCGCGCGTCACCGACTTCGGCCTCTCGCGGGTGAGCCAGCGCGGGATCGCGCTCGACGAGGCGGTCCCCGTCCAGACCGATCTCTTCGAGACCCGCGCCGGCACCCTGGTCGGCACGCCGGCCTACATGGCCCCCGAGCAGCTCCGCAGCGACGCCGATGTCGATGCGCGCGCCGACGTCTTCGCCTTCGGGGCCGTCGCGTACGAGGCGCTCTTCGGCGTGCGTCCCTACCCGGCGAGCACGCTCGGCGAGCTCGAGGCGATGCTCGCCCGCGGCATGCCGGCCGAGCCACCGCCGAGCAAGGTGCCGCGCCGGATCCGCGCGGCGTTGACGCGCGCGCTCCTCGGCGATCGCGAGCGCCGGATCGGCGACATGCCGACGCTGCTCGCGCGTCTGCGCGCCGATCCGCTGCGTCGCTCGCTCGCCTTCGCGACGCCGATCGCGGCGGTGGCGATCGCGCTCGGCCTCTGGCTCGGCCTGCGCACCGACGCCGACGCCGCGCCCCGCCTCTGCCATGCGGGCGCCGAGCGCGCCGCTTCGCTCTTGAGTGGCGAGCGCGTCGAGCGCGTGCGTGCCGCCTTCGAAGAGGCCGCGTCGGGAGGGCGCGCGCTCGAGATCGTGCTCGCCACGCTGGGCGCCCATCTCGACGCCTGGGCCGACGCGCGTCGCGACGCCTGCGCCGCCACCTTCGAGCGCCACGAGCAGAGCGAGCACCTGCTCGAGCTGCGCATCGGCTGCCTCGACCAGCGCCTGGCCGAGACCGACGCCTTCATCGCCGAGCTCGAGCGCGCCGATCCGGCGATCGTCCTGCGCGCCCCGCGCGCGGTCGGCGACCTGCCGAGCCCGGCGATCTGCCGCGAGCTCGATCGCCTGCGCTCGCGCGTACCACCGCCGACCGAGCCCGCGCTCCGGCACCTGGCGCGCGCCGCCGGTTCCATCCGCGCAAAGGCAACGGCGGCCGATCTCAGCGGCCGCTGGCAGGCGGGCGCGGTCATGGCGCGGCTCGCGCACGGTCTCGCCGAGGGCAGCACCGACCTGCCCGCGCGCGCGGAGGCTACGTACACGCTGGCGCGGCTCGCGCAGCTGGCGGGGGCCCTCGAGGAGGCCAGGACGCGCTTCCCCGTCGCCATCGCGCTGGCTCTCGAGGCGGCCGACGACCGTGTCACCGCCGAGGCGATGATCGGCCTCGTCTATCTCTTCGCGATCGGAGGCACGCCCCCGGAAGAGCCGGTGCGCTGGGCGACGCTCGCCGAGTCGCTGATCACGCGCCTCGGCGGTGACGACGAGCTGACGCTCCGGCTTCTGATGGCGCGCGCGTCGGTCCTTCTGAACAGCCGCGAGGCCGAGCGCGCTCTCAGCGACTACCGTCGCGCCGCGGCGATCCAGGAGCGGCTCGACGGCGTCGACGCGCCGTCGCTGGTCCTGATCCACCAGGGGATCGGCGGGGCGCTGCGCGAGCTCGAGCGCTTCGAGGCGTCGCTGGCGAGCCTGGCTCGCGCCGAGACGATCGCGCTGCGCACGCTCGATCCGAAGCACCCCGAGGCCCTCAACATGGCCGCCAACATGACCTTCGCGCTCTCGCTGGCGGGCTACCCGGACGAGGCCCTGAAGCGGCTCGACGCGCTGCGCCCGGCGATCCTCGAGGCCTTCGGTCCCCGGCACTGGAACTACAGCGGGCACCTCCTGCAACGCGGCCTCGCGCTCACGCTCCTCGGGCGCCATGACGAGACGATCGCCGCCTGCCAGGAGGCGCTGGCGATCGACGATGCGCTCTTCAAGGACAACCGCGCCCGCCTCGCCTATTCCCACCTCTGCATGAGCCACGCCCACCTCGGTGCCGGTCGTGGCCTGGACGCGCTCACCCAGGCCGAGCTCGCGCTGGCGATCACCCATGAGCATGCCGCGTCCAACCAGAGGCTCATCAACGAGCTCCACCTCCTGCGCGCGCTCGCGCTCGAGTACGCTGGGCGCGACGCCGAGGCGAAGGACGAAGCCGAGCGGACCGCGCGCGCGATCGAAGCGATGAGCGGCGAGAGCACCGATCTCGCCCGCGCCGAGGGCGCGCTCGGCCGCGCCGACCTGCGCGAGGGGCGCGTGGCGGAGGCGATCACCCGCTTCGAGCGCGCGCTGGCGATCATGACCTCACGCCATGGAACGATCGGTGCGGGCCGCGTGCCGGCGCTCATCGACCTCGCCGCCGGCTACGAGGCGGCCGCGCGCTGGCCGGAGGCGAACGCGCTCCTCACCGAGGCGCAGGCGATCCTCCAGGCGCGCGCCGTCGATCCGATCCTCGACGCCGAGACGCGCTTCGCGCAGGCGCGCCTCGGCTGTGACCCCGACGCGCTCGACGCCGCTCTCGCGATCGCCGACGCCCTGCCGTACCCCCGCGCCGAGCGCCTGCGCGCCGCGAGCTTCACCTGGCTGGCCGGTGCCGAGGCGAGCTGCTCCCAGTGACCCTGAGCGGCCGTCCTCCGAGGTGCCTTCGCGATCTCCCAGGCGCGCGCCGCGCTGTGCCTCACCATCTCAGGCTATTGGCAGGTCGGCAGCGGCAGGTTGAGCAACTGAGACCACGTCCAGCTCGCGCTCGTCGGTGGGCTGCCGCCGCTCCAATCGTACTCGGTCACGCGCATCGCGCCGTGCACGAACCCCAGCGCCTGCCGCACTTGGCCGTCGTCGTCGCTCCACAGGTGCAGACGATACGGCACCACCATGCAGGTGTGCTCCAGCATCGCGAGCACATGCCCGTCCATGGCGTCCACCACGTGGATCGTCAGCGGTGCCGGCGTTTCCGACACCGGGAGCTTCTCGCCCAGCCCGGTGTGGTAGAGCCACTGTGCGCTCAGCGCACCGAGCGGTGCTCCGTACAGCGTCGTCGGCTCGAAGTCGGCCCTGCCCGAGCCCGCGCCTCCGCCCGACGAGCCCAGCGCCAGGAGGTTCTCGAGCCCGTGCTCGAGCCGCGTCAGCGCCACCGATCCGGGCACGGCCGTGCCCGCCGGGTCCCCCAGCGAAAAGGCCAGCGGCCCGGTCACGAGCGCACCGCTGCCCTGGTTCTGCACGCGGTCCCACGTCGCCGCCGTGCCAGCCACCGGTGTGATGGTGAGCGCCCCGAACTCGATCACGAGCCGCAGCCGGTCCACCTGCTGCGCGTGTCGCGCCGGTTCGATCCGCAGCCCCGTCGCCACCACCGTCGTGAACACGAGCGACGAGATCCCCTCGACCTCGTACGGCGTGAACGTGGCCGTGCTCCAATGACCCCCGGTGGTCAGCGTGCGCGTCACCGCCTTGAGCCCGACCCCGAGCTCCACCTCCAGCACCAACGGGTCGAAGTCCAAGCTGCCCCCCCCTGCGCCGCCGCTCTCCGAGCCCACGGCGCTCGGCATCTCCGCGGACACCTCGAGGCGCCGCACGATCAGCACCGCCGACTCGCTCTCGACCCCACCGGTCGCGTCCAGCACGAGCTCGCCGATCGCGGGCGGCGTCGGCTCTTCGCCCGGGCCCCACGCCTCGGGTCCCATGGGCCCCACCGGGCCCGGCGCGCCCGGTGCTCCGGGCGCCCCCGGCGTGCCCGGCGTGCCCGGTGCCCCCGGCGTGCCCGGAGCGCCCGCCGGTCCTTGCGGACCCTGCGGTCCCTGCGGACCCTGTGCGCCCTGCGCGCCCGCCACCCCCTGCGGACCCGGTTCCCCTTGCGGGCCCGCCGGGCCCGTCGCGCCGGCGGGACCGGGGAGGCCCGTGTCTCCGCGATCGCCTTTGGGACCCTCGGGGCCCGCCGGCCCGCGCTGGCCGGTCGCGCCCGCCGGGCCGATGTCGCCGCGTGGGCCCTCGGGACCCGCCGGACCACGCGCGCCGGTCTGGCCGGCGACCCCCGGCGGACCGACCGGACCCACCGCGCCGGGCGGGCCCGTGAGCCCACGCTCCCCGCGGATCCCCGGCTCACCCATCGCGCCGCGCGGCCCCTCCGGCCCCGCGGGCCCCATCGGACCCAGCGCGCCGACCATACCGTCTTCGCCCTGCGGACCGCGCGGGCCCGCCGGTCCGATCGGACCCATCGCGCCTTCGGGTCCACGCGGCCCGACCGCCCCATCGGGCCCGACCGGTCCGGGTCGGCCCGCGGTCCCTTCGAGCCCTTGAATACGCGTCTTGAGCGACTCGACCTGCGCCTGCAGCGCGGCGACCTCCGTCGGCGCGTCACCGCGATCCTCTTGCGTACAGCCCGACAAGAGGAAGGTGAGGAAGGTCGCGCATGCGATCCACGGCGTAGCGTTCATGAGCTCCTCCATGACGAGTCCGACATCATGCAGCCGATCGACGGTCTGGCGCAACCTGGCGTCGCAATTCGCGAACATACGCGCTCGCCGTGCCCGACTCGATCAGATCCGTCCTCGACGCTCGCGTCGCGCAGCACGAAGTGCGCGCGCTCGGCCCGCTTGCCCAGCCGCGTCAGGACGTGGTGCATGCGGCTCGCCGCATCCGGACACCGGGCAACGCGATCACGCGGCGAGCAGGACGACCAGGCGCAGGTTGCGCAGCGTCATCGCCATCGGCGTGCCGAGCGTCGTCGTCAAGACGTCGAGCTCGTGGTGCAGGTCGTCCTTTTTCACCGCGAGCCTGACGAGCAGCGGGTGCGGTGTGCGCCGGTCGAGCGCCTGGTCGTCGCGGTCACTCGCCGCGAGGCGCTCGAAGAGCGCGACCATCGCGGGTGGGGGTGTGCCGTGGCCGCGCAGGAGCGCGTCGCGCACGCGGCGCACGTAATGCGCGCGGAGGCCGGTGGGGCCGTCATCGATCATATAGGGGCTCAGCGCGGCGACGAGCCCGTGGCCGCCGTGCTTCTCGCCGAGGAAGCGGTCGAGCTCGCCGATGAACGGGCGGCAGAGCGCGCGCAGCGGCTCGTTGACCGCGAGAAGCGTGCCGTGCAGGTCGTGCACCAGGGCGGGGTGCGGCGAAAGCCCGGTCAGCGTGCGCTCGATCTGCGCGCCGAGCGCGGCGTCGAGGCGCGCCTCCTCCGGCTCGGCGAGGTAGCCGGCGGCTTCGAGGAAGGCGAGCTCCTCGACCTCGGGGACTTTCAACGCGCGCGCCAGCCAGATCACCGCGTCGCGGCTCGGCTGCGCCTTGCCGTTTTCGACGAAGGCGAGGTGGCGCGTCGAGACGCCGGCGCGCTCCGCGAGGTCGCGCTGCGAGACGCCGCGGATCGCGCGCCAGTGGCGCAGGAGCTCGCCGATGCGGACCTTCACCGCGTCACCGGGAGGGGGCCTCGCCGGCGATGAGCGCGCGTGCACGGGCCGCCGCGGCCAGGCCGACGCGCGAGCCGTTGATGCGCCCGATGGTGTCGTCGGGCCAGATGTGGATCCCGCCCCACAGACGCGACTGGCCGGCCTGGTCGGCGGCGTCGTAGTAGCTCGCCCACTGCAGGCGCACTTCGACGCTCGGGCCGTTCTCGAAGATCAGGTACTCGTCCTGGTAGGCGACGTACTCGTGAAGTCCGCCGGGGAAGTAGGGGCTGCCGGTGTACTCGGTCAGCGCCTCCGCCGCCGCGCGCGAGAACGTGCTGTGCCCGGAGATGAAGCCGGGGAAGGCGGGCGTGACGAAGGTGCGGCGCTGGTAGGGGATCCACTCCCTGGCGCGCATCCAGCCGATCGGCGTGTGCGTGTTCTTGCGATCGCCGGGCTCGCCGCGCCAGCCGCGCACGGCGATCTCGCCGAGGTACCAGCGCAGGTGGTGATGGCGCTCACCCGGGGCCGCGCTCGCTTCGGTGATCTCCTCGATGAGGCCTTCGATGAGCGGCAAGCCGTCCTCGTGATAGCTCGCGCGCGACGGGTCGGTGCGCTGGCCGTTTTGCGCCATCCAGCGCACGAGGGTGATCGGGCGCGGGCCGAGGCTCTCGCGCTTGAGCTCCCAGGCGACGATCGCCGCGTCGTGGGTGGCGCCGGTGACGACGAGGTAGAGGCCGAGGTCCCAGGCCAGCCCGTCGACCGGCGCCTCCGCGCCGTACGGGCGGCGCGCGTCGGGGCCGAGGCGATCGCTCACCTGGTTGGCGAGCGAGAGCCAGTGCCCGGGCGGGGTCTCCGAGCTCGGCCCGTCGGCCCACATCTCGGCGACGACGCGCGTGAAGTCGCCGCGCGGCACGAGGTTTTCGGCGTAGGGCTCGCCGGTCACGGGGTTTTGCGCGTAACCCTGTCCGTCGTTGGTGCCGAGGGGGTTGTTGCCGCGCCCGTTCGGGCCGATGTCCCACATGACGCCGTCGTCGGGATCGAGCTCGGATTCCTTGCGGATCATGTCGACGACCCAGTCGACCATCTCGGCGTCGGCGATGCTCGGGTAGCCGCCCATCGGATCGCCGTAGAGGCCGCTCTCGGGGTCGCGGCTGATGGCGAAGGGCTCGACCTCGCGCCAGTGCGCGCCGATGTAGGGCTGCACCGAGCTCTCGAGCACGATGCCGTTCTGCGTCTCGGCGGTGCCGAGGTTGAGCTGTTGCCACACGTCGGGATCGACGACGTTGGTGCCGAGGCGATCGACGATCATCACCGGGTTGTCGGCGGTCCACCCGGTGGTGTCCACGTAGCCGTTGGCCTCGTTGGCGCCGTCGTCGGCGAAGCGCTCGATCACCGCGAAGCCGACGCGGTTGCCGACCGCGACCGGGTCGTCGCCGCTGACGTGCTCGTCGGCGGGATCGAGGCCGATCTTGGCCATGAACCGATCGTAGCAGTCGAGCGAGATCGCGCCGCCGATCGCGGTCTCGTAGCGGTGGCGCAGGACGCGCAAGGCCGCATACGCGATGGCGGTGTCGATGTCGTCCGCGCTCTGGGCCGTGAGCTCCTCGTCGACGACGACGCCGCGCGCGACCGGCTGGTAGATCGCCCAGGCGTCGTACATCGCGACCGCGACGTGGTGGAGGTTGCGCGCGTGCTTGGGCGGGTGCGGGATGTCGCGGCGGATCGAGTCGAGCAGGAGCTCGCTCCAGCGGCGCGCCATGCTGCCGTCGGGCTTCGGATCGATGCGCGCCTCCGGGCACATCGCGGCCGGCGGCGTGACCGTGGTCGGTGCCCAGGTGCCGACGGCCTTGTCCGAGGAGCAGGCGACGCCCTTGTCGAGGCGCGGCGAGAGCACGCCGCCGCCGACCGCCCACACCGCGCCGCTCGCGCTCGTGCGATCGGCCCAGAGCGCGTGCATCGACTGCGGGGTCGAGGCGAGATCGACCGCCTGCCACGCACCGCGCGAGCCCTTCTTCATGCTGAAGCCGTCGGCGCCGGCGATCCAGATCGCGCCGTCGCCGTCGACCGTCACGCCCTGGATGAGCGGCGCGTCCGCGGGCGTGTCGAGCGAGAAGCCGGCGAGACCGCCGCGCAGCACGATCCCGCTGTTGCCGCCGCCGACGGCGATCACCTCGTCGTCGGTGCCGGTCACGGTGAAGAGGGTCTCGGTGGTGCCCGAGGTCACGACCTTCAGGGAGGTACCGTCGAAGTGCAGGATGGTGCCGACGCCACCGACGATCCAGACGTCGTCGGCCGCGCGCCCCCACACCTTGAAGAGCGCGGGGATCTCGCCGTCGGCCGCGCGCGGCAGGTCGGCGGGCAACGCGACCTCGCTCCAGGTCTGGCCGTCCCAACGCCACACGAAGCCGTCGCGCCCGGCGAAGCCGCCGACCGCCCAGAGATCGTCGGGGCTCGGGCCCCAGATCCCGTAGATCGTGTTGCCGAAGAACGGCGGGGTCGGCAGGCGCTCGATGGACGCCCCCCCGCTCTCCCGGTCGATGCGCACGACGCTGGCGCCGCCGCCGGCCATGAAGACCGGCCCGCCGGGAAACGCGTGCACCCACCAAAGATCATGAAGGATCTTGGTGTCGACGGCGGTCCAGCCGGCGCCGTCCCAGTGCAGCGCCAGCGGCGGCGAGGTGGGGGTGGGCTGCGCGCCGACGAGCCAGACGTCGTCGGGACCCGTGCCGCCGACCGAGAGGAAGGCGGCGGCCTCGTGCTGCGCGGTCGCCCCGAAGGTCGGTGTCGGTCGCGGGTCGTCGTCGGGATCGGGGCAGGCGGCGAGCGCGAGCGCGAGCGCGGTCGCGGCAAAGCGGCTCGGGGGCAGGGAGCGTGGGCGCATCGGCTTTGGACCTCGTTGGGGGTGGCTCAGGGCAAGCCCTACCAGAACGCGACGGATCGGTTCAACTCCTGGCATCCAACCGGTATGGTGGGGCGATGTTGCAGCGACACGTGCCCGAGGACGCGCCGATCGACGCGACGAGCAACGTGCTCGTGCGCCTGGGCGAGCACTGCAACCACGCCTGCCCGATGTGCTCCAACACCGGCCTGCCCGAGCTCGAGCACGTGGCGACGGCCGAGGCGCTGCGCCGCATCGACACGGTCTACGGCTGGGGCTTCCGCCGGGTCGTGCTGACCGGCGGCGAGCCGACGATCCACCCCGGGTTCTTCGCGGTGGTCGAGCGGCTCGCGGCGCTCGGCGTGCCCTGGGACATCAACACCCACGGCCGGAGCTTCCACCGACGCGACTTCGCGGAGCGCGCGCGCCAGGGAGGGCTTCTGCGCGCCGTGGTCTCGCTGCACGGCGACACGGCGGAGATCGCCAACGCGATGAGCGGCGCGCCACCGGTCGCCTTCGAGCAGACGCTCGCCGGCATCGACCACCTGCTCGCGGTCGGGGTCGAGGTCACGTGCAACCTCGTGCTCTCGACGCTCAACCTGGAGCGGCTGGATCGGTGGCTCGAGCTCCTCGCCGCGCGCTTCGGCGACCGCGTGATCGCGAAGATCTGTTTCCCGTCGCTCCACTCGCACGGCGAGGCGTGGGGGCCGATCCAACTCCGGCTCGAGACCGCCCGTCCTTTCTTGCGCGCGGCCCGCTCGCACGCGGCGGATCTCGGCCTGCGCCTGCAATGGGAGTCGATGCCGAACTGCGTCACCGGCGACCCGGCGCACATCAGCGTAGGTCGCCTCGGCTTTGGCGAGACCCACTACCTCGATGATTTCGGCGGCGCGAAGGTCTATGCGATCGCGGCGGCCGAAGCCGCCATCGCGCGCTATCACGAGGACTGCGCGCGCTGCGCCGCGTTCGCGCGCTGCCCCGGGGTCTCGCGCCGCTACGCGGAGCGCTTCGGCCTGGCCGAGCTCGTGCCGTTCCCCATGGGGCGCACCGACTGGTGGGCCGCCTCGCGCGAGTGAGGTCGTCAATCAGGACACAGGGTTTCCAAGAGCTTGTGTCGACACATCGGGACACAAGCTCCGGGCATGGGACCACGGCTTGACACATGGGGCGCGGCTGGCTATGCCTTTTGGCACAGGCAGCACGCCAGCACGTCGCGGAGTGTTGTGGTCGGTCCCCAGGCAGGCTCGCAGGCACACAACCATGGCCGGGCGTGAGCCACGCAACGGATCCCCCCAACGAGAGCGAGGTCGAAGATGGGCATGATGGCAGGTGTGCGCGCGGATCGCGCCCCAGCGAGGAAGGCGGTCGCGCTCTCTGGCGGGAGCTCGTTGCAGTTCAACGGCGGTGGGCTCTCGCAGCTCGATCAGGACGTCGGCGTGGTGCAGCGCTCGGCCGCCGAGATCGGTGAGTCCGGCTTCAAGGGCGGCGGCGGCGAGATCCCGCACCGCGCCGCGATGGAGCAGTCCTTCGGCCGCGACTTCGGCAACGTGCAGGCCTACTCCGGCAGCGCCGCGGTGCAGGCCAACGAGGACCTCGGCTCCAACGCGTACGCGATGGGCAACCAGATCGCGTTCAAGTCCGCCAACCCGAGCGAGGCGCTGGTCGCGCACGAGCTGACGCACGTCGTGCAGCAGACCGAGGGCCCGGCCGGCAGCGGCTCGAGCCACGGCGGCGTCGACACCTCCGGCGAGGCCCAGGCCGAGGCGGTCGAGTCGGCCGTCGCTTCCGGGCGCACGGCGAGCTCGGTGCTCGGTGGGCCGGCGCTCAAGGCCGACGGCTCGGCCAACAAGGGCGGGCCGCGTCTGTCACCCGCGGGCGGCGCCGCGAAGAAGGGCGACAACAAGGCCAAGGGCGACGGCAGCGACGAGAAGAAGAAGGCCGACGAGACCAAGAAGGAAGAGGAGGAGGCCAAGTCCAAGGCCAGCGAGGCCAAGGACGCCGGCGGCGGCAAGGACGCCGGCGGCGACAAGAAGAAGGGCCCGGCGACCAAGCTCGACCCGGCGACGAAGAAGCACGACCCCGCGCTCGACTTCGGCATGGGCACGACCTTCTCGACCGAGGGGCTCGAGAAGTCCTACGAGTGGACCTTCTGGGACAAGTCCTACTCGTGGCCGATCGCGACCGGCATCAACTTCATCCTCAAGCCGTCGGTGAAGGCCGCGGTCAAGGGCAAGGTCAACTACGCCGGTGAGGACAAGGGCGACGCCTCCGCCGCGCTCGAGGTCGCGGGCTCGATGGGCATCGGGATCTCCGGCGGCATCGCCAACGTCGCCGAGCTCTACGCCGTGCTCGAGCCGGGGATCTCCGGCTCCGGTGAGTTCACCAAGAAGAAGGACGGCGGCTCCGAGGTGAAGCTCGGCGCCTTCGTCAAGGTCGCCGGCAAGGTCGGCGTCTCGCTCGGAGGCGGCATCGTCGACTACGCCTTTCAGCTCTTCGAGGCCGAGCTCCTGCAGATCGCCGGCGTGTCCTGGAAGGACGGCAAGCTCGCGTCGAGCGGCGTCTTCAAGCCGGGCAAGGACATCAAGCCGATCTGCGACGCCATCACGAAGATCATCGACAAGGCGAAGTCCGTCGGCGCGTCCCTCTACAATGGCGCGGTGAGCGCGGGCAACTACATCGCCGACAAGGCCTCGGCGGCCTACGACTGGGTCACCTCCTGGTGACATTTCCGCGCCGGCTCCGGTAGGTTCGGAGCATGTCCCAGTCCGAAGCCGCGGAATCAGCCCAGCAGTACTTCGAGGACGGCGTGAGCCTCGCGGTCGCCAGGCTCCATCGCAGGCGCCTCGCGCAGAAGGACGAGTCCGAGGAGCTGCTGGTCGAGCTCGATCGCAAGATCGGCGCGCTCCGCCAGCGCATGCTGCGGCTCGAGCGCGAGCGCGACGATCTGCCGGTGCGTCGTTTGCGGCGTTTCGCGGGGCTCTCGGACTTCGAGCTCGAGGTGCTCTGGCTCGCGCTCGCCGGTCGCGTCGAGCCGATGGTGAGCGAGCTCGCCGCGGCGATCGCCGACGACAAGCAGCGCTTCTGGGTCTCGCCGGCGCTGTGCCTCGACGTGCTCCTCGACACGCGCCGCGATCGTTACCAGGCGCTCGAGGTCTTCGCCGACGACGCGCCGCTCGTGCGCCACGGGCTCGTCTCGGTCCTGCCGCGCGCCCCCGGCGCCCCGCGCGGGCTCTTCGACATGCTCGCGCCGGCGGGCTTCCTCGCCGGCTGGATGCAGCGGCGGCGGGTGGTCTCGGAGGCGGCGGCGCCGTTCACGACGCGCGTGCCGCCGGCGATGACCCTCGACTTCGTCGCGCTCGGCGCCGATCATCGCCAGAGCCTGCGCGCCGCCATGCGCATGGTGCCGTGGGACGAGACCCTGGCCGACCCGCGCCTGGGCGAGGCGGGCTTCGACTTCCAGCGCGGCGCCCTGGTCGTCTTGACCGGCCCGCGCGGCACCGGCAAGACGCTCGTCGCGCGGGCGCTGGCGGGCGAGGCCCGGCGTTTCGCCCTGGTCTGCGACGCGCAGGAGCTGGCGGCGCGCTCGGCCGACGAGATCGAGGCGGCGCTCGAGGCGCTGTGCGTCGAGGCCGGGCTGACCGGCGAGTGGCTCGTGCTCGACGGCGCCGATCGCCTCCTGTCCGAGCGCGCGGCCGGTGAGGCGAGCGGGCCCGAGCGGGCGATCTGGGCGCGTGTCAGGGCGCTCCTGCAGCGCCTGCCGATCGTGTGCATCGTCACGGCCGACAACCCCGGGCAGATCGCGGCGCCGCTGCGCGATCGATCGTTCTTCCAGTTCGAGCTGCCGCCGCTCGGGCGCGAGCAGGCGGTGACCGCGTGGGCGATGAACCGGCCCGACCGCTTCGTGCCGAACGACGCGATCGACTTCCGCGCCGTCGCGCAGCGCCACGCGCTGACCGGCCGCGGCATCCAGGCGGCGGTCAACATGGTGCTGCGCGCGCGTGAGGGCATCGTCGCGCCCGAGACGCTCGAGGCCGCCTGCCTCGCGCAGCAGACCAGCGGCATGAGCGACGTCGCCCGCCGCGCCTGGGTGCATCGCAAGCGCTCGGATCTACAGCTCTCGCCGAACCTCGGGCGTCAGATCGACGAGATCATCCAGACCGAGAAGATCCGCGATCGCGTGCTCGACGAGTGGGGCCTCGCCCGGCGCATGGGCAAGGGCCTCGGCCTGGTCTGCCTCTTCGACGGCGAGCCGGGCACCGGCAAGACGCTCGCCTCCGAGGTGATCGCCTCCGAGCTCGGCCTGCCGCTCTTCGCCGTCAACGTCGCCAACGTCGTGTCGAAGTGGATCGGCGAGACCGAAAAGAACCTGCAGCGGATCTTCGACGACGCCTCGCGCAACCGCTGCGTGCTCCTCTTCGACGAGGCCGACGCGCTCTTCTCCAAGCGCATGAACGTCGAGCGCTCGGTCGATCGCCACGCCAACATGGAGGTCGGCCTCCTGCTCCAGCTCGTCGAGAACCACCGCGGGCTGGTCTTGCTCACGACCAACCTCAAGGACTCGATCGACCCGGCCTTCGCGCGCCGCTTCGCCTTCAAGCTCACCTTCGAGTTCCCCGACTCGGCGGTGCGCGCGCGCGTGTGGGAGACGCTCCTGCCGCCGGCGCAGCTCGCGGACGACGTCGACGTCGAGGAGCTCGGCGAGGAGTACGAGCTCTCCGGCGGCGCCATCCGCAACGTCGTCCTGCGCGCGGCCTATCGCGCGGCCGTCGACAACAAGCGCATCGATCAGCGCATCCTGTCCGAGTGCGCCTTGGCGGAATGCCGGGCCTTGGGCAAGCTCGTGCGCGAAGCGCGCTGAGCGCCGCGCTCGCACCGAACCCGAACCAAGGTGTCCGCGCCATGACCACCGCACCCCTGGAAGACCAGCTCGATCACCTCGCCCACCTCGCCGCGCAGGGTCACCTCGACCACGCACGCGCGCTGGCGGCCGAACGGCACGCGAGCACACCGCTCGACCATCACCTCGCGCTCGCCTCGATCGCCGCCGCGCGCAACGATCTGGCCGGCCTCACCGAGCACGCGCTCGCGGCCAGCGCGATCGACCCCGAGCACCCGTTGGTCCTGCAGGCCCTGGCGATGCGCGCGCTGCTCGCCGGTGACGGCGAGACCGCCGAGCGCGAGGCGCGGCGCGCGCTCAACCGCGACGACTCGGTGCGCGCGAAGCGCGGCCTGGCCAACATCCTCCTGCGCGTGGGCAAGCTCGAGGACGCCGAGCGGCAGCTGCGCGAGGTGATCGCGCGCGTGCCCTCCGACGGGTATGCGCTCAAGCAGCTCGGCCGGATCCGGAGCCTGCGCGGCGACGAGGCGACGGCGCTCGCGTACTTCGGCAAGGCCTTCGCGGCGGCGCCCTGGGACAAGGAGCCGGTCGATCTGGCGATCCAGCTCTACAAGGATGCGGGCTGGGCGATCGGCGCGCTCACGCTCTCGCGCGTCACGCGTGAGGGGGTGCACCCGCCCGAGGTCAAGGTGCTGCTCGACCTGATCGCGCTGATCCTGATGAACCGGATCGCGCCCGATCTGCCGGGGCGTGAGGCCTTCGACGCGACGCTGCCGGCGGTGCGCGGCCTGGTCGAGGAGTCGGAGGCGCTCTCGCCGCTGGCGCAATTGCGCGTGGCGCGCGCGCTCATCGACACCGAGCGGGCCGACCTGGCGCTGGCGATCCTCAAGCGTGTCGCCGGCGACGTCGCCAGCGTGCGCGAGCAGGCGGAATGGGGCTACGTCAAGGGGCTGGCCGAGGAGGCGCGCGGCGAGGAGATGGCGGCGCTGGCGGCGTACGAGTCGGCGGTCGCGGCCGACGCGAGCGCGTGGGAGGCGGCGTGCAACGCGACCCACCTGGCGATGAAGTTCGGGCTGATGGACCGCGCGGCGGCGGTGCTCAACCGCGTGCCGCCCGAGCTCAAGCGCGCGCGCCCGCAGCTCCTCTACAACGAGGCGGTCTTCTTCAAGAACATGGCGCGCTACGAGGAGGTGCGCACCTACGCGGCGTACCTGCGCGAGCACGCGGGCGGCATGATGGACGAGCTCATCGAAGAGCTCGAGCGCGACATTCCGGAGGGGTTCTGATGGGCACGCGGGTCGAGCTCTCGTGGTACGAGAGCGCCTCGCTCGGCGAGGCGAAGGTGACGTTCGCGGGCAGCGCGCCCGTGCACTTCGGCAAGGACATCCCGCCCGAGGGCAGCGTGCTCTTCGACGTGACGCGCGGCGAGGCGAGCGAGCGCCTGACGCTGGTCGGCGAGGGTGACTTCGCGGCGACGCACGAGGCGCTCGGGGTGCGCCTGCGTGTGCTCTCGCCCTACGCGCTCAAGCTGGCGACGGTCGAGCTCGAGCTCGACGAGATCGGCGAGGGGCACGGGTGAGCGAAGCGACGGCCCAGGGCCGGGGAGGCAAGCGCGGCGTGGCGGTCTTCATGCTCGTGATCGGTCTGGTGGCGATCGGCGCGGCGTTCTTGCTCGGCAAGCGCGTGATCGCGATCGGCGGCTGGCCGACCGCCGACGCGACGGTGATCGAGCGCGGCGTCGGTCAGCCGGAGGGGCCGACCGGCGGCTCGCGCAACGCGCGCTTCGTGCCCAAGCTCAAGGTCGCCTTCGAGGTCGACGGAAAACGCTACGAGTCGACGGGGCGCGGGCCGGTGCAGGAGACGATGACCGCCGAGGACGCCCGGGCCTGGGTCGACGCGGTGCCCGAGCACCCGACCGTGCACTACAACCCCGAAGATCCGAGCGAGGCCTACCTCGAGCCGGGCAGCCTGACCCTCGCGATCATCGCCGCGATCTTCGGGGTGCTCTTCGTCATCGGCGCCATCGCCTCCTGGCGCTGAGGGCCTTGTCGGGACCGCGGGCACGACTCGCCGTGCCGCTCCTCCCGGTTGACCCGAGCGAGGCACGGCGCCAAGCTCCCGCCATGGCTCGATCGCACGCACCCCGCATCGTCTTCCTCGTGGGTCTCATCGTCGCGTTCGGCGCGTGCACCGACTCCAACGCGCCGCCCGCGGACACGCAGACGCCCGACACGCAAACGCCCGACACGACGACGCCCGACGCCGCGCCGGACGACGGCGAAGACGACACGAGCCCCGACACCGTGTCGGACACGGTCGACACCAGCGGGCCCGAGGTCGTCGTGCCATACGCGACCTACACGCTCGAGCTCGGCGGCTGGACGATGCAGCCCGGCGAGGAGACGACGCGCTGCATCATCACGCGCCTCGGCAACGCCGAGCGGATCTTCGTGCCGCGGATCCGCACGAACCTCGCGCGCGGCTCGCATCACTTCGTGATCTACCGCGCGTCGGATCAGGTCGAGCGCAAGGAGCCGTTCGAGTGCACGCCGTTCTCGGAGACGCTCGGCGGCCAGACCGTGCCGCTCATGATCACGCAGACGCGCGAAGAGACCCTCGCGCTGCCGCCCGACGTCGCCTTCGAGCTCGAGGCCGATCAGATGATCCGCCTCGAGGCGCACTACCTCAACTACTACACCGAGCCGATCACCGCCGAGGCCGTCATCACGTTCGAGGCGCTGCCGCCGGACGCGACGCCGCTCGTCGCCGACTTCCTCTTCTACGGCATGACCTCGTTCTTCATCCCGGAGGGCCAGTCGGTGACGACGAACTGGCGCTACTACCCGGTGCCCGACGGCCTCCAGGTCTTCGCGCTCACGGGTCACACCCACGCGCTCGGCACCAACGTCGAGGTCGAGGTCGCGAGCAACGCCTCGTCATCGACGGAGGTGGTCTACCCGCCACCGGGTGAGCCGTTCAAGTGGTCCGAGGCGCCGGTCGCGTTCTTCGATCCGCCGCTGTCCTTCTCCACCGGCGAGGGCTTCCGCTTCCGCTGCAGCTGGACCAATACGACCGATAGCGGCGTGGGCTTCGGCGAGAGCGCGCGCTCCGAGATGTGCTTCTTCTGGGCCTACTACTTCCCGTCGCGCGGCTTCATCTCCCGCTTCTGACTCAAGGGCGCCCCCGAGCCCCGCGCTGACCGAGCGAACTGACGCCGGCCCCGCGCGTTGCAGCCGCGAACTCAAGGCGTGTAGAACAATCGAGTTCGCGAGCGAAACGCGCGCGGCCAAGTCGGCTCTCGCCGAGGTGGGCGCTCGTCAGCCCTCCGGCGCGGCGCTCGGGCAGAGGTCGGCGAGGGTGCAGCGCGCGCACTCGGGGGAGCGGGCCTTGCAAACGTAGCGGCCGTGCAGGACGAGGCGGTGGCTGAGGTCGATCCAGCTCGAGCGCGGGAAGAGCTTCATGAGATCCTGCTCGATCTCGGTCGGATCGGTGGCGCGCGAGAGGTCGAGGCGGCCGGCGACGCGCGTGACGTGCGTGTCGACGACGACGCCGCTGGGGATGCGGTAGGCGGCGCCGAGCACGACGTTGGCGGTCTTGCGGCCGACGCCCGGCACGGTGACGAGGAGGTCGATCTCGGTCGGCACGACGCCGCCGAGCTCATCGTCGATCTTCCGGGCGGCGGCGACGATGGTCTTGGCCTTCTGACGGTAGAAGCCGCTGGACTTGACGACCTCCTCGACGTCGGCGAGGTCGGCGCGGGCGAGGTCGCGCGGCTCGGGCCAGCGGCTGAAGAGCACCGGCGTGATCGTGTTGATCATCTTGTCGGTGCTCTGCGCGGCGAGGATGGTCGCGACAAGGAGCTGCCAGGCCGAGGTGAAGTCGAGCTCGACGACCGGGTGGGGAATGGAGGCGGCGAGGCGCTGGTCGACGAGCGCGGCTCGGGCCTTGGCTCCGCGGGGAAGACGGGTGGGGGTTCGCGCCATGGCGACCTTGTCGCGCGGTCGGAGCGCGGAGGCAAGCGCTCTGGCTCCGACCGCGGCAGGACCCGCGGGGATTCGCGCGCGTGCGGGCGCGCGCGGTGCGGGGCGGCTCAGGGACCCGAGCAGGTCTGGAGGGGCTCACCGAGACCGGCGCTCTCCATGCAGATGTCGGCGCTGATCATGCCGAGGCCGGTGATCTGCGCCGGCGCGAGGTAGAAGGTCTGCACCCCCTGGCCGTCATCGCTGTCGAGCGCGTGCTGGGTGCAGACGAGGCCGGCGTCGGAGGTCCAGAGCGGGACGAGCTGGATGATCGACGGATAGACGGTGGCGTCGGCGGGGATGCCGGCGTCGGACGCGGTGAACTGCGCGACGAGCGTGCACCAGTTCCAGCAGGGTGCGCCGCTTCCGTCGTCGTTGCAGCCGCCGAGCTCCTGCTGCAGGGCGACGATCTGCGAGTAGTCGAAGCCGATCGCCTCGTTGAGGTAGACCTTGTTGTAGGAGTTGCCGAGCTCGTCGGTCAGCGCCTCGGTGCCGGAGTAGTTGGCGTTCTGGAAGAAGACGGCGCTGACGTCGGGCGCCGGGTCGAGCACCTCGAGCGTTCCGCCGGTGCCCGGGCCCCAGACGGTGAGGTTGTCCTGGTCCTGGTTGCCGTCGCCCGAGGCGGGGTCGAACTGCACGACGAGCTGGGTGTTGCCGCCGGAGCCGAGGGCGGCGAGGATGCTCAGGTACTCGACCAGGGTCGCGCCTTCGATCGGGGCGGTCTCGCCGTTGTGGCCGCAGACGATGGCGGTCTGCGAGACGTGCAGGAAGGTCGCCGTGGCGTCGGCGCCCGCGGTGCAGGCGCGGCCGACGACGACGGTCTGGTCGCGACCGTTGCCGGCGCCCGGGTTGTGCAGGAGCTCGATCGGATCGGCGCCGGCCTCGTCGTAGGTGCAGTCGACCTTGGACGAGCAGAAGATGTCCTCGAAGTTCACGGCGATGTCGAAGAAGCCCTGGTTGGCGTCGCGCATGATCGTGAGGTTGAACTCGACGAGCACGTCCTCGTTCTCGAGGCACTCGTAGACGAGCTGGCAGGGGCCGTGGCCGTCGGCGTTGGGGCCGGCGACGTCGTCGCTGTCGGGGTCGACGGGCGAGCCGTCGAAGTAGCCGCCGCAGGGGTTGTCCCACTCGTCGTCGGCGATGGCGCCGGCGGTGAGGTCGGCCGGGTCGGCGGTCTGGGTGTAGAGGTTCTCGAGGGCGAGGGTGACGGTGTTGTGGGTGCCGGCGGTCTCGTCGTTGTCGGTGGCGTCGCAGGGCCCGATGTAGGTGATGGCGCCGAGGCCGTTGCCGAACTGGCTCGAGCAGACGTGCTCCTGGGACCAGACGAGGGCGCCGGCGTCGTTGTGGACTTCGAGGGTGTAGCAGGCGTCGAGGACGTTCGGGAGCGTCAAGGGTGAGACCGAGATCTCCATCTTGCGCCCGGGTTCGTCGGGGGTGGCCGAGTCGGCGCACGCGCCGAGGAGGCCGGCTGCGAGCGCGGCGCCTGTCAGACACGCGACGGCGGTCGCGCTGAACGAACGAATCTTCATCTCTTGTCCTCCGCAATGGACGGTGTGTGAACGAGTGTCGTCGACATCGAGTGACGTGCGAGCCGCTCCGCAAGCGGCTGTGACACGACGCTAGTCCGTTCGGATCGGACGCTCAAGCGAACGACCGAAGAATGATCCTACACGGCGGCATGTGGTGGGGTGGCGCGCTGGCGGGGCGTCACGGACCGCCGGAGGCGACGAGGTAGACGACCGGGATGGCGAAGCCGGCGACGACGTAGAGGCCGCGCCAACCGAGCACGCCCTGGCGCCCCTTGAGCATGAAGAGGCCGGAGACGGCGAGGAAGACGAGGCCGCCGGCGAAGAGGTCGGCGAAGATCGTCCAGGCGGCCTTGCCGCGGTTGAGGTGCAGCCAGTTCATCGCGCGAAGCAGCGGGCGCGGGCGCTGGCCCTCTTCGGCGATGGCGCCGGTGAGCGGGTTGACGTGCACGGTCGCGTGCTCGAGCGTGATGTCGAGGCGCTTGTCGCTGACGCGGTAGACGTCGGACGGGGTCTCGGAGATGCCGAGCTCGGCGAGGGCGCGGGCGGTGAGCGCCTGTTCGTCGCCGGTGAGCGCGGCGGGGTCGATGGTGATCGTGCGCGTGAACTGTTCGAAGCTCGGGTCCCAGGTGGCGACGTGGTTCACGGCGATCCCGGAGATCGCGTAGACTAGGGTGAGGCCGACGGCGAAGTAGCCGACGTCACGGTGGATGGCGCGCAGGATGCGGCGCCAGGGGAAGGCGCGGCCGTCGTTCATGAGTAGCGCTCTTCCTTCCAGGGATCGGCGTGGTTGTTGTACCCGCGCACCTCCCAGTAGCCGGGGGCGTCGCGCTCGACGAAGCGGATCCCGGTGAGCCACTTGGCGGACTTCCAGAAGTAGAGATCGGGCACGAGCGCGCGCACGGGGGCGCCGTGGGCGCGGGCGAGCGGCTGGCCGTCGAGCTCCCAGACGACCATGACGTTGGGGGCGAGGGCTTCGTCGAGGCGCACGTTGGCGGTGTAGCCGTGGGCGGCTTCGAAGATGACGTGGCGCGCGGTGGGTTTGGGGCGGGCGCGGGCGGCGAGATCGGCGAGGCCGACGCCGGTGAAGCGCGCGCCGAGGACCGACCAGGCCGTGACGCAGTGCACGTCGCTGAGCTGCTCGCGCACGCCGGGATGGGAGACGAGCTCCCGGAAGTCGAGGGTGTAAGGCGAGTCGACGGCGCCATGCACACGCAGCGTGAAGTTGCGCGGGGCGGGGTCGCCTTCTTCGCCACCCATCGGGCGCAGGCGCTCGATGACGCGTTGGCCGGGGGGCAGGCGCGGGCGGCCGTCGGGGCGGGTCTGGGCGCGGGCGGCGCGCGTGAGGGAGTTGTCGGAGAGGAGGTACCAACCGCCGAGCGCGGCGACGGCGGTGCCGGCGGCGGCGGTGAGGATGAAGCGGCGGCGGTCTTCGACCCTGGCTCGTTCGTCTTTGTCGATGGGCACGGCGGGGCTCCTCCTCTCGGGGTGCGGGTCGGGTGCGGCGATGGGACCGTGTGTCACCGATCGGCTACGCGTGTCGGGTGCGAGCGGTTACCCTGGTGGCGCGAGGCTTGACGGTCCGGGCGGCAGCGGGCATGTCGCGGGCATGAGCACATCGCGGATCTTCATCACGGGTGGGGCCTCGGGCCTCGGGCGCGCGCTGGCCGAGCGATACGCGCGCGCGGGGTGGCGCGTGCTGATCGGGGACGTCAACGAAGAGCGCGCCGAGGAGACGCTGGCGGCGCTCGTCGGAGCGGGCGCGACGGCCGGGCGGATCGCGTGCGACGTGCGGCGCGAGGAGGACCTGGCGGCGGCGGCGGCGTGGCTCGAGCGTGAGTGGGGCGGGGTCGACGTGGTCGTCAACAACGCGGGCGTGGCGATGGCCGGCGGGATCGCCGAGATGTCGCTCGACGACTGGCAGTGGATCGTCGACATCAACCTGCTGGGGGTCGTGCGCGGGTGCAAGGTCTTCACGCCGATGCTTCGACGACAGGGCGGCGGGCACTTCGTCAACGTGGCGTCGATGGCCGGGCTCATCCACTTGCCGCACATGAGCGCGTACAACGCGACGAAGGCGGCGGTGGTGGCGGTGTCGGAGTCGCTGGCGTTGGAGCTGGCCGATGACGGGATCGCGGTCTCGGTGGTGTGTCCGGCGTTCTTCCGGACGAACCTGCACGAGACGATGCGCGCGTCGAACGCGAGCTTCTCGGGCATGACGCGCGCCCTCTTGACGAAGGCGCGGCTCGGCGCGGACGAGATCGCGCAGCTGGTCTACGACGCGGTGGCGAAGCGGGAGTTCCACATCCTGACGCACCCGGAGGGGCGCGCGGTGTGGATGCTGAAGCGCCTGGCGCCGTTTGCGGCGTACCGGCGGGTGATGCGACGCTCGGCGAGCGTGCTCATGTCGAAGCACCGGTGACGAGCCAGCGGGCGCGCGCGAGGTCGGGCAGGAGGCGCTGCCAGAAGCGCGGCGCGCGCACGAGGCGAGCCCAGGCGGAGAGGGCCTCGGGCAGGCGCTGGGGGTCGGGCGGCGTCGCGGTCGTGGGGGGCTCGGACCAGGCGGCTGCGAGCACGCCGAGGAGGATGAGGAGCGCCTGAACGAACGGGGGCACGGCGGGGTCGCCGAGGCGCAGGAAGAGCTGACGGCGGACGACCTCGAGGGCGAAGGCGTCGTGCTCGGGCGTGAGGGCGAGCGGCGGGGGCGCGGCGGGGTCGAGCGTCGGCAGGCGCGGCACGAGGTGGGCGACGCGGGAGGCGACGTCGGGTCCCTGGAGCGAGGCGACGGAGGCGAGGTCGAGCGCGCCGAGGAGGGTGCAGGCGCGCGCGGAAAACGGCGGGGGCAGCGCGGGGAGGTGGCGCGGGTCGCCGATGAAGTGGCCGACGAAGAAGGGGATGGTGGCGCCGGGGGCGCGGGTGAGGCGGATGAGGCCCTGCTCGGAGGCGGCGACGTCAGCGGGCAGGCGGCGCTCCTCCTGCATGGCGGGCAGCGGGTCGACCTCGGGGCCGGCGCGCCAGGAGCGGTGGGTGCTGGTGCAGGCGGGGTCGAGGCCGACGCGGTAGCCGTCCTCGGCGAGGGTGGCGCGGCGCGGGAACTGCTGGCAAACCTTGGGTTTCTGGTCGGCGCCGAGGGTGGCGTGGATCGCGCAGAGGCGGTCGTCGGTGAGGAAGACGCAGCGGCCGTCGTCGCGCTGGCGCAGGGCGCCGTCGACGATGGGGTCGGCGATGCCGAGGTGTCTGGCGGCGCGCTGGATGCGGGCGCGTTCGAGCTGGTCGACGAGGGCGACGCGCCAGCCCTGGCAGCAGGTTCCGCAGGCGTGGCAAGCGTGGCGGAGGGGGCCCAGGGCGAGGAGACGAGGCTCGGTCTTCATGGTGTGGGGACGGGGTTGGTGGTCGGTCGGTCAGTCGTCGCGCTCGCCGGTGGCGACCCAGCGGGCGGTGGCGGTGTCGGGGGCGAAGCGGGCCCAGAAGCCGTCGAGCCGGGAGACGCGCGAGAAGGCGGACAACGCCGGGCCGTAGCGGGCGGGGTCGGGGGTGGCGAGGGCGGCGCCGAGCGCGCCGGCGAGTACGACGAGGGCCTGGGCGCTGGGCGGGAGCACGTGGCCGCCGAGACGCAGGAAGAGGGTGCGCTGGAGGAGGTCGAGGGTGAAGGCGTCGAGCGCGGCGGGGAAGACGAGGGGCGGGAGGCGCTCGGGGGCGAGGCGGTTGGGCTCGGGCGGGAGCAGGCGCAGGAGGTCGATGAGCGGGGTGAGATCGGCGATGAGGCGCGGGCCGTTGTCGCGGTGGGCGAGGAGCTCGATGGTGCCGCGCAGGCGGTCGAGCAGGCGCGTGCCGAGGCCGAGGGGGAAGCGCTCGGGGGCGGGCAGGTCCTCGTCCGAGAGCAGCGCGGCGAAGCGCGGCAGGGTCATGTCCGGGCGGCGCGCGAGCGAGATGAGGTGGCGCTCGACGCGGGCGGGGCCGGGCTGGCGGTGCTCGTCGTGCTCGGTCGGGATGTACCAGAGGCTCACCTCGGGGCCGTCCGCGAAGGTGCGCCAGGTGGTCGTGCAGCCGGGGTCGACCCCGAAGCGCACGCCGTCCTCGGCGCGCAGGGAGCGGCGCGGGAAGAGCTGGCAACTCAAGGGCTTTTCGGCCTCGCCGAAGCGCGCGTGGATCCGGCAGAGGCGGTCGGGGCCGAGGAAGACGCAGGTGGCGTCGACCTGGCGGAGCTCGCCGTCGATGATCGGATCGGCCACGCCGAGGAGGGCGGCCTGCACGCGCACGCGCTCGCGCTCGGACTCGTCGGCGAGGCGCACGCGCCAGCCGCTGCAGCACACGCCGCAAGCGTGACAGGCGTGGCGTGGCGGGCCGAGGGTCGAAACCTGCCGTTCGGCGGCAGGTGGGCTTGGCGCGGAGGCGGGGTCGGGCATCGAGCGTCCTCGGGGCGAGAGCGGATCGGCGTGCATCGGAGCACGGTGCGCGGTCGGCCGCAAGGACGCGGCGGGGGGCGCGTCTCGGGGATGGACTGCGGACCGCAGTGACCGGCGGCTTCTTCGTCCGGATCGCGCACGTTTGACGAGGCGTGCGTTCCGGGTGACGGTGCTCGGCGTGCAGGCCCCTTTCGAACGCACGATGCGCGCGTTGTCGGCCGAGCGGCGACGGCGGCCCTATCTCCTCCTCACGGCGCTCCTCGGGATCGTCGCCTGGGTCGTGTGGGCCGCGATCGCCGAGGTCGGCGTACACCTGACCTCGGTCGCCGGCCGCATCGAGGCGCGCGAACCGGTCAACGTGCTGCGCGCCGAGGTCGACGGCCGCCTCGTCGCGGTGCACGCGGCGCTCGGGCAGCCGGTGCGCGTCGGCGACGTGCTCTACGAGATCGACGACGCCGAGGCGGCGATTCGCCGCGCCGAGGCCGCCGCCCGCATCGAGGCGATCATCGCCGAGCGCGAGGTCCTGATGGCCGCGCTCGCCGCCGCCAACCAGGCCCGCGACGGTGGACAGGACGTGCTGCTCGCGGCGCTGGCCGAGGCCAGGGCCCAGCTCGCGCAGGCGCGCGCGGCCCTCACGCAGGCCGAGCGCGAGGTCACGCGCCTGGGCGGCCTCGTGCAGCAGGGCGGTGTCTCGCCCCAGGAGCTCGAGCGCGCGCGCGTCGCCGCGTCCCTCCGGCGCGCCGAGATCGGCGCCGCGCAGGCGCTCGCCGATCGTCTCTCCGCCGAGTCGGCCCGCGACACCTCCGATCGCACCGCCGCCGTCGAGCGCATGCGCCAGGAGCTCCTCCGCCTCGAGGCCGAGCAAGCCACCGCCGAGGCCGACCAGCGCTCTGCCGAGCTCGCCCGCGAGCGCCGGCGCGTGCGCGTGCCCATCGCGGGCCGCCTCGGCGAGCTCCCACTCCTGCGCCCCGGCGACTACGTGCAGACCGGCCAGGCCCTCGGCACCATCGTGCCCGACGGCGACCTGCACGTCGTCGCCTTCTTCGGCGCCGATCGCGCGCTCGGCTGGATCCGCCCCGGCGCCTCCGCGCGCGTGCGCCTCGACGCCTTCCCGTGGACCTGGTTCGGCCAGGTCTCCGCCACCGTCGAAGACGTCGCTCTCGAGCCGAAGGATGGTCTCCTGCGCGTCGAGCTCGCCCTCGCCGACGGACCCGCCGACGTGCCGCTCGGCCACGGCCTCACCGGCGAGGTCGAGATCGAGATCGAGCAGGCGAGCCCGCTCTCGCTCCTCCTGCGCGCCGCCGGCCGCCAGACCCGCCCGGAGACGCAAACCCCGTGACGCGCCGCCGCCTGCTCGCGCCCGAGGTCGTGCAGACCTCGGCGATGGACTGCGGCCCCGCCGCGCTCAAGAGCCTGCTCGCCGGCCACGGCATCGACGTCTCCTACGGCCGCCTGCGCGAGGCCTGCCAGACCGACGTCGACGGCACCAGCATCGACGTGCTCGAAGCGGTCGCCGGCCAGCTCGGCCTCGACGCCGAGCAGGTCCTCGTCCCCGTCGACCACGTGCTCCTCCCCGAGGCCAAGGCCCTCCCTGCCATCGCCGTCATCGTGCACCCCGACGGCCTCACCCACTTCGTCGTCATCTGGGCCCGCCGCGGCCGCTGGGTCCAGGTCATGGACCCGGCCATCGGGCGCCGCTGGATGCGCATCGACGACTTCCTCCAGACCCTCTATCGCCACACCATGGCCGTCCCCGAGGCCGCCTGGCGCGAGTGGGCCGCCGGCGACGAAGCCCGCGCCTCCTTCACCGCCCGCCTCGCCCGCCTCGGCCTCGGCGCCGCCGCCATCGACGACCACCTCGCCCGCGCCCAGGCCGACCCCGGCTGGCGCTCGCTCGGCGCCCTCGACGCTGCCTCGCGCTACCTCGAGCGCATGCTCGCCGCCGGCGCCATCCGCCGCGGCACCGAGGCCCGCGCCGCCCTCACCCGCCTCCTCGACGCCCCCTCGCCGGCCGCCCTCGAAGACCGCATCCCCGCCGCCTGGTGGACCGTGCGCGCCGCCCCGCCCGACCCCGACGACGGCTCCGCCCAGGTCCAGGTCACCGGCGCCGTGCTCGTCTCGGCGCGCGGCGTGCGCTCCGCCGCCGACCGCGCCGCCGCGCGCGACGCCCTCCCGCGCGAGCTCGCCGCCGCCCTCGCCGAGCCCCGCGAGCGCCCCTTCGTCGCCATCGCCAACGCGCTCGCCGCCGACGGCTGGCTCGCGCCCGCCATGCTCGCGCTCACCGTCACGATCGCCGCCCTGCTCACCGTGCTCGAGGGCCTCCTCTTCCGCGGCCTCGTCGACGCCGATCGCATCCTCACCTCCCCGGAGGAGGTCTGGGGCGGCTGGGCCCTCGCCATCGCGCTCGTCGTCGCCCTCGCCACCCTCGAATGGCAGAACGCCCGCGTCTCCCGCCGCATCGGCCGCCACCTGGAGACCCGCTTCCGCGCCGCATTCCACGCCAAGATCCCGCGCCTGCCCGACCGCTACTTCCAGAGCCGCCCCATCTCCGACATGGCCGAGCGCGGCCACATGCTCCACGTCATCCGCAGCGTGCCCGCGCTCGGCGCCCTGCTCGTGCAGTCCGCCGCCGGCCTCGCCGCCACCGTCGTCGGCGTCGTCTGGCTCGACCCCGCCTCGGCGGTCATCGTCATCCCCGGCGCCCTCCTCGCCCTGCTCATCCCGATCGTCGCCCACCCCGCCCTCGCCGAGCGCGACCTCCGCCGCCGCACCTACGCCGGCACCCTCTTCCGCCTCACCCTCGACGCGCTCCTCGGCCTCTCCGCCGTGCGCACCCACACCGCCGAGCGCGCCATCCTGCGCGAGCACGAAGGCCTCCTCGCCGACTGGCTGCGCGCCGGCGAGTCCGCCCAGCGCGTCGCCGTCCAGGTCGAGGTCGCCCAGTCCGCGCTCGGCGCCGCCCTCGCCGTCACCCTCGTGCTCGGCCACCTCGACCGCGAAGGCGCCACCGGCACGGCGCTGCTCCTCACCTGGTGGGGCCTCCAGGTCCCGAGCTTCGCCCAGACGCTCGCCCTCACCGCGCGCCAGTACCCGCTCCTGCGCAACGCCCTCCTGCGCGTGCTCGAGCCCCTCGGCGCCCCGACCGACGACGACGCGCCCACGCCCGCCGCGCCCACCGCGCCCTCCAAAGAGAAATTGTCCACACCGCCCGCCACCACGCAAGCCCCCGTCGCCCCGATCGCCGTCACCCTCGAAGGGGTCAGCGTCGTCGCCGGCGGCCACACCATCCTCGCGTCGATCGACCTCACGCTCGCCCCCGGCGAGCACGTCGCCGTCGTCGGCCCCTCCGGCGCCGGCAAGTCCAGCCTCGTCGGCCTCCTCCTCGGTTGGCACCGCCCCGCCGCCGGCCGCGTGCTCGTCGACGGCCACCCGCTCGACCCCCGCACCCTCGCGGCCCTGCGCCGGCGCATCGCCTGGGTCGATCCCGAGGTGCAGCTCTGGAACCGCACCCTCCTCGACAACCTCCGCTACGGCGCCCCCGACGTGCCGCTCGCCGGCGCCGCCTCCCAGCTCCCCGCGGTCATGGCCTCCGCCGACCTCGCCGGCGTCGTCGAGGCCTTGCCCGACGGCCTGCAGACCCGCCTCGGCGAAGGCGGCCTCTTCCTCTCCGGCGGCCAGGGCCAGCGCGTGCGCCTCGCCCGCGGCGAGCTCCGCCCCGACGTCGGCCTCGTCATCCTCGACGAGGCCCTGCGCGGCCTCGACCGCGACCAGCGCCACGACCTCCTCGCGCGCGCCCGCCGGCACTGGCACTCCGCGACCCTCATCTGCATCACCCACGACGTCGCCGAGACGCTCACCTTCCCGCGCGTCATCGTCATCGACAAGGGCCACCTCGTCGAGGACGGCGCGCCCTCCGACCTCGTCACCCGCGACACCCTCTACAAGCACCTCATCGACACCGAGCGCCAAAACCGCGATCACCTCTGGCGAAACCCCGTCTGGCGCCGCGCCCGCGTCGCCGATGGCCAACTGCACACCGCGCCACCCGGCGAGGTCGCCCCATGACCGCGCCCACGCCGCCGCCGCCAGACGCCTCGCCGCTCGCCGCCTACGCCTGGCCCAGCGCCCACGTCGCCGACGCTCTGCGCGCGCTCGCCACCGTGAGCGGCCTCGGCCTCGCCCCCGACGCCTCGCTCCGCGACGACACCCCGCACGACGAAGAGTCCCTGCGCGCGCTCGGCCTCTCGCTCGGCCTCTCCCTCGACCCGGTGCAGGCGCCCTGGCGCGGCGCGACCGCGCTCGTCTCCGGCGGCCCCATGCTCGCCCGCCTGCCGGACGGCACGGGCTTCTTCCTCCTGCTCGCCGCCCGCCGCGGCCGCGCCCGCCTGCTCACCCCCGCGCTCACCGTCGTCGACGTGCCGGCCACCCTCGTGCGCGACGCTCTGCGCGCGCCCCACGTCAGCGCCGCCCTCACCCAGGTCGACGCCGATCTCGACCTCATCGGCGTGCCCGCCCCACGCCGCGCCAAGGCCCGCACCCTCCTCCTCGACGAGCGCCTCGGCCTGCGCCCGGCCGTCGTCGCCTTCGTCGTGCGCGCCGCCGGCTCGCGCTCGATCATCTCGCACCTGCGCGAGGTCGGCCTCTTCTCCGCGCTCGGCGCGCTCCTCGCCGCGCTCGTCACCCACTACGCGCTCGGCCTGTTCGCCTGGATCTTCCTCGCCTGGGGCGCGCTCGCCGGCCGCGTCGACCCGGGCTGGCTCATCGCCTGGACCCTCGCGCTCGCCTCCCAGGTCGCGCTGCGCGGCGTGCTCCTCGACGCCACCGGCAAGCTCGCCCTGCGCGGCGGCGCCGCCGTCAAGCGCCTGCTCCTCATCGGCGCCCTGCGCGGCGATCTCGATCAGATGCGCGCGCACGGCATGGGCGGCATCATCGGGCGCACCGTCGAGAGCGAGGCCTTCGAGCAGCTCGCCCTCAACGGCGGCATGCGCCTCGTCATCGGCACCTGGGAGCTCGTCGTGGCGCTCGTCATCGCCTCGCAGGGCGCCGGCGGCACGCTGCTCGTCCTGCTCGGCCTGCTCGCGCTCGTCGCCGCCGCGCTCACCGGCCTGCGCTTCCTTCGCAAGAAGGACGAGTGGACGCGCGCGCGCCTCGCCATCACCGGCGACCTCATCGAGCGCATGGTCGGCCACCGCACCCGCCTCGCCCAGGAGTCCCCGAGCACCTGGCACAGCGGCGAGGACCAGGCCCTCTCGGACTACGTGCAGCGCTCGGCCGCGCCCGACGAGCTCGAGGCCGCCCTCACCGTCTGGCCGCGCCGCGCCTTCATGGCGCTCGGCATGCTCATCGTCGCGCTCGCCGCCGGTACCGCGCCCGATCCGCTCGGCATCGGCCTCGGCCTCGCCGGCCTGCTGCTCGGCGCGCAGGCCCTCGACGCCACCGCCGGCGGGGTCGCCGCCATCGCCGGCGCCGTCGTCGCGCGCCGCGTGATCCGCGACCTCATCGACGCCGCCCGCCGCCCCGAGCGCATCGGCGCGATCTTCCCCGCCGCCCCCGCACCCGCACCCGCGCCCGCCGCGCCCACGACGACAACCTCCACGGCCGCGTCCTCCGTGCCCGCGACGTCCCACACCCCGCCCACGCCGGTGCTCACCCTGAGCCGCGTCGGCTACACCTACCCGGGCCGCGCGCGTCCCGTCCTGCGCGACGTCGATCTCGAGCTCGCCGACGGCGAGCGCCTGCTCCTCGAGGGCGGCTCCGGCAGCGGCAAGTCCACCCTCGCCGCGATCATGGCCGGCCTGCGCCTGCCGAGCGAGGGGCTCGTGCTCTTGCGCGGCCTCGACCCCGCCACCTGGGGCGAAGCCTCATGGCGTCGCCGCGCCGTCGCCTCGCCACAGTTCCACGACAACCGCGTCATCGCCGGCACCTTCGCCTTCAACCTCCTGCTCGGCCGCGGCGGCCTGCCCGAGCCGTCCGCGCTGTCCGAGGCCGAGGCGCTCTGCCGCGAGCTCGGCCTCGGCCCCCTCATCGAGCGCATGCCCGCCGGCCTCCTCCAGCAGGTCGGCGAGTCCGGCTGGCAGCTCTCGCACGGCGAGCGAAGCCGCCTCTACCTCGCGCGCGCGCTCTTGCAGAACGCCGACCTGGTGCTCCTCGACGAGAGCTTCGGCGCCCTCGACCCCGAAAACCAGGGCAAGGCGCTCGCCTGCGCGCTCTCACGCGCACGCACGCTCGTCGTCATCGCCCACCCCTGAACACCGCGCTGTGGGGACGGCCCTCGTGGCCGCCCGCGTCGCCACCCTCAATCGCGGTGACGCAGCTCGCCGGCGCCCTCGATCGCGATCCCTTCACGCACCACGACGAAGAACACCAGGTCCGGACCGCCCCCCGCGGCCGCGTAGCTGTGCGTGTCGCCCGCCTTCATCACCAGCGTCTCGCCGGGACGCACCACCGCCCCGCCCGACTCGATCATCGCGCCCTCGAGGACCAGCGTCGTCTCCTCGCCGAGGTGCGTGTGCACCGGGAACGCCGTCCCGGCGGCGAGCCGCACGAACCCGCGGACGCACCCGGCCACCGCCGGCCCGCCCTCGACCCACAGCGCGTCGAGCCCCGGCACCAGGTCGCGCTCCCACAGGCTCGCGTCGGCCGCGCGATCGAGCAGCTCCTTGGCCTTGTCGATCGTCACGTCGATCATCGCCGCCAGCTTGTCCGCGAAGCGTGCGAGCCTCCCCGGCGCGCGCGCGCTGGCCATCACCCGCTCGCGCAAGGTTGCGCTCGGCGCCAGCGGCTCGAGCCCCTCGAGCAGCGCCGCCACCAGCAGGTCGTCGTCGAGGGCGGATCGCGCGCCCGCCTCGCGAGAGGCGAAGCCGGATCGGGCGCCCGCCTCGCGAGAGGCGGAGCTGGACCGGGCGCCCGCCTCGCGAGAGGCGGAGCTGGACCGGGCGCCCGACAGCTCGCCCAGGATCGGGTCGTGCTCGTCGTCAGGCGCGCTCTGCGCTCCTCCGCTACCCTTGCCGACTGCGCCCGTCATTCGGTGGCCACCCCCAGGGCCTGTCTCAGCTTGATCATCGCCGATCTTACGCGCGACTTCACCGTTCCGATCGGAATCCCGAGCTCATCCGCGATTTCACTCGACGAGAGCCCGTCGAAGAAGCCGAGCACGATCACCTGGCGCTGCTCGAGCGGCAGCTCCGCCAGGACGCCCCGCAGCCGTCCGGCATCGGCGCGCGCATCCATGGCACCGTCGCCGGCGAGCATGTCGGGACGCGCTCGCGCCATCGTCTCGTCGGGGTCGTCACCCAGGCTCTGTCGTCGCGCCCGCGGCGCCGCGCGCAGCCGATCCAGGCAACGCGAGCGCATGCGCAGCGCGATCCAGGTACGCACGGTCGCGCGTTTCGGATCGAAGTCACCCGCGTGCCGCCACACCTCGACCAGCACGTCGTGCACGACGTCCTCGGCCTCCTCGCGGTCGCCGAGGATCCGCACCCCGAGCGCCATCAGTAGCGGCGCGTAGCGGTCGTAGATCCGCCCGAGCGCCAGGGTGTCACCGCGCGCGACGGCGGCGATCTCCACGGCGTCGAGCGCGTGGTCGTGGGGCGGTGTTGCGGTCATCCAGGCCGAGCTCAGGGGGACGCGACCGCCGATCGGTCGCCGCTGGGCGAATACTAACAGCCTCGCCGGGCCGTGGCGAGACCCCGCGAGCCCTTCCGGGCACGGCCGATGCAACGGTCCCAGGCGCGAACGACCACTTTCGAACCGGGGTCATCATGGACTTCACAAGACTTCGGCACATCGCGCTCCAGAGCCCGATCTCGCCGTGCCGGCCCTGCGTCTTACGACCCGCGAGGCCTCGCACAACGTTTGACAGCAACCCAGGAAAACAGCATCCTGGGTGCATGTCGACACGGCTCTCCACAGACCTGGGAGACCCCCGTCTGATGAAGCTCCTCAAGGCCGAGGCCCTCGAGCGGGACACCAGCATCAAGGACGTGCTCACGCGCGCGCTCGAGGCCTACTTCGCCGAGCGTCTCGAGGCCAAGACGATCGCGCGCATGGCCGACTCGGCCTTCGAGGAGTGGGAGGACCCCCGCGACGCGGACTACGATCGATTGTGACCGCCGGCGACGTCATCCTCGTTCGATTCCCCTTCTCGGACATCGAGACGACCAAGAAGCGTCCCGCGCTGGTCCTGACGGAGTCGATGCGCTCGCCTCGCAACCTCCTGGTCACGGTGGCCATGATCACGAGCCAGATCGAGGCTCTGAGGCTGGAGGGGGACGTGCTGCTCGGCAACTGGCAGGAGGCTGGCTTGCTGCATCCGAGCCTCCTTCGCATGGCCAAGGTGGCTACCGTTGATGGCGATCTCGTCGACAGGGTCATCGGCGCGCTGACGCCGAGTGACATGCGCGCGGCAAAGCTGGCCTTCCGCCGCGTCTTCGCGTCCTGGGTGCGGTGATGGCGTCCGGCGCGTGCGGGTTCGCTCACGCCGTGCGCGCGGCGCGCCACGCCTGCGGCGTCATCCCGGTCCAGCGCTTGAACGCGCGGAAGAAGGGCGCGGTCTCCGCGTAGCCGAGCAGGAACGCGATCTCCGAGCACGACAGGTGGCGGTCCTCGAGCAGCAGGGTCGCGCGCTCGCGGCGCGCCTCGTCGACGAGCGCGGCGAAGGAGGTGCCTTCGTCCGCGAGGCGCCGGTGCAGGGTGCGCTCGGAGGTGCCGAGGCGCTGCGCGACGATCGGCAGGCGCGCGTCGCCGCTCGCGAGCAGCTCGCCGACCTCGCGCCGCGCGTGATCCGCGTGACTCGCCGCCGAGGGGAGCTGCGCCTCGAGCTGATCGGCCCGGCGGGCGAGGTAGCTGAAGAGGTGTGGATCGCTGCGCGGCACCTGCAGGTCGAGGAGCGACGCGTCGAATGCGACTTCGAAGAGCGGCCCCGCCCACGCCACCGGGCACGCGAAGAAGCGCTCGTGCCGCTCGGGATCGGGCGGTCGCGGCAGCGGGAAGGTCACGTGGCGCGCACGCACGTCCCGCCCGCTGAGGGCACGCATCACCGACACGAGCGCCGCGGCCTGGGCCTCGACCGGCTCGCGCAGGCGCGCGAACGCGGGGTGCGCGGGGCGCGAGAAGACGACCCGCTCGCCCGCCGGCTCGCGGCGCCGCTCGTGGCGAGGGACCACGTCGGGGTGCACGACGGCGCGATAGCGCTGCAGCCAGTCGAGCGCCTCACCCACGGTGCGGCCGTGGCTCATGGCGTAGCCGACGACGCCCATGCCGGAGAGGCCGAGGCGCTCGCCGAGCTGAAGGCCGATCGGGCGGCGTGACAGGATCTGCCACAGCCGGATGTCGAGCTCGAGCGGCACGCGCGCGTCGGGATCGCTCAAGAGCACGGGATCGATGCCGGCCTCTTCCAGGATCGCGTCGCTGTCGAGCCCGATGGCGCGCGCGGCGTCGATGACGCCGATGACCAGCGCGGCCAGGACCGAGTGGGAGCTCACGAGCCGAGAGCATGTCACCTGGCGGCGAGGGTCGCAACGCTGGCGGACAGGGTCACTGACCAGGCCGCCCCGCCGCGCCATGCTATGTCCATCGGCTCACACACGAGCCGGGAGGTGAACCCATGGACATGCACGAGCTCGACGTCATCGTGATCGGCGGCGCGACCGGCGGCGCCGCCACCGCCCTCCTCCTCGCGCGCGCCGGGGCGCGCGTGACGCTCCTCGAGAAGGTCGCCGAGCCGCGCGCCGTCGGCGCCGGGATCGCCATCGCCGACAACGGCCTCGCGGTGCTCGAGTCCCTCGGCCTGGGCCCCGCGCTCATGCGCACGGCGTGCCCGCTGTACGGGGCCGCCGTCGTCGACGCGCGCGGGCGCACGCTCTTTTCACCGCCCGAGCCGCGGCCGCGTCTGATGATGCTCCGCCGCGCCGCGCTCCAGGGCGTGCTGCTCGACGCGCTCGCGGGCGAGCCGCGCATCCGGACCCGGTTCGGCGCCGAGGTGGTCGCGACCTCGCGCGACGGCACGGTGGTCGTGGAGAGCGCCGGCCACCGCGAGGAGCTCCACGCCGAGCTCGTGGTCGGGGCGGACGGCGTGCACTCACGCGTGCGCGCCAGCGGGGACTTCGGCGCCCGCCAGCGCCCTCCCGGCATCGCCTACCTGCGCGCGCTCGTCCCGGGCGTCGAAGCCGAAAACGTCGAGGCCTGGACCTCGGCCGGCCTCTTCGGGACCTTCGACGTCGAGGGCGGCACCTACCTCTATGCCTCGGCGAGCTCGCGCGCCACGCGCGCCGCGGTCGAGGCCCGCGATCTCGTCTCGCTCAGGCGCGTCTGGCGCGACGCCTACCCCGCCTCCGAGCGCTTCCTGTCGTCGCTGTCGAGCTTCGACGAGCTGCTCGTCAACCGCGTGCTGCGCGTCGACTGCCGCCGCTGGCACGACGGCCGCGTGGTCCTCGTCGGCGACGCCGCACACGCGATGGCGCCGAACCTCGGCCAGGGCGCCAACAGCGCGCTCGTCGACGCCGCCGTGCTGCTCGACGAGCTGCGCCGGCACCCGAGCCCGCCCGAGGCGCTGGCCGCCTATGAGGCACGTCGCCGGCCGGCGGTGCGCCGCGTCGCCACCACCGCCGCGCGCCTCGGCCGCCTCGCCGAGCTCTCCAACCCGCTCTCGCGCTTCCTGCGCGACCGCGTGCTCATGCCGCTCGCGCGCCGCTTCGCGAGCCCCGCGACCAACGACACCGTGATGCAGGAGCCGCCCGCCACGCTGCTCGCCATCGGGCGGGCCTGATCGCCCCGGCCACCCCGACCGTCATCGGACGTGATCGCTCACGGCACCTGCTCGTCGTCCGCATCCACGGCCCGGACTTCATCGGGACGAAGGACCTCGAGCAGCGTCGCGATGGCGGTCGTCTCGGCGCTCGCCGGGAAGCTCGGGCGCTCCGGGTTGTCCGATCGCAGGATCCACCCGGGACCCGTGCGCACGATGCGCTTGAGCTGCCAGCCGAAGCCGTCGACGGGATCGGGCACCTGCACGAGCGCGACCTTGCCCTCGAGCGCTCCGAGGCCGACGCCGCGCGCCCAGCGCAGGGCGACCCAGTCGCCATCGTGGATCGGACGCAGGCCTCCCTGCATCGAGTCGCCCGACGCGCGCACGAGGAAGACGTCATCCTCTCCGGCCCACGCGACCTCACGCGTCAGCTCGACCCAGGTGGCCTCGATGGAGCTCGGCTCATCGGGCCGGTCGATCGCCCCGGCCGCCGCGCGGAGCGTCGCATAGGCGCGCACCCGGCGGCTCGCGAGATCGATCACGACCGCGCCCCCGGCACCGGCGACCGCGCCGACCGGCGCGGCCCACCACATCCCGGATGAGCGGACGAAACGAACGGCACCCTTCGATCCCGTCCCCCGTTGCCCGGCCGTCGGGCCGAACCAGCGCCGCAACAAGTCGGGGAGCGCGTTCTTCCGTCGCCCCAGTCCCGCCGGCGCCGCCTCCGCGCAGCCGGTCGCGGTGAAGCGGAAGTCCCACGGCACGCTCTCGATCCGCACCGTCACGGCGCCGACGCCCGGACCCACCCCCGGCTCGAAGCCCAGAACCGGGTCGCGGCCCGACCAGCCGAGCCGTGCCTCGAAGGCGACCTCACCCGCATCCGGCGTCGGGGCGATCCTTCGCCGATATTGCGCCAGGCGATAGTCCACCAGCTCGCGCGTGAGCTCGGCCAGCGTCGCCTCGAGGCCTACGGGCGCCGCGAAGCGCGGCACGAGGTGCTGCTCCGCGGCACGCGCCTCGAGCGCGAAGTGAGCGCCCGCAGTCCACGCCGCGATCGGGTTCTTGCGCCAGTACCGCCGCCACACCTCGGGGTCGGGCCGCCGCGGGTCCGGCAGCTCCTTGATGCCCTGAAGGTCGCGCATCAGCTCGGGCGATCGGGCGATCACCCGGTGACTCGCCTCGGCCAGCGCGCCGAGCTCCATGCCCGTGCCCAGCGCCTCGTGCTCGAGCAGGACCTCGATGACGATGGCCTTGAAACACTTGCTCATCGCGCTGCTCTCGAGCTCGCGCAGCCACGGCCCGCACGCCGCGACCACCGCGACCTCGTCGGGGCTCAGGTCGCCCTCGTCGCGCACGAGGTCGAACCAGCTCCGCCCGCTCGGACGGAGCGCCTGCGGCGAGAGCCCGAGCCGGAAGAGCTCCCCGAGCCGGGGTCGCTCGTCGCGCAGCGCCCGCAGCTCGCGGTAGGTCCGCTCGAGCTCGGTCCGACCGGCGGGCAGGAGGCGGCGAAGGAGATCGACGGCCTCGAGCTCGATCTCGATCGAGCAGCCGGGCGGCAAGGCCGGCGCCTCGCCGTCGAGGAAGGCCCGGAGCGCGTCGCGATCCCGCGCACCGAGCGAGACGAGGCGGCCGATCCGATCGAGGAAGACCTTGTGGTTGCCGACGAAGTCCAAGACGGTCACGCGCTCTTTTCCGGGCGCGACGCGCAGACCCCGGCCGAGCTGCTGCAGGAACACGATGGGGGACTCGGTCGGGCGCAACATCGCCACCCGATCGACCGCCGGCACGTCGACGCCCTCGTTGAACAGGTCGACCGTCGCGAGCGCGTCGAGCTCACCGACGCGCAGGCGCGCCAACGCCAGATCCCGCTCGGCCGAGCCCGGGCCACTGTGAACCGCCTCGATCCGCACGCCGCGCGCGGCGAGCCACCGCGTCGCGAAGGTCGCGTGTCGTATCGACGCGCAGAACACCAGCGTGCGAGAGCCCGGGTGCGCTTGCCACGCCTCCCAGAGCCGCTCCATGCGCGCCTCGGTCTCGACCGCCAGCGCCAGCGCCTCGGGATCGAAGCGGCGGTTGCGCCACGGGATCGGCGCAAAGTCGGTCGTGTCGCGCAGCCCGAAATAGGCAAACGGCGCGAGCAGGCCCTCGCCGATCCCCCGGCCCAGATCGGCCCGATAGACCAGATGGTCGTCGAAGAGCCCGAGCAGGTCGGCCTCGTCCTGGCGCTCGGGCGTGGCCGTGAGCCCCAGTACGAAGCCCGTCTCCACGCGGTCGAGCACCCGCCGATAGGTCGGCGCCGTGGCGTGGTGCACCTCGTCGACGATGACGTAGTCCCAGCGCGCCGCGGCGAGCCGCGCGAGCCAGGGGTCGCGCGAGACCTTCTGCACCGAGGCCAGCACGAGGTCCGCATCCAGGCCACCGGAGGCGCCGGCGCAGAAGTCGATCCGCGCCTCGGGCCACCTCGCCGTGAGCGCGCCACCCAGGGTGTGGGCGGCCTGGTCGAGCAGCTCGCCGCGGTGCGCGAGGAAGAGCACGCGCGGCGCCCGCTCGCGATCACCGAAGGCGGCGATCAGATCGAACGCCGCCAGCCAGGTCTTGCCGAGCCCGGTCGCGAGCACCAGGAGCGCCCGACCGCGACCCTCGGCGCGGGCTCGTGCCAGCGCGGCCAGCCCCTCCTGCTGCACCGCGTGCGGCGTCGGCATCGCAAACGGTGGCTCGACCTCCGCCCGCGCGAGCTCATCCGCCGCGCGGGTCCCGGCCTCTTCCGGTCGTCGGCGCCTCGCGTAGGCCGCGATCCACTCGGCGTCGAGCGCGTGGGCTTCGAGCCACAGCGCCTCGAAGCCCGAGACCAGCCGGCCCCAGCCTTCGCGATCCTCGTCGCGATCGATGCGCAGGTTCCACTCGATGCCGTGGTTCAGCGCCGACTCGGAGATGTTCGACGAGCCGACGAAGGCGACACCCCGCTCCGGCCACTCGAAACGCCACGCCTTCGGGTGGAAGGCGCGGCGGCCTCGCGTCTCGAACACGCGGGCGGCCAGGTTCGGGCCGACCCAGCCGAGCAGCGTCATGAGCGCTTCGGGCGCGGTGATCTCGAGGTAGTCGCCGGTGAGCACCCGGATGGTGGCGCCGCGCTCGCGCGCGTCCAGGAGCTCGCGTTGCAGCTGCAGGAGCCCGGAGCGCTGGATGAACGCCGCGATGATGTCGATGCGTGTGGCCGTCCCGAAGAGCGTGCCCAGGTGCGCCTTGAAAGGGTCGTCGCCGCCCCTGGCGAGCCGTGTCATCGGGTCGCGCTTGTAGTTGCCCTTCCACGGGATGACGTGGCGCACGCCGCCGCGCGGGTCGTCCATGTCGCCGCGATAGCGCGGGATGAGGTGCACGTGCAGGTGGGCGACGGTCTGACCGCCGGCCTCGCCGACGTTGATCCCGATGTTGTAGCCGTCGGGTCGATACTCGCGCTCGAGCCGCGCCTTGACGACGGCGACGAGGTCCATGAGCGCGCGCTGCTCTTCGACGCTCGCCTCGAACCACGTCGCCACGAGCCGCTTCGGGATGATCAGCGCGTGGCCCGGACTCACCGGGAAGCCGTCGAAGATCGCGAAGGCCAGCGCGTTGCTCGCGATCCACTCGGACTCGGAGCGCTCGAGGAACGGTGAGCTCACCTGGTGGATCTATCACCGCGCCCCAGGGCGGTCACCCGGGGGAGCCCCTCGCCGCGTCCGCCTACAGGAGCCCGAAGAGCGGCAGCCACACGGTGACGAGCAGCACGATCGCGGCGAAGCCGACCAGGTGCAGCAGGATCCCGCGCGTGGCGACCTCGCGCGGGCGATAGAAGCCGAGCGACCAGCCGACGGCGGTGGCGGGCGTCGACATCGGGAACATGAACGCGAAGTTCGACGGCAGGACGATCATCATCGCGGCGGCGCGCGGATCGATCCCCATGCTCTGCGAAAAGGCCAGGGTCGGCGGCAGCAGCATCGCCACCACCGCGGCGTTGCTCATGAACTCGGTCATCAGCGCGGCGGCGAAGCCGATGCTGATCAGGAGCACCGTCGGCGAGGTGAAGCCCTCGTCGAAGAGCGCGCCGGTGAGCCACCGCGCCGCGCCCGACTCGGTCATCGCCGCCGACAGGCAGAGCGCGCCGCCGTACATCAGGATGATGCCCCAGTGCACGTTGTCCTCGATCTCCTGCCAGCTCACGAGGCGCAGGACGAAGAGCAGGGTCGTCGCCAGGATGGCGATGACGTCGAGGCCGAGCTCGCGCCCGTAGGCGGCCCATGAGAAGACCGTGAGCAGCATGATCACGCCGACGAGCTGCTCGCGCACGGTGGTCTTGCCCATCTCCTCGAGCTTCGACCTGAGGAGCCGCCGCGCCGAGTCGGTGCTCGGGACCTCGGAACGATAGCGCCCGAGCAGCACGAGCCCGACGACGAAGAGCGTCACCACCAGCGGCGCCGAGTAGCCCATGTACTCGACGAAGCCGATCGTCGAGCGGCCGTCGGTCGCCTCCTCGAGCAGACCGATCGTCAGCGGCGCGCGGTTGCCGCCGAGGATGGTCAGCGTGCCGCCGATGATGCAGCCCCACGCCAGCGCGAAGGAGAGCTGGCGGCCGAGCTGCGAGCGCGCCTTGTCGAGCTCGAGCGCGCGGGTGATGTCGGTGACGATCGGCAGCAGCATCACCGCGACGGCGTGCTCGCTCATCAGCGTCGAGGCGACCGCCGAGAGCGTGTAGACCGCGACGACCAGGCGCCAGGGGGTCTTGCCGAAGCGCTCGACCACCAGCGTGGCGAGGCGCTTGGAGAGCCCGCTCTTGATCAGCGCCGCCGAGAGCATGAGCGATCCGATCAAGAAGAAGACGACCTTCGAGCCGAAGTGGCGGTAGGTCTCCTCGGGCGGCAGGATCCCCGCGAGCGGCACGAGCGCCATCGCGCACAGGCTGGTGATCGGCGGCGGCAGGAGCGCGGTCGCCCACAGGATCGCGCACAGGCCGAAGATGCAGATCGTGCGCCAGCCGGCGACCGCGAGGCCCTCGGGCGGCTCGAGGTTCAGCGCGAGGACGAGCAGCGCGAAGAGCGCGACCAGCGTGAGCTGACGCCACAGGCGTGAGGCCAGGACCTGCGACAGCGGTCGCCGATCGATCTCGAAGCGGCGCAGGTGCAGCGGCCGCTCGCTCGAGTCGTGGTCCTCGCCTTTGGACATCCGCGCTGCTCTCGGGATCTCGGGGGAGGAGGTCGCTCAGGGATCGGTGAGGCTCACGTCGCGCACGCGCAGCGCGCGCCTGAGATCGGAGAGGCGCGCCGAGGTCTTGCGCCCGAGGCGCGAGCCGGCGAAGGCGTCGGCCATGCGCGACCAGACACCGCGGCGCTCGGTCTCGAAGAAGCGGCTCTCGATCGGGGTCGTCACGGTGGCGATGTCGCGCACGAGGCCGAGCGGCAGGCGGCGCTTGCGCGCGCGACGCCACAGCTCGGCGTAGAGCTCGGAGAGCTCGGCGAGCGTCGGCTCGAAGCGCTCGACGTCCGGATCGGCGCGCAGGTCGCGGCCCTTGAACGGGCGATAGACCGGCAGGACCGGCACCACGCCGGCGTCGATCAGCGTGCGCACGCCGTCGAGCGTCGAGGCGAGCGGCTCGAGCCCGACGATGAGGTGACAGGCGATCGCGCCCGCCGGGAAGACGGTGGTGGCGTAGCCGAGCGCGTCGAGGAAGCGCTGGCGGCCGACGATGCGCGCCGGGCCCTTGCAGATCCGCTCGAAGCGCGCGGGGTCGAAGATCTCGAGGTTGTACGAGACGAGATCGGCGCCCATGCCGTAGGTGCGATCGATCCAGCCGTCGGTCGCCGGCGGCAGCGCGTCGACGGCGACGAGCACGTCGAAGTGCTTCTTGAGCGCGTGCACGTACGGCTCGAGCAGTCGCACCCCGCCGTCTTCGCCGCCGATGTGGCCGATCGAGAGGTGCACCATGTCGACCCGGTGCTCGGCGCGCGCGACGCGCACCGCCTCGACGATGTCGGCGACCGGCACGAGGTCGTGCAGGCCGTGCTCGCCGACGCCGCAGAAGCGGCAGCGATCGTCGGAGGCGAGGAACTGGCAGCGGTTGGTCGGCGAGAGCGCGAGGTAGGGGCCGTGCACGGTGCCGATCCGGCCGTAGGGCACGCCGCCCGAGGTCGCGCCTGCGAAGAACGCCGACGGCGCGCGCGCCTTGACCGGCACCGCGAGGTCGGGCGCCTCGCGCGTGGTGATCGTCAGCGCGGCGGCGTCGCCCTCGAGCGCGTAGGGTGAGCTCTGCACGAGGCGCGGGTGCACCGGCACCGCGGCCCAGACCTGGCCCGGCAGGACGAGGTCGAGGTCCCAGGCGTTGCCGAAGACGGCGTGCGAGGCGAACTTGCCGTCGCGCGCCTCGGGGCGCAACCGCTCGAGCGTGGCCGGCGGAACGCGCAGACCCCGCCGCATCAGCTCGAGCTTCAGCAGGCCGGGGTTGTGCAGGATCTCGGCGGCATCCACCATGAGCGGCACGCTAGCCAAAGGTGACATTGTTAGTCAACAATGTCCTGAATCTTTCTTGCGCCCCCGAGGAAGGGGGCGAAGCGGCGCCAAGGATGCGCGCCGCGGCCGTCGAGACATCGGTCAGCTCGGCTGCTTGACCACCCGCAGATAGGGGCGAAGCGTCTTCCAGCCCTCGGGGAAGCGCGCCTTGGCCGCCTCGTCCGAGACCGAGGGCGGGATGATGACGTCGTCGCCCGGCCGCCAGTTGACCGGCGTCGCCACGGTGTGGCGCACGGTGAGCTGGCACGAGTCGAGCAGGCGCAGCACCTCGTCGAAGTTGCGGCCCGAGCTCATCGGGTAGGTCAGCATCGCCTTGACCTTCTTGTCGGGCCCGATGACGAAGACCGAGCGCACGGTCTGGTTGTCGACGGCGGTGCGGCCGGTCGAGCTCTCGCCGTCGTCCTCGGGCAGCATGTCGTAGGCCTTGGCGACCTTCAGATCGGTGTCGCCGATGATCGGGTAGTTCACCGCGGCGCCCTGCGTCTCCTCGATGTCCTTGGCCCAGCGCGCGTGATCGTCGACCGGGTCGACCGACAGGCCGATCACCTTGGTGTTGCGCTTGTCGAACTCCGGCTTGAGCTTGGCGAGGTAGCCGAGCTCGGTCGTGCACACCGGCGTGAAGTCCTTCGGGTGCGAGAACAGGATCGCCCAGCCATCGCCGATCCAGTCGTGGAACTTGATCGAGCCTTCGGTGGTCTGGGCCTCGAAGTCGGGGGCGACGGAGTTGATGCGAAGCGACATGACGATCCTCCTGGTTGTGGTCCGGGCACGTTGAACGGCGTCAACGGGTATGCCCCACGTGCAGGGGTGTCAAGAGCGCGTCGCCGTGGCGGAGCCCGATGGCGCTGCCGGTCTCGACCGCCGCGCTCATGAGCGCGTGCGCGTGCTCGGGCAGGAGCGAGCCGTCAGGCTCGACGGCGAACGCGCGACCGGCGGCCTCGAAGGCGACGTCGGCGGGGCAGCGCTGGGCGAGGACCTCGTGCGGCGCTTCGATCGAGACGTCGCGGTAGTGGGTGTCGGGGATCAGGAAGGCGAGCGCGAGCGAGGTGAGGCCGTCGAGCCCGAAGAAGATCGCGCCGACGTCGCAGCCGATGCAGGCGTCGCCCTCGGCGCGCGGGATGAACGCGAGCGCGGCGGCGATCCCGAGGAGGTCGCGCAGGCGCTCTCGAGGCAGAGCGTGGCGACGAGCGCGGCGCGCATGGAGGTGGTCATCGGCATGGCGCCCCTCGACGAGGTCCGCCGCGGAATATTCTCGGGGCGTGTGAACGCGACGGCTTGTCGGCCCACGCGCGGGTGCCTATGCAAGGTCCTCATGCAGGTCTGGGACGACAGGACCCTCGATATGCGGGTCCGCGCGACGCCGCCCGACGACGACGCGTTGGCCGACGGCGTGATCGACGAGGGCGCGCCCGACGCGAGCGCAAGCATCCTCCTCTTGAGCAGCGATCCGCTTGCGCGCCGCGCGCTCGCCTCGGCGCTCGGCTTCGCCGGTCTCGGCGAGGCGATCGTCGGCGAGCCGTCGCTCGCGCGCGAGCGCGTCATCGATCTCGTTCTCTACGACGATGGGCCGACGCCGCTGTCCGGCGCGCTCCGGGCCGAGCCCGAGGCCGAGGAGCCGTGGCTCGCCCTGGTGGCCAGCGGTGCACGCGCGAAGGCCGCGCTCGCCGGAGGTTTTCGCGGCGCGCTCGGGCGCGACGTGCCACCCGAGGTGCTCGCCGCCGCAGTCGGCGCGCTCAGGCAAGGGCTCGTCGCGATCGACCCGCGCTTCTCCGCCGAGGTCCTGCCCGCGCCCGCGCCGATTGGGCCGCCGCTGGCCTTGACCCCGCGTGAGCAGCAGGTGCTCGAGCTCGTGGCCGAGGGGCTGTCCAACAAGGAGATCGGCGCGCAGCTCGGCGTCTCGCCGCACACCGCCAAGTTCCACGTGACGGCGCTCCTCGACAAGCTCGGCGCGGAGACGCGCACCGAAGCGGTCGTGCTCGCGGCGCGCTCGGGGCTGCTCGACCTCTGAGCCCTCGGCACGGGCTATCCGATCGGGCAGGGCGCACCGACGATCGGTCGATGGGCGTCGCGCACGAGGGTGGGCATCATGCCTCCATGAGCAACACCAACTTCGATGCAGCACAGGTAGGTTCGGCGCTGGCGGATGCCGTCGCAGCGGTCGGCGGCGCGGTCGTGCACGTCAGCGCCGGCGGGCGCCTCGCCAGCGGGGTGGTCTTCGCCGCGAGCGAGCGGCGGATCGTGACGACCTCACGCCTCTTTCACGGCGAACGCGATCAAGCGGTGAGCGTGCGCTTCGGCGACGGCACCTCCCGCGCGGCGCGGCTCGTCGGCGCCGACGAGGCGACCGAGCTCGCCCTGATCGAGCTCGATCCCGGCGACGGCCCGCCGCTGCCCGAGGTGCGCTGGGCCGACGGCGCGCGTGTCGGGCTCTTCGTCGCGCCGGTCGCGCGCACCGAGTCCGGCCTGCGCACGACGCTCGGCGTGGTGACGCGCGTCGGGCCCGCGTGGGTGACCGCGCGCGGCGGCACGGTCGACCGCTACATCGACGTCGACGGCACCCTGCCGCCGGGGTTCTCCGGCGGGCCGCTCATCGACTTCTCCGGCGCCGTGCTCGGCGTGAACACCCGCGGCCTCGTGCCCGGTGGGGTCACGCTGCCGAGCGCGACCGTACGCCGCGTCATCGGCCTCCTCGCCAGCGGCGGCTCGACCGCGCCCGGCCACCTCGGCGTGGCGATCCAGGCGGTCGAGCTGCCCGAGGCGCTGCGCGTCGACCCGAGCGCTGCGCGCGGGCTCCTGGTCACCGGCGTCGGCCAGGGCTCGGCCGCGGAGCGCGCGGCGATCCAGGTCGGCGACGTGATCGTCGCCATCGACGGCCAGGCGACCACCGATCACGCCCACCTCCTGGCCGCGCTCGCGGGCAAGGTCGGAAAGCCGGTCACCGTGCGCGTCGCGCGCCACGGCCAGGCGATCGATCTCAGCGCGACCCCGGGCGCGCGCGCCGAGCGCCGTCACCACGGCCCACACGGTCCGCAAGGTCAGCATGGGCCTCACGGTCACCACGGCACGCACGGGCAGGGTCGCGGTCGTCGCGGCTTCTGGGGCTGCCGCTGAGCCGAAGAGCGCGTCGCCATCGACCCGCGGCGCCCCTCCCGGCGAGCGTGGCGGTCGGGTACGACACGCGTGCCCGACCAGCGCGTTGACGACGCGGCCCGGCGCTGTGGAGAACTTGCTCACGCGGCCGTGTCCGAGCGCGGTCACAGGCGGCTGGCACAGCCGGGTTCGGTGCTGGCATCACGCTTGCTTCGCCACACCGCGGACACCGCTCGGGGGCCACGCACCGTGGCCAGGCCGAGACGGCAGCGTCGGAGGATATCGATGATTCGCAACGGGCTCTCCATCCTGATTCTGTTCCTCGTCGTGGCCGGCTGCGACGACGACGCGTCGCAGCGCGGCGCCGACCGCGTGACCGTGACGGAGGTCGAGAGCGAGCACGCGACCTGCGGCAACCTCGAGTACTCCGCGCTCGAGCTCACCCTCCGCAACGACGGCGACGAGCCCATCACGCCCGAGCGGATCGAGCTGTCGATCGGCACCGCGCGCATGGTCAGCGCGTTCGCCCCCGCGATCGTCGTGCCGCCCGGCGCGACCGTGAGGTTCGAGTGCCACGGCGACTTCACCGGCGAGGCCAGAGCGTCCGACCCGGTGCCGTCCGAGGTCGTCGTGCACTACGCGATCGCCGGCGAAGCGAAGACCGCCGAGGCCGATGGCACGCACCAGAGCTGGCTCGCATTCGATTTCTGTGACACCGCGTTTCCCGAGATCGAGACCCCGGACTGCGTCGTCGTGGAGACGACCGGGTCGTAGGGATCGCCGCCGAGCCGCGATTCAGCGTGCGGAGAGATCGAAGCGGAGCGCGTCGCCGTCGAGGCGCGCGATCACCGCGGCGTCGCGTAGCCCGGGGTCTCTGGCGATCAGCGCGGCCAGCGGCACGACCAGGCGATCCTCGAGCACGCGCCGCAGCGCGCGCGCGCCGTAGTCGGGGTGATACCCGTCGGCGGCGAGGCGCGTGAGCAGCTCGGGGCTCACGACGAGGTGCAGGCCGCGCCGGTCGAGACCCTCGCGCGCCGCGATCTTGTCGACCTCGAGCGCGACGATGCGCTCGATCGCCTCCCGCGCCAGCGGCGAGAACGGGATCACGTGATCGATGCGGTTCAGGAGCTCGGGCCGGAAGTGGCGCCGCGCCGCGCCGAAGTGATCGGCGCCCGCGGCCAGGCCCATGCCGCTCGCGAACCCGGTCGGCTTCGGACCGCCGGCGCCGAGGTTCGAGGTCATCACGATGAGCGTCGTGCGGAAGTCGACGGTCTCGCCGCGCTCGTCGGTGAAGCGACCCTCGTCGAGCACCGCCATGAGGTTGTCGAAGATCGCCGGGTGGGCCTTCTCGATCTCGTCGAGCAGCACCAGCGCGATCGGGCGCTGGCGCACGCGCTCGGCCAGGCTCGCGCCGCTGTCGCCCAGGCGCCCGATCGAGAAGAGGCGCGCGGCCGACCAGGGCAGGTGGTACTCGCTCATGTCGAGGCGGATCAGCGCGTCGTCGCTGCCGAACATGCGCTGGCACATCGCCTTGGCGAGCTCGGTCTTGCCGACGCCGGTCGGCCCGACGAAGAGCAGGGTCGCGATCGGGCGCTGCGGATCGGAGAGTCCTGCCTGGAAGCGCGCGATCACCCGGGCGGCGAGCGCGGCGGCCGCGGGCTGCCCGACGACGCGCGCCTCGAGCGCGGTCTGGATCGCCTCGGCGCTCATGGCGGCGCGCTCACTGATCATGTCGACCGGCAGCCCCGAATAGCGCGCGTAGCTCGCGGTGATCGCCTCGCCGTCCAGCGCGCTCGGCGCCTCACCCATCGAGCCGGTGCGCACCCACCACTGGATGAAGCGCACCGCCGCGCCCGGCTGCGCCTGCGCCGGCTCGAAGCGCGCCTGCAGCTGCACGAGGCGTCGCAGCGCGCTCCGCTCCCAGGGGGTCGCGCGCGGGCGCTCGTGCGCGAGCTCGACCGACTCCGAGAACGAGGGGATCCACGCGGTCAGGGTCGCGTCGTCGGGTGGGTGCACCCAGGCGAGCGAGAGTGCATCCCACCAGCGCGGGTGCTTGCGCAGGAGGCGATCGGCCTCGTCCTGCGTCGCCTCGGCGATGAGGTAGAGCTCGCGGTTCTCGATCGCCGGCAGGAGCAGCTCGCCGATCGAGCCGCCCGAGGCGCCGACGGGCTCCAGCAGATCGGCGAGGCGCTCGACGTAGAGCCAGTCGCCGCCTTCGCCGAGCTCGTCGATCATCTTGAGCACGCGCTCTTCCCACATGCCGAGATAGACCATGCCGGCGAGGATCCGATCGCGCGAGGTGTGCCAGATGTGGCGCTCGTGCTCGAGGCGGTTCCGCTTCTTCTGCGCCAGCATGCGCGCGAATTGCCGCACGCGCGCCGACTTGCCGACGCCGCGCGGCCCGACGAGCAGCGTCGACCAGGGGTGCGCCAGGCGATGCTCGAAGGGGCTCCGCCAGGTGCCGTGGGTGCCGGTGATCTTGCGCTCGCGCGCGCGTGAGACCAGCTCGTCGGCGACCTGCGTCAGGACCGGGTAGCGCTCGGCGAGCGGGACCTCGCGCTCGTCGTCCTCGTCGTCGAGATCGGCCAGGCGTGAGGTCCACTCACGCACGTGCTCGCGGCCCTCGCGGCGGAACTCGAAGACGAGCTTCTCGTGCTCGCCGAGGAGCGCGGCGCCGATGGCCGTCTCGAGCGCGGCGCCGGCGAGCTCGAGCGACTCGAGCACCATCCACCAGCCGAAGCGCGGCAGGCCGACGCGCCAGGCGCCGCCCTCGAGGCGGCAGGCCGCGTACGCGATCGTCAGCGGGAAGGAGCGCGCGCCGATCACCGGGCGTTTGTGCACGAAGGTCTGCGGGTGCACCTCGATGGTGACGGCGTGCATCGCGAAGCTCTCGCTCCAGAGGTAGCGCTCGAGCGACTCGTCGCCGCGAGCGGCGCGCTCGACGAGCTGCAGATCGATCGCGTCCAGCACCTGGTCGAGGTCGCCGCCGTAGGCCGCCGGCGGTGGCTTGTCGAAGAAGAGCTCCCAGCGCCGCATGAGGATCGCGGTGAAGGCGCCGTGCTCGTGCTGGATCACGTAGACGCGGCAGCTCTTCTTCTTGCGCGCCGCGCCGGGCTCGTGGGGCTCGCCGTTCATGCCCCGGCCTCCTCTGCCCTGGCGATCGGCGTGGCCGAGCGCGACAGGCTCAGGCACCACGCGACGAGGCCCGGCAGATCGGCGATGTGCCCGGTCTCGTGATGGCCAAGGCGGTGATCGAGCACGGCGTAGGGGCGCGCTTCGTTCCTGCCGCCGCCCGACTCGTGGCGCAGCGTGCGCACCTGCTCGCGCGCGGTGGCGACCTGCTGGACGAGCTCGCCGAGCGGGACGGCGTCGGCCTCGGGGGGCAGGAGCTCGAAGGTGACGACCTCGAGCCCGTCGCCGAGGGTGTCGAGCACGTGCGCGCCGACCTCGATCGCCAGCGCCGCGCGCACGCCGAGCCCGCTCAGGCGCAGCACGACGCGCTCGGCGTCGTCGAGCGGGGCGGCGGGATCGCGGACGAGCTGGCCGCCGGCGGTGAGCTTCGCGAGCTCCTCGAGCTCGAAGGGTGGCTTGCGCAAGGCGTCTGCGAGCGCGGGCAGGAGCCGTCGGAGCGCGCTCTTCGTGGGGCGCGAGAGGCGGACGGTGGCGCGGTGCAGCGGCGCGTCGACGCGCGGCGCGATCGCCAGGAGGAAGCTCGCCTGGCTGAGCGCGGCGACGATCTCGCGTTGGGAGCTCTGGTGGAGGTTGCGCATGCGGCGCATCGTCTTGAGGTTGTGCGCGATGGCGCCTTGGAGGCGCTCGCGCCAGTAGAAGCGATCGGCCTCGTCGGGATCGGTGGGCGCGACGACGAGGCGCTCGTCGGGCGCGTCGTGGTCGGGGCGGGTGACGAGCGCGGCGAGCGCGTCGCAGGTGCGGTCGAGCACGCGGTCGGCGTCGGCGCGCGTGCCGGCGAGCAGGTGCGAGTACGGCAGGGTGTGGGAGGGGCGCGCCGGCGTGAGCGTGTCGACGCTGATGACGATCCCGCGCTCGTCTCCGTCTCCGTGGGTGTCGACGTGCACGCGCTTGAACCCGTCGGCCGGGACGCGCGAGAGCTCGACGGCGATCGGATCGGTCACCTGCGACTCGATCCAGCGCTTGACGGTGCGCGCGCCGTACTCGGGATCGAAGCCGCGGGCGACGACGTGATCGACCGCGGCGTCGCTGAAGGTGAGCGAGGCGAAGCGATCGCGCAGGCCGTGGCGGTCGGCGAGGCGTGTGAGCAGTCGTGTGGTGATCGCGTGCGCGGCCTCGCTCGAGAGCGGGCCGAACGGGATCACGGCGTCGAGGCGGTTGAAGAGCTCGGGCGGCAGGGCGGCGGCGACGGCGCGTGTGGTCTCGGCGCCGCGCGTGCTCGCGTCGGGCGCGGCGGCGAAGCCGAGCGACGGGCGCGGGTGGGCGCCGAGGTTCGAGGTGATCAGGATCACCGCGCGACGGAAGTCGGCGGTGCGCCCGGCGGCGTCGGTGAGGCGGCCTTCGTCGAGGAGCTGGAGCAGGAGGTAGAGGACCGAGGGGTGGGCCTTGTCGAGCTCGTCGAGCAGCACGACCTGAAACGGCGTGTCGAGGAGCGGGCTGGTGAGGAGGCCGTCGGGATCGTCACTGGTGCCGATGAGTCGGCCCACCGCGTCGGCGGTGGTGAGCTGGTTCATGTCGACGCGCAGGAGGCGTGCGCCGTCACCGTAGAGGTGGGTGGCCAGGCCCTTGGCGAGCTCGGTCTTGCCGGTGCCGGTCGGACCGGTGAAGAGGAAGACGCCCCAGGGGCGGCTCGGATCGGTGAGACCCGTGCGCACGCGCTGCGCGAGATCGATCATCGCCGCGCTCGCCTCGGGCTGGCCGACGACGTGCGCGCCGAGCGCGCGGATCTCGTGCGGCACGTAGCCCGCGTTGCTGGCGCGGTGATCGATCAGCTCGGGCGGCACGCCGGCGCGCGTGGTGATGGCGTCGGCGAGCTCGTCGCTCGTGACGTAGTCGTCGAGCTTGGCGGCCTCGTCGACGAGCGCCAGCGAGCGCCCGGGCTCGGCGCGGCCGGGGTAGAGCACGCGCGCCCAGGTGCGCACGCCCGCGAGCGCGTCGGGATCGAAGACGATCCCGCCGTCCTCGCGCTTGCGCGCGGCGGCGAGCACCATGCGCACGACCTCGTCGTCGTCGGGCTCGGGCACGAGCAGGCGCTGGAACTGCGCGGCGAAGGCGGGCGCGTCCTCCTCGAGGCGCTGCCAGGCTTCGGCGGTCGCCTCGCCGAGGATGCGCACTTCGCGGCGCTCGAGCGGTCCGCGCATGACCTCGGCGAGGTTGCGCTGGCTGTCGCGCGAGCGCCCGAGCAGGGACCACGCCGGCAGATCGGGCACGACCAGGAAGCCGCGGCGGCGGGTGAGCTCGTCGATGAGGCGGGCGATGCGCGCCTCCCAGTCGCCGTGGTGCTTCATGCCGGCGAGCACGCGGCGCCCGCTGAGCTGCCAGACGCGGCGCACGCGATCGAGGCTCTTGTGCAGAGCGTAGCCATCGTCGCCGAGGCGCGCGGTGACCCAGCGGTGGATCAGCGTGGTCTTGCCGACGCCGGGCGGCCCGATGAGCACGAGCGAGCCGCGCTCCGACAGCGTCGCGAGCAGCGTGTCGAGGCCGGGGCGGGGCAGGCCGAGCGCGAGCGCGGACTCGGTGGCGCGCTCGCTGAGATCGGTCGCGATCGCGTCGAGCTCGGAGCGGTCCTGGGTGTCGTCGGGCTGGCCGGCGCCGGGTGGTCTGGTCTCGGGGCGGAGGTCGGCCCACCAGGAGCCGCGCTTGCGGTTGCCGACGCGCTCGAGGAGCGAGGGCACCTCGACGTCGAAGACCAGGGTGCGCAGGCGATCCTTGCGCGCCTCGAGCTCGGCGAGGTCGTCGGGATCGGTGACGTCGCGCAGGAGATGCTCGAGGAAGACGCGGTACTGGGTGGCCCGCGGGCGCTCGGGGTCGACGACGAAGAAGTCGCGCTGGGCGTCGGGGTGATAGGCGATGAACAGTGGTTCACCCAGGCCGCTGTGGCGCGGCTCGACGATGAGCGGCAGGGACAGCGTCGCCGACAGGCGCTTGATCTCCAGCGTGAGGCGGTGGCGCTCGAGGCGCAGCCCGGGCAAGACCTCGAGGCGCGTGAGGTCGCGCGGCCTGGCCCGCTTGACCCAGGCCTTGAGCTTGTGGAGGAAGCGCTCCTTCAAGAGCGGCAGCGAAGTGCCCTTGTCGGTGATCGTCGCCGGGCCGAGGCCGAGCGTGGTCCAGGCGAGCTGGCCGACGCCGACGCGGCGCTCGTAGATCGTGACGAGGAAGCTCATGGCCGATCCCAGCTCGGGCGCTCGGCGGCGGCCTCGCGCATGAGGCGCTTGAGCGTGAGCTCGACGTCGAGCGGGCTCTCGAAGAGCTCGGAGCGATCGCGCGTCGGGTCGTCGTCCAGTGCGCGCAGGCGCCGGGCGGCGTGGCGCTCCCAGGTGGCGAAGAAGCGGTGCACGTCGCCCGGCTCTTCGCTGGTGCCGCCATGGTGGCGCAGCGTCATGCGCGGCGGATCGGACAGGAAGATGCGGTGGGGCGTGCCGTGCGCGAGCGGGCCGCGCGTCTCGGACGGCGGCGCGGCGAGGAGCTCGGAGTCGGCGATCGCCTCGGGGGTGAGCGTCGCGCTCGCGCACGAGAGCGCGCGCACGAGCAGGTGGGCCGGATCGGCGTCACCCGGGCGGACGGCGACGAGGCCGTCCTCGCAGGCGAGGAGCGTGCCGGCGTGGCGGCCGGCGACGCCGAGGACGAGGTGGCGGAAGTCGGTCGGTCGGGACGCTATCCTTATATAGAGGTCGTCGGCGGGGCGGGGTGGGCCCAGACCGAGGTGGCGCGGCCAGCGCTCGGCGTGCTCGCCTTCGATCCAGGCGGTGAGCGTCCAGCGGCGCGCCTCGGCGTGCTCGATGAGCGGCAGGAGCCAGCGGTCGAAGGCGCGGCCGTCGTCGAGCTCGGTGAGCGCGACGAGCGCGTGGTCGCGTCGCTCCTCGATGGCGGTGAGGAGCTCGAAGGAGGCGGCGCCGAGCTCGTCGAGGCGGGCTTCGGCCCAGGCGATCTCGTTGTCGAGCGGCTCGCGCGTGGCGAGCCTCTCGTTCGAGGAGCTCGAGGAGGTCAGGTGCGCGAGGTCCTCGAGCTCTTCGAGATCGGCGGCGACCTCGCGAAAGGGCGCGAGCAGGGTGTCGAGGCGCGCGCGCTCGGCGAGGAGGGGGCCGGCCGGGGCGCCGCGCAGGAGATCGGCCTCGAGCTGCTCGATGCGCTCGACGACCTCGCGCACCGCGCTCGACTGGAGATGGGCGCGCGCCTCACGGCGCATGCGCGCGATCGTCGCCAGCGGTCCGCGCGCGTGGGTGGTCGGGCGGGGTGCGTCGTGCACGACGAAGGACAACGAGGGCGGCGCGCACTGGGCGAGGTCGACGGTGACGGCGGCGATCGAGTGCGCCGGGCGCGAGGCGACGAGGTGCGCGAGCGGCGTGGTCAGTAGGCGCTCGAGCGCGCGGCGCAGCGCGCGGGCGCCGTATGCGGCGGTCGTGCCGGCGGCGGCGATGTGATCGAGGGCGGCGTCAGCGACCTCGAGGCCGATGCGAGCGAGCCCGCGGCGGGTGGTCAGGCGGGCGAGCTGCAGGCGCACGATGCGGCGCAGGGCGTCGGGTCCGAGGGAGGAGAACGGAATCACCTTGTCGAGGCGGTTGACGAGCTCGGGCGCGAAGTGGCGGCGGACGGCGGCGAGGTAGTGGGCGGCCAGCGTGCTCTCGTCGGTCTCGGCGAGGCCGATGCGGCGGACCTTGTCGCCGGCGCCGAGGTTGGAGGTGAGGATCACGATCGCGCCTTCGAGGCTGGCAGTCTTGCCGCGCGCGTCGGTGAGGCGACCCTCGCCGAGCGCCTGCAGGAGGAGATCGAAGACCGAGCGGTGGGCCTTCTCGATCTCGTCGAGCAGCACGACCGAGAGCGGCTCCTTGCGCAGGCGGCGCGTGAGGAGGCCGTCGCGCAGGCCGTCGCCGCCGCGGATCAGGCGCTCGGCGGCGGTGGGATCGGTGAACTCGGACATGTCGAAGCGGATGAGGCGCGCTTCGGAGCCGAAGAGGAGCATGGCGAGGGCGCGCGCGAGCTCGGTCTTGCCGACGCCGGTCGGGCCGGCGAAGAGGAAGGAGGCGAGCGGCTTGTTGCGCGCGGCCAGGCGCGTCTTGATCACGGCGAGGCTCTCGGCGACGGCGGCGACGGCGTCGCCCTGAGCGACGACCTGCGCGGCGAGCGTGGCGGTGGTGGCGGCGACGTCGAAGGGGCGGCGATCGTCGAGGAGCCAGAGCGGCAGGCCCGACAGGCGCGCGTAGAGGCGCTGCGCGTGGGGGGCGTCGACGAGCGCGGCGCGGCCCTCGGGGGTGCGATCGGTCTCGGCGAGCGCCAGGAGATCGTCGCCGAGGCGTACGGGCGCGCCGGGGTTGGCGAGGTGGGACTGGTAGCGGCCGGCCAGGGCGACGAGCTCGGGCAGCGCGTCGGGGGCGAGGCGGGCGCGGCCGGGCTCGTGCTCGGCCAGGTGGCGGTGGCGGGCGTCGAGCACGGCGAGGGTGTCGGTCTTCGAGAGGGGGGCGACGCGCACGCGGCGGAGCGCGGCGAAGAGGGCAGGGTAGCGGCGCTGCAGGCGATCGATCTCCTCGTCGCGCAGCTCGGTCACGAGGCGCACGCGCCCGTCCTCGAGCCAGGGGCGCAGCGCGTTGGCGAGCTCTTCGCCCTGGCCCGCCTCGCCGAGGAGCTCGCCGAGGTGCTCGACCCAGAGCACGGCGCGAAGCGTCGCGGCGGCCTGCAGCACGCGCGCGAGCCGCGCCTGCCACTGGCCGAGCAGGCTCATGCCGGCCATGAGGCGCGCGCCCGAGGTCGCATACACGAAGAGCGGCGGCAGGGCGCGTGGGTCGCGCGGCTCGGGGCCGGAGAGGCGCGCGCGGATCCACCCTTCGATCAGCGCGGTCTTGCCGGCGAGCTCGGGGCCGTGCACGAGCACGCTCTCCTTGTCGAGCAGGCGATCGAGGGTCGCGAGCTCGTCGGGGCGCGCCACGAGCGGCGGTCCGGTGGTGATGCGCGGGTCGGCGTGCAGCGGGCTCGCGACGTCGAGCATGAGGCGGTTGGCCTCCTCGGCGGCGATGGCGCGCGCGGCGGCGCTGCGTGTGCTCGTCGCACGGTCGGCGCGCAGGAGCTCGACGTCGACCCAGCCGAGGCGATAGCCGAGCGCGGGCATGAGGCGCAGGAGATCGTCGGGCGGAGGCTCGGTGGCGGTGACGACGCGCTCGACCTCGCTCCGCACCAGGGTGTCGAGCTCGCGCTCGTCGTCGACGCGCAGCGTGAGCTTGAGCGGCGGGATGTGCAGCCAGAGGTCGCGCCCATAGGGCGTGACGATCCACGGCATCAGCGCGCGGATCGGCGGGAAGTGGCGCGCGAGGCGCCGGGGCAGAGCACGCGGCAGGGTGACCGCGGTCGTGCCGAGCCGCGTGTCGGGCGGCGTCGCGAAGGCGGCGATCTCGCTGCCGTCCAGGGTCGCGAGGTGCTCGGGCAGCGCGAGCGACATGATCAGGAGCGGATCGTCCTCGGGCCGACCGAGCTCGGCGAGCTTCGGATCGGCCAGCGGCCAGGCGAGCCAGCGACCGCGCGGCAGCGACTCGATCACGACGGCGGTCCTGATCAGCCCTCCAGCAGGAGGCCGTGGCGAGCTGTCGGACGTCGTCACGCGCGGCGGGGTCATGCACCACGCACGTTAGGACAGGTCCCAGGATTTGTCGTGAGCGTCGGGAACGCCCGCGATCGGGCGCCCTCCAACGATCCGGGCGCCGGCTGCCCGCAGCACGAGCTCGCGAGCTCGGAGCGCAGCCGCCGAGCGCTTGGGAGAACCCGTCACGGTGGCCGATCGCGAGCGGCGCGTGAGCTGCGACCAGCGCGTCGGAGCCGCCGGCGTGTTGCGATGGCGCGATTGTCGCCTTGGCCGTAAGGTGCGCTCGATGTCGTCGTCACGTGCCGCCGCCGCCCTGGTGATCGCGCTCGGATCGAGCGCTTGCGCCGATCCGGCGGCCGAACCGGCGTGCCCGCCGGCCGCGCCCTGCCCGCCGCCGGCGCCGATGGTCTGCCCGTCGGTGGCGGACTTCGAGGCGGCGGCGCTCGAGGATCCGACGACGCGCCTGGCGATCGAGTCGGTGCAGAACCTCTTCGACCTGCGCTTCGCGCCGGTGCGTGCGCGCTTCACCGCGGCGCTATCGGCCGAGCTCACCGACGACAAGCTCGGCGAGATCGTGCGCGGGCTCGTCGCGGCGCATGGGCCGCCCGCGCAGATCGTCGACGCCTGGCCGAGCGCCATCGAAGAGAAGAAGGAGCGCATGCCCGCCGCGCAGGTGCTCGTGCGCATGGCCAACGGCGTGCGCGTGAACCTGCTCCTGGTCTTCGACCCGGAGGGCGCGGTCAAGGGCCTCTGGCTCCGGCCGATCTGAATCGAACGCATGTGACCGTGGAGTCGCCATGAACCCTCCCGCGAACCAGCCCCTGCACGACATCGATCGCGACCGCGCGCTCGGCGCGCTCGTCGGCCTGGCCGTCGGCGACGCGCTCGGCACCACGCTCGAGTTCCAGCGCCTGCCGCACGCGCCGTTCTCCCCGCCGTTGTCCGGCCCGCACCGCGAGATCACCGGCGGCGGCCCGTTCCGCGTCGCGCGCGGCCAGGTCACCGACGACACCCAGATGGCCACCGCGCTCGCGCGCTCGCTGCGGACCCACGGCGACTTCGTCCTCGACGACGTCGCCCGCCGCTACGTCGCCTGGTCGCGCGAAGCCTTCGACATCGGCAACCAGACCGCGCAGGCCCTGGCGCGCGTGGCGACCGGCACGCCGCCCACCCTCGCCGGCCGCGAGGTCTGGATCGCCAACGGCAGCCGCATGGCCGGCAACGGCTCGCTCATGCGCACCGCGCCGCTCGGCGTCTTCTTCGCGCACGACGCCGAGCGCCGCGTCGAGACCAGCCTCGCCGACTCCGACATCACCCACTACGACCCGCGCTGCGCGCTCGCCTGCGCCGCCTTCAACGGCGCCATCGCCGCCGCCGCGCGCGAGCGCGCCGACTCCCGCGCCATGCTCGCCGCCGCGCACGCCGACCTCGCGCTCGCCTACGCGCAAGCCCATCGCGACGCACCCCACGACGCCAAGGTGCTCGACGACGCCCTGGCGCGCCTGTCCGACGACCTCGCCGCCGCCGAGGGGGACGATCCCCACCTCGACGGCACGGCCGCCCCCGACGTCGACCTCACCCGCTACGCCGGCTTCGTGCGCGTCGCCTTCCGCCTGGCCTTCTGGCACCTCCTGCACGCCCCGTCGTTCGAGGTCGCGCTCGTCGACACCGTCAATCGCGGCGGCGACGCCGACACCAACGGCGCCATCGTCGGCGCGCTCCTCGGCGCGCGCTTCGGCGCCGCCGCCATCCCCGCGCGCTGGCACGACGCGGTGCGCGACGCGCTCACGGGCCAGACCGATCCCTGGGCGACCGACTATCACCCGCGCGAGCTCTTCGCGCTCATCCCCGCCGCCTGAACGACCTCCATCCGTCCGGCCACCCGTCACGCCGGCGATCACTCCCTTCACCACGAGAGCGTACCCATGAGACCACGTCCTTCGATTTTCCTCGCTGGCGTCGCCATGCTCTTGGCCTGTGGCTCGGACTCGAGCGGCACCGACACGA
>WYBB01000134.1 GCA_011526585.1 Deltaproteobacteria bacterium
GGACGGCTGCGGCCGGCACCAAGCACAAGAGAGCAAGAACTGGCGGCAAGGCGCCGTCGGCTCGGTCGTGATATGCGGACATCTATAAGTGCTACGGATGCGGACTTGTATAGGTGCTACCGACAGTCGGGGTGGAGGGAGCCGGCCAGGCGACGGGGTGCTCGGGACGGTAGCCGAGATCGTGGAGGGCACGGGTTCCGTCGAGCACGCCGCCGAAGCGCAGGCGCTCGCGGTTGATGCGGTAGGAGAAGTCGCGTCCGGTGAGCGCGGCGCGGAGCGTGTAGAGGGGCTCGAGCAGGAGCGGCGGCAGCGGGATCTCGGCGCGGCCCCAGAGTCGGATGATGCGCGAGAGCGGTAGCGTGTCGGCGCCGGGCACGTTGTAGATCCCGTGCGCGCACCGTACGACCGCGAGCGAGAGCGCGCGCGCGAGGTCGCCGAGCGTGGCGACGTTGAGGATCGGGTCGAAGCCGAGCGGGCGAAGGCAGACGCGGCTCTGCAGGTAGTCGAAGAGCTGGCTGCCGGTCTCGGGCGCGAGGCACTCGGCGGTGCGCAGGACGGCGATGCGAAGGCGTGACACGCCGATGCGCGTGCAGGCGACGAGATCGGCCTCGACGCGGTCGCGGCGCCACTGGGTCGGGGCGCGGAGGTCGAGGGGGTGATCCTCGATCATCACGGTGGGGCGATGGGGGTTGTGCTCGTAGACCTCGGCGAAGCTCCTGAGCACGTAGTTCGAGATCGTCGGGTGGCGCTCGCAGAGCGTGAGGAGCTCGCGGGTGGACTCGACGTTGAGGGCGTGGGCGCGGGCTCCGGTCGCGCGCGCGGAGCGGTGCATCGCCAGGTCGACGATGGTGTCGACGGCGTGCTCGCGCGCGGGGCCGAAGAGGAGGAGGCGGCGCGCGCGGGAGCGCGTGAGGTCGGCCTCGACGCGCGTGAGCGCGTACGACGAGAGGGTCGAGCGGGGCACGTCGAGGTCGGGTGGGTCGACTGCGAGCACGTGGCCGATGCCCTGGGCGAGGAGCTCGTGGGTGAGGGCGACGCCGATCGGTGTGGCGGCGCCGAGCAGCATCACGCGGCGCTCCGCGGTGGGCGCGGGGGGCGGCGAGCTGGGGCCGGGGGCCTTCATGCGAAGACACCGTCACGCAGGGCGAGGCCGCGGCGGATGAGGGCGGCGACGGCGTCCTTCACCTCGGCGGCGGCGGCCTCGGTGCTGGCAGGATCGTCGGCGCGGTCGGGCGCGTAGCGATCGCGGAAGTCGAGCGGCTCACCATAGTGGATGTGGTAGCGAACGGGCAGCGGCACGAGGGTGGCGGGGACCGGGAGATAGGGCGAGCCGAAGGCGCGGATCGGCAGGCGCGCGAGCTGGGGCATCTGCTCTTCGGCGCCGATGACGGCGACCGGGACGACGGGGACCTGGTGGCGGATGGCGAGCTCGGCGTGGCCGACGTTCCAGCGCTGGAGCTGATAGCGCTTGGCGATCGGCTTGCCGATTCCGCCGGTGCCCTCGGGGAAGATCAGCAGGAGCTCGCCGTGGTGGAGCAGGTGGTGCACGTTGCCGCGTGAGCCGGCGACGACCCCGGTGCGCGCGTAGGCGAGGCTGACGAAGGGGAGGTTCGGGACGAAGACGTCGGCGATGGGGCGGGGCACGCGCGGCGGGTGGGTGTGGCGCAACACGTCATGCCAGATCATGACGCCGTCGATCGGCAGGGTGCCGGAGTGGTTGGCGGCGAGGATGGCGGCGCCGAGGTGGCTCAGGCGCTCGGCGCCGTAGCTCCGCACGCGGAACCAGTGATCGTAGATCGGGCGGGTGGCGCGGTAGGCCTTGCGAACGGCGTCGGCGCAGAGGCCGAAGGGGTCGTAGCCGTGCGGGGCATCGGCGATGGTGAGATCGGGCAGGACGTCGGGCATGGGACCCTCGCGTGCGCGCGCGTGCGGGACGCATGGCGACGTCGAGCAAGGATTGAGCCACGGCGGGGCGGCGGTGAGATGGGCGCCGCAGCCGGGGGCGTGAGCAAACGCGCGCCGGGGTGTGGAAAATGGCCCGCGGGGTGCGACAGCGCGCGGCGGTGAGGGGTCAGGCGGCGGGGGGCGAGGTCGGTGGGGCGCGCGTGAGGCGCTCGAGACCGAGCACGAGCACGAGCCCGACGACGACGCAGGCGATCGTGACGGCGAAGGCGCCGTCGAACGAGCCGGGAAGGGTATTGACGGCGGTGCCGTCGGCGTCGATGGCCTTGAAGGGCCAGAGCTCGCGGAGTGAGCCGGCCATGATGCCGATGAGCGCGGCGAGGGTGACGTCGTGATAGCGGGCGAAGAGCCACTTGAGGAAGCGCGAGAAGGTGGCGATGCCGATGATGAGGGCGGCGATGAAGACGAGGATCACCGGGAGCGCGCTCATGTCGCGTTCGTAGAGGAGCAGGCGCAGGTTGAAGAAGATGTAGTGATAGAGGCCGAGCATCAGCAGTACGAAGGAGCCGGAGATCCCCGGGAGCACCATGGCGCTGATCGCGAGCACCCCGGCGATGAAGATGAACCAGAGCGCGGGGTCGGAGCCGCCGTCGAGGGAGGAGGCGCTGAAGGTGGCGTCGGCGGGCAGGCCGGTGGCGACGACGAGCTCGGCGGGAGGGACGTTGCCGACCTTGCCGGCGATGACGGCGCGGACCGGGACGGTGGCGGAGGTGGCGCCGACAGGCACGTCGACGTTCTTCGTGGGCACGAAGCGGATCTCGCGCTTGGGAGACTCGCCGCCGTAGCGGTTGGTCGAGAACGTCGTCTGCTCCTGCCAGGCGGTGAAGGTGAGCGGGGCGTCGGTCGGGCGGGCGAAGGTGACGGTGACGGTGCCGTGGGCCTGCTGGCTCTGATCGATCGGGAGCGCGACGAAGAGGAAGGTCCCGGCGGCGAAGAGGGCGAAGCTCACGAAGCGGGTGGGCGTGCGGCGCTTGATGAGGCGGTAGGGGATGACGCAGGAGGCGAGCACGAGGCCGAAGAAGAAGCCCTTCATCTGTGAGGGGTAGCGCGTGAGCAGGTCGGGGATGAAGCGGGCGCCGATGGCGATGGCGAGGCCGATACCGAGGACGAGGAAGCCGAGGAAGAGCACGTTCTTCGCGTGGCGGTCGACGCCCTCGTCGGTGAGGGCGGAGGGGGACTTGAGGCCGGCGAAGAAGCGGCGCCAGAAGGCGCGGGTGAAGAGGGCACGCAGGAGCGCGGGGCCGATCTCGCTGGTGGCGGTGACGAACTGCTCGTAGATGCCGAGGAGCAGCGCGATGGTGCCGCCGGAGACGCCGGGGATCGTGTCGGCGACGCCCATGCCCATGCCGCGGGCTGAGGTCTTGAGCCAGTGCTTCATGCGCGTGACCTTGGTGGCGAAGAGGCCGGGGCGGCGCGGGCACAGACGCGCGCGCCGCGCCGAAGCCGGGAGGTGTACCCGAGGCGCGGTGCATTACAAGCGCGAAGTGAGGGCAGGGTGGCGCGCGTGCTCAGGGGGCGCCTTGCGGTGTCTCGGCGGGCGCGCCGTTGAGCTGGGAGCCGTCGAGGTCGGGCGCGGCGCCGCGCACGAGCTTGCCGGCCTCGCCGGAGCGAAGGAGCGCCCAGCGGAAGACGACGGGGGCCAACATCTCGTTGAGCGCGACGATGCCGAAGACGAGCGCGGCGGCTTCGGCGCCGAGATCGGGGAAGCTGCGCTGGAAGAGGATGGCGAGGGCAAGTGCCAGGCCGGCCTGGGGCATCAGGCCGAAGCCGCCGAAGCGGCGCACCACGTCGGGCGGCTTGGAGAAGCGGGCGGCGACGCGGTTGCCGAAGTAGAGACCCAAGCCGCGCACGATGACGAAGATCGCGGCGGGCACGCCGACGACGAGGAGCGCGTCGAGGTGCACGCCGGCGCCGGTCACGGCGAAGAAGGCGACGTAGACCGGGAAGGAGCCGGACTCGATCTCCTCGTGCAGGCGATCGGCGACGCTGGTGACGTTGCGGATGAAGATCCCGGCGGCGAGCGCGACGAGGAGGGGATCGAAGTGCACGCGGCGGCCGACCTCGGCGACGAGCACCGCGACCGCGACGATGAAGAGCGCGCCGCCCTTGAGGTACTTGAGGTAGAGGGCGATGAGCGCGCCGATGACGAGGCCGACGGCGGCCGAGCCGAGGATCTCCCAGGCGAGGGAGCCCGCGGTGGCGAGCACGTCGGTGCTGGCGCCGAGGGTGGCCTTGGCCAGCGTCGAGGCGACGGCGAAGAGGAGGATGACGACGAGGTCGGCGAGCACGACGACCGCGAGCACGGTGCGGGTCATCGGGCCGTCGGCGTCGGTCTCGTCGCGGAGGGCGACGACCACCGCGGGTGATTGCGCGACCATGGTGACGCCGAGCACGGCGCAGATCGCGATGGTCTGGATGTCGCTGAGGCCGGCGAGGAACGGCAGCATGTCGCGCATGAGGATGGCGGCGAGGGTGAGGGCGACGGTGGTGCCGAGCACGGCGAAGATGGTGATCCACTTGATGCTCGACAGGAGGGGCTTGAGCGAGCGGAAGTGCATCTCGGAGCCGGCGGTGAGCGCGATGAGCGCGATGGCTACACCGTTGAAAATTTGGAGGTTTTCGACGTCGGCGTAGGTGACGAGGCCGAGGATCTGGGGGCCGCCGATGATGCCGGCGGCGAGGTAGCCGGTGAGCTTGGGCAGGCCGATCTTCTTGAAGATGGCGCCGGTGAGGAAGCCGGTGAGCAGGAGGTAGCCGCAGGCGAGCGCGGTGGCGGCGGCCTGGGAGCCGACTCCCTCCGGTGGGGTGAAGGCGCGAGCGGCCTGCATGAGCGCGCCGAGCACGATGAGGAGCACGATCTTCATGCGCTGTGGCCCTCCGGCCTGGTCGCTTCGGCGGCGCCGGGCTCGTGGTCGGGGTCGGCGGGCGGGTCGTCGGGGTGAGCGTCGGGCGGCGCGCCCGCCTCGTCGTGCTCGTCGTGCTCGGCGTGAGCTTCCTCGGCGTGCGGGGAGGGCGCGTCGGCGTGCTCGATCACGAAGGCCGGCATCGAACGGGTCTGGTACTGCTGCTTGGCGCGGGGGCGCTCGAAGGCGAGGATCTGCACGATGACCTCGGTGAGGATCGCGCCGCCGATGACGGCGTTGACCATCCAGGTGACCGTCGGGTCGGAGTAGAGGTCCTGCGCGGTGACGATGATGGCGAGCGAGAGTGCGCCCATGGGGGAGATGGCGAGGTAGCGGCGCTCCATCGGGGAGAGGGACTCGGGGTGGCGGCGCGCGAAGAAGTTGGCGCCGGCGACGCGGCCGAGCAGGCGGGCGGCGACGAAGACGAGCATGAGCACCCAGCCCTGCCACTCGTCGACGCGCCAGAGCGCGCCGGCGATGACGAGGAAGAGGAGGTAGACCGGGCGTTCGACGCGTGAGAGCGCGGAGCGGACCTGATCCTTCCAGGGGCCGGGGAAGTTGGTGAGCACCGCGCCGGCGATGAAGCAGACGACGACGGGCGAGAGGCGGAGGAAGCTGGCCATGCCGGCGGCGAAGCAGATCGAGCCGAGCATGACGACGAGCGTCTCGGCGGTGCCCTTGATCGTGCCGAGGAGCGCGAAGACGACGACCGAGAGCGCGGTGCCGATGCCGATCGTCACGAAGACCCAGCCGACGGAGGGGAGCTGCCAGCCGAGCTCGATGCCGGTCGGGCGGAAGAAGGCGGCGATGACGACGATGCCGAGGAGGGCGGCCAGCTCCTCGAGCTGGATGATGACGCCGACGCGGTCGATGTCAGCGGGCGCGGCGCCGTGGCGGGCGAGGATGCGCGGGAGGGAGAAGGCGGTCATGGCGCCGGCGGTGGCGAGCACGAAGGCGTCGCGCAGGACGAGCGAGGTGAGCGCGCCGTCGTGCAGGATGAGGTAGAAGCCGGCGACCGCCGTGAGGATGAAGAAGTAGGGCACGGCGGTGGTGAAGACGAAGGCTTCGCCGGCCAGCGGCGGCATGGTGTCGAGCTTGCGCACGTCGAAGCGGAAGCCGACGGCGAAGCCGATCCAGCCGAGGCCGAGCGGGAGCAGCGGGCGGATGGCGTCGAGCACCGGCTCGGAGAGGATGCCGAGGGCGTCTTCGCGCGAGACGAGGCCGATGAGCACGAACGGGAAGCCGGCGGTGATGACCTGCGAGATGCGGAGCTTGGCTTCGAGGCGCTGCACGCGTGGGTGGCCGCCGATATAGGCGAGCGCGAGGAGGAGGAGGAGGCCGAAGACCGCCTTGATCGCGTCGCCGGTGGAGAGCGTCGGACCGCGGTCGGGCGGGCCGTGGGCGGCGTCGGGGGGCGTGACGGGCGCGACGGGGGGAGAGGCGTCGGGGCCAGCGTCGGGCCCGGGGGGCATGGAGGGTCCGGCGTCGTCGGGGGCGGGCGTGGCGTCGGCGTCGGAGCCATCGTCGAGGGCATCGGCGGCGTCGTGCGCATCGTGCGTGTCGGGGCCGTGCGCGTCGGCGCCGAGCGCGGCCGGGACCACATCGGTCAGGGGTTCGGTGGGGCCGGCGTCGAGGGCGGCGGGCGCGACGTCGCGAGGGTCGCCGGCGGCGTCGGGCTCGAGCGTCGGTGGGGGTGTGGCCGCGGTGTCCTGGCGGCGTGCCGGTGCGGCGTCGCGCGTCGTCGTCGCTGCATCCGCAGGTCGCGGCGCGCGCGCGTCATCGGCGGGGGTGGCGACCTCGGCCTGGCCGACGGGCGCGGCATCGGTCGCGATGCCGGCGGGGCCGCTGGTGTCGGCGCCGCTGTTGTCCGGCGTGGGCGTGGGGTCGGCGGCCGTGTCCTCGAGGTCGTCGAGCGGCGCCGAGGCGTCGACGACATCGGGCTCGGCCAGGGCGGGCGGCGCGCCCGGCGCCAGGACGGCGAACGTGGTTACGATGAGGAGCAACAGGCGAACGAGCATCGTGTCGGACGCTAACAGCCTTCCGCGAATCCGGCGAGGCGAGATCCGTTGACCCGCGCAATGTTTGTCGGGCATGGTCGTCGGCGGTCCTCATGCGGAGAGGCGAATGTCATCCAACCCGTCACGCAAGTGGTGTCGCGTCGGCGTAAGCGCGTTGGCGTTCGTCGCGCTCGCCGCATCGTCTTCGACCGCGTTCGCGCAACCGGCCGCCGTGACGCTCGAGCTGGTCTCCGGACCCGCGGTCGACGGCGTCCGGGTCAAGGTCGACGACACCTACGATCGCGCCTTCCAGCTCGCCATCGGATACGATCTCACCGGCGGCACCTATCGGAACCTGGAGGTCACGCTCACGCTGCCTCCGTACGTGACACCGACCCTGTCGAGCCACGAAGGCACCTTCACCTACAACGGCTGTCCCCAGACCGCCGGCGTCGGCAGCCCGCGCGACTGTCGCTGGAGCGCGAGCACGCTCGCCGTCGGCACGACCGGGGTCGCCGGCACCATCAACCTCACGCTGCAGCTCGATCGCTGGCGCTTCCTCGACGGTGAGCCGCTCGCCTTCACCGCACGCGCCACCGGACTTCACACCCCGCAGGGCGGCACTGAGTCCGCGTTCGACGTCGCCGACCAGCCGCTCGAGATCCTCGCCGATCCCGCCCAGCAGGTCGCCTGGCAGTCCGGCACCGGGCTTGTCGAAGAGGGCTGGGTCGAGGTCCCCGGCACCCCGCCGACCAACGGCCTGCGCCTCCGCTTCTCCGCGCGCTTCACCAACGGCTTCGGCGGCTCGGCGAAGCTCCGCAACGCCGTCGCGACCTCCCGCGTCGGCGCCGACTTCGAGCTCGTCTCCGCACCCACCGCGGTCTCTCCGTGGGCGACCCCGGTCGTCGACGACACCGCCTCCGACGGCTCGTTCGAGGTCATCAACACCTTCACCGACGACGCGCCGCCGACCTTCAACGACACGCACTACGACAGCACCTTCTTCTACATCGAGCTCTTCGTGCCCTGCGCGGTCTTCGACTCCGACACGCGCGATCTCACCGTCTCCACCGAGCTCACCTGGGACGAGCGCTTCTACGAACCCGACGGCACCCCGCGCGACGAGCCGCGCACCCTCACGCACCTCGCGCAGGTCCAGGGCTATGGCGCTTGCGGCACCGGCGGTCACTTCAACAAGGGCACCGAGCTCTGGTGGCCGGCACCCGAGGACGGCTATGCCCTCACCGGCATCTACATGCGCCCCCCCGTGGGGGTCTCCGTCGCGACCAACGCCCTCGTCGTCGACGACATGCCACCCGGCACCGCCTTTCGCAGCTTCCACACCGCGCAACCCACCCAGTTCACCTTCTACGGCTGCAACTTCGCCGCCCCCAACGACGCCGGCGACATCTCGCTCGCCTTCTTCCAGGCGAACATCGCCGCCTGCGTCGACCTCGCCGGCTGGGACCGCGACAACCCCCTCGGCGTTACCCACATCATCGCCCACGCCCCGACCTGGGGCGGCGCCGCCGAGCCCCTCCAGCAGTTCACGATGCGCTACGAGACCTACATCCCGCCGGGCTACGTCGCCGCCGACCTCCCGCTCGCGACCACCAACGTCGCCTACGCCCACTTCGGCTACACCCTCGACGGCGCGAGCTACACCGTCGCGCCCGATCCCACGAAGTCCTTCGCCGACGATCCCTGGAAGGACGACGCCCCGGTCACCATCGACCCCACCGAGCTCAACGCCTGCTCGGCGATGTGGGGCGGCCTCGAAGGCGGCAGCGCCATCGCCCCGCGCGCTCCCTCCCCGGACAATCGTCGCGTCGCCGTCTTCCGCCCGACCGCCGACAGCTCCTACGCCCGCCTCGAGAACCCACGGCTCACCGTCACGCTCCCCCCACGCGTGCGCGCCGTCGCCACCGAGATCGTCCCCGTCGAAGCCTGGAAGTGCCCGGGCCTGTCCTGGGTCTCCGACACCGCCACCCCGGCGACCGACACCCTCACCTTCACAGGCACCGGGCTGCAGACGATCGTCGGCCCTGCCGGCCGCTGCTACGACATCAAGGTCACCATCGAGCCGGACGCCGACGGCTGGGTCAACGGCGAGACCTTCGACGTCGTCGGCTACCTCACCGGCGACAACAACGACCCGACCTGCGACGCGCGCCGCGTCACCCACACCTTCTCGCTCTCGGTCCCCGCCGAGCTGCGCGTCGACGTCGCCCCGACCTGCAGCGGCAACGCCGCCGATCCGGCCTTCGACGTCACCGCCCGCAACAACGGCGGCGTCGACTTCGCCGCCGCTTCGCTGCGCTTCCCCATTCCCTCCGGCACCACCCTGCGCGCCGTCGTCGCGCCCCCCGACGTCAGCATCGCCTGCGACCTCGGCGCCGGCCCTGTCGCCTGCCCGCCCGATCCCGCGGCCGCCGTCGCCGTCGTCGCCTCGGGCTTCTCGCTCGCCGCACCCGACGAGTCGCGCACGATCAAGGTCAAGCTCGCCACCGCGCTCCCGCCAGGCTCCGCCGTCGTCGGCAGCGCCAGCGCCACCGCCGGCCAGCTCACCGCGAGCTCGGGCGAGACCGCGCCCTTCGTCGTCGGCGAGTGCCGCTACCCGATCCGGGTGAGCAAGCACTTCGACGCCGACCAGAGCGGCGACCTCAGCGCCGGCGACACCCCGCTCGCCAACTGGGTCTTCACCATCACCCCGGCCGACACCGCCGACGCCCCCGTCGTCACGACCGACGTCGACGGGATCGCGACCTTCCTCGTCAAGCCCGGCACCTATCAGATCACCGAGCAGCTCCCCGCGACCGTCGACGGTGTCGTGTGGCAGGCCTCCGGCGGCGCGCTCACTCAGGAGGTCTTCGTCCCGGTCGATCCCGCGACCCCGGTCGCCGCCGACTTCCTCAACACCTGCACCTGCCAGGCGGCGCAGTGCATGGTCGCCGTCGGCCAGTGCACTCCGTCCGGCTGCGTCTACGACGACGAGCCCGACTGCGCGAGCGAGCCGGTCTACCACATCCCGGTGCGCACGCCGGCCGGGCTCGCCGTCGTCGTCTGCCGCCTCGCGCTCGCGCCCGAGGTCGGCCTCACCTGCGACCCGCCCGACCCCGACGTCGCTCCGAGCTGCGGAGGCACGCCATGAACCTGCGCCCGCCCATCGCCGCATCGCTCGCCGCCGTCATCGCGCTCTCGGTCGCCACCGTGTCCTGCGCCGAGGGCGAGCCACCGCGCGGCCTCGACGGCCCGGCCGGTCGCGTCGCGATCGAGGTCGCCCCGCTCTCGCTGCCGGGGATCGGCGACGTCGAGATCGCGCTCTCGGTCGTCGGACCCGCCGGCCCGGTCTGGTCCGAGCCGAGCCTGTGGACGAGCCGCTTCGGCGCCGCCGGTCTCGGCCTCGCCTACATCGGCCCCTGCGATGCGTCGGGCGACGGCCATCACCGCATCCAGCTCGTGGTGAAGACCCTCGTCGACGACGGCGGCGCCACCGTGGCCCCCGACACCTGGGTCAACCCGGCCCCCGACGTGCCGCTCGACGATCCACGCGCGCTCGTCGCCACGGCGACCTGTCGCGAGAACGCCGACGTCGCGGTCGTCTTCGACCTGGTGATCGCGCGCGACGCACGCCAGGGCTTCTTCGACATCGCCGTCGACTTCGAGGACATCTTCTGCAGCGCCAAGCTCGACTGCCAGGACGACGCCGGGCCGCTCACCCTCCTGCACGGCCCCAGCGGCGCACGCGAGCCGACCGCGGTCATGGCCTTCGCGTGCGCGGCAGGCGACGAGCAGCCGGTCACGCTCTATCTCTCCAACGTCACGGTGCGCTGCGCAGACGATGAGGGCGCGTCGACCTACGCGCGCTCGTTCGCAGCCGCCGCCGATCACGAAGGCAACCAGGGTGGCGACGGCCTCGTCCCGCCGGTGATCTTCGAGGTGGCGCACTACTGGGGTAAGGAAGGCTTCGCCTTCGACAAGTGCTACTGGAACCACGCGCTCGGCCTGAACCTCGGCGCTCTCGCCGGGCTCGGCCGCTGCGAGCTCGAGGCCTGGGGTACGGCGTCGCACGAGACCTGGAGCGACCTCACGCCCCCCGCCGGGCGCGTGCATCCGGTCCTGCACTGGCGCGCGACCCTGACCGACGACGGCGCGCTCGTCTGCGATCGACACGCGCTCGGCTCGGCCGAGGTCGCCGTCGAGTACACCCACGGCGAGGCGCGCCAGGCGTTCGCGGCGAGCTATCGCTGCGGCGAGGACCCGATCCCCGGTGACCAGAGCTTCGCCTGCCTCGGCGACGACGCCACCGCCGAGCTCACGACTGACGGCCTGCTCACCGTCACCGTGATGCACGGGGGCCAGCCGGTCACGACCTCGCTGCAGCTCGAAGAGGGCTCACGCCTGGTCGACGACTGCTGCCTTCACGCCTGCTGTCGGTGAGGCGCCGAGTCGGTCGAGCGCGCGCTGCACGGCGGGTGGGATGTCGAGCGTGCGGATCGGGAACGGGATCACGATCCCCTCGGCGGCGAAGCGCTCGTGCAGGCGACGGATGAACGCGTCGTGCACCAGGAAGTGGTGGATCCAGTCGGTCGCCTCCAGCCACACCTTCAGATCGATGCTCGAGTCGTTGAAGGCGACGAAGGTGACGACCGGCGTGAAGTCGGCGGTGGCGTGCGGGTGTGAGCGCTGGATGGCGAGCGCGACCTCGTGCACGACATGCCGCACCCGGTCGAGGTTCGAGTCGTAGTGCACGCCGACCGAGGCCTGGAAGCGCAGGACGGGCGAGGGGCGCGAGCGGTTGATGATCGTCGCGCGCGCGAGCACCGCGTTCGGGACGATGACCCGGGTCTGCTCGAGCGTCTGGATCCGCGTCGAGCGCCAGCCGATGCGCACCACCGTCCCGGCGAGGGAGTGGTCGGTGAGCTCGATGAAGTCGCCGACGGTGACCGGCTGATCGGCGGCGATGAGCAGCCCGGAGATGAAGTCCTCGAGCGTGCTCTGCAGCGCGAGCCCGATCGCCAGCGAGCCGACGCCGAGCGAGGCGATGATCGGCGTGATCGTCATGCCGATCGCGGCGAGGATCATCAGCGCGGCGAAGACGAAGATCACGACGCGGGTCATCGCCTGCAGGACCCCGCCGGCGGTGGCGAAGACGCGGCTCGACTCCTTGCGCTTCTCGAAGTAGGCGATGAGCACGCCGTCGGTGAAGAGCGCGACGACGAGGATCAGGACCACCTCGCCGAGGGTGCCGAGGCTCGCCGAGACCGACGCCGGGGTGGGCACGAGCTCGATCCACAGCGCGATCCCGGCAAAGAGGATCAACACGTGCGCCGGCTTGCGCACGGCGGCGAGCACGGCGTCGTCGACCGAGGAGGAGGTGGTCCGGGCCTTGTCGGCGAGGAAGCCCAGGACGAAACGGAGGAGGAGGTATGCGCCGATGATGAACGCGATGAGCGCGAGTGTGCCCCAGAACCAGGGCTCGAGCTCGTCGGTGACGATGGCACGCACCTCGGGGGAAAACGGCATCGCGACCGCCCAGAGCCAGAGGCCGACGGCGAAGAGCGCGGCGTAGGCGCCGACGATCGCCAGCCTGAGCAGGCGACCCGGCGCGACGAAGCGACCCAGAATACGCGGCAGGGCGACCGCCAGCACGATGGCCCAAAGCAGGAGGCCGAGTGACGGCAGCGCCCAGGCGACGATCGACTCGACGTCCATGGGTCATGGCTAGCCTCATGCTCCCGAGCGGTCAACTCGGACGTGTCAGGACAGCGCTGCGATCACCGCCTGTGTCATCTCGCGGGTCGAGGCCTTGCCGCCGAGGTCGGCGGTGCGCGCGCCGGCGGTGAGTGCCTTGTCGACGGCGTCCTCGATGAGGCGCGCCTCTTCCTCGAGCTTCAGCGAGTGGCGCAAGAGCATCGCCACCGAGAGGATCGCGCCGATCGGGTTGGCGATCCCCTGGCCGGCGATGTCCGGCGCCGAGCCGTGGATCGGCTCGTAGAGACCCGGGCCTGCCGCGCCGAGCGACGCCGAGGGCAGCACGCCGAGCGAGCCCGCGAGCACCGCCGCCTCGTCGGTCAGGATGTCGCCGAACATGTTCTCGGTGACGATGACGTCGAAGCTGTCGGCCTGCATGACCAGACGCATCGCGGCCGAGTCGACGAGGCGGTGTTCGAGCACGATGCCCTGGTAGTCGCGCGCGACCTCGTCGACCACCTTGCGCCAGAGGCGGGAGCTCTCGAGCACGTTGGCCTTGTCGACGCTGGTGACCTTGTGGCGTCGCCCGCGCGCGAGCTCGAAGGCCATCTTCGCCACGCGGCGGATCTCGCCGTCGGTGTACTCCAGGGTGTCGACGGCGCGCTCGCCGCCGCCGGGCAGGGACTCGCGAAACTTCGGCGCGCCGAAGTAGATCCCGCCGGTGAGCTCGCGCACGACGAGCATGTCGACGCCAGCCACGCGCTCGGCCTTGAGCGGCGAGAGCTCGGCCAGGCAGGGGAAGACCTTGACCGGCCGCAGGTTGGCATAGACCTTGAGGCCAGCGCGCAGGTTGAGGAGCCCCTGCTCCGGACGGCGCTTGAGCCGCGGGTCCTCCCACTTGGGGCCGCCGACCGCGCCGAGGAACACGGCGTCGGCGCCCTGGCAGGCCTCGACGGTGTCCGGTGGCCGCCGGTCGCCGTCGCCCTCGCACCCCACGCCGCCGACATCCCACTCCTCGAGGTCGAAGCGATGGGCGAAGCGCTCGCCGACGGCGAGCAGCACGTCGCGCGCCGCGTGGGTCACCTCGGGTCCGATGCCGTCGCCCGGCAGGAGCACGATCCTCGCTTTCATCCCGCAACCCCCTGCGCTCCGCCGCGCTCGCCCCGCCGCGCCTCGAAGGCGTCGATCGCCTGCGCGTGGGACAGGATGTAGCCGAGCTCGTCGATGCCTTCGAGCAGGCACTTCTTGGAGAAGGCGTCGATCGCGAAGCGCACCGGCTCGCCGTTGGGCATCACCACGACCTGGCGCTCGAGGTCGACCTCGAACGGCACCGCCGGGTCCTCCTCGATCGCCGCGTGCATCTTCGCCAGCGCCTTCGCTTCGATCGCCACCGGCAAGAGCCCGTTCTTCAAGGCGTTGCTCTTGAAGATGTCGGCGAACGAGGAGGCGACGACGACGCGGAAGCCCCAGGACACGAGGGCCCAGGGCGCGTGCTCGCGCGAGCTGCCGCAGCCGAAGTTGTCGCCGGCGACCAGGATCCTGGCACCCGCCGCGCCCGGTCGGTTCAGGGCGAAGCCCGGATCCTTCTTCCACTCGGAGAAGAGCGCGTCGGCGAGCCCGAGCTTGTCGGTCGTGCGCAGAAAGCGCGCCGGGATGATCTGATCGGTGTCGATGTTGTCGATCGGCACGCTCACCGCGTGCGACACGATCTCGGTGAATCGTTCCCGCTGCACCGTCTCAACTCCTCGCGTCACGGGCCGAGCGCGCCCGCGAAGCCTATGTGACACCCAGATAGGTGCGTGGATCGGCGATGGCGCCGGCCACCGCGCTCGCCGCCGCCGTCGCCGGCGAGGCGAGCATCGTGCGCGCGCCCGGGCCCTGGCGGCCCTCGAAGTTGCGGTTCGAGGTCGACACCGCGTAGCGACCGGGCGCGACGATGTCGCCGTTCATCGCGATGCACATCGAGCAGCCGGCGTCCCGCCACTCGGCGCCGGCCTCGATGAAGATGCGATCGAGCCCGCGCGCTTCGGCCTCGCGCTTGATCTCGACCGAGCCCGGCACGACCAGCATGCGCACGCCGGGGGCGACCTTGCGATCCTTCATGATCGCCGCCGCCGCCTCGAGGTCCGACAGCCGCGAGTTGGTGCACGAGCCGACGAAGACGACGTCGATCTTCTTGCCGAGGAGCCGGGAGCCGGCCTCGAAGCCCATGTAACGTAATGCCTTTTCGGCGGTCTCCCGCGCCGCGCCGCTGCCGGCGTCGGCCGGGTCGGGCACGGCGGCGCCGATGGGCATGCCCATGCCGGGGTTGGTGCCCCAGGTGATCATCGGCTCGATCGCGCTGCCGTCGAGCACGAGGCGCCCGCCCTCGAACTCGGCGCCCTCGTCGCTGACGAGCGCCCGCCCGGCGGCGACCATCGCGTCGAAGGCGGCGCCGGTCGGCGCCAGCGGACGGCCGGCGAGGTATTGCCAGGTCGTGTCGTCGGGCGCGATCAGCCCGGCGCGCGCGCCCGCCTCGATCGACATGTTGCAGACGGTCATGCGCCCTTCCATCGACAGCGCCGTCACCGCCTCGCCGCGGTACTCGAAGACCGCCCCGGTGCCGCCGCCGATGCCGAGCCGGGCGATCACCGCGAGCACGAGATCCTTGGCGCTCACCCCGGGGGCGAGCTGGCCGTCGACGCGCACCTCGAACGCCTTGGGCTTCTTCTGGAGGAGGCACTGCGACGCGAGCACGTGCTCGACCTCGGAGGTGCCGATGCCGAAGGCCAGCGCGCCGAACGCGCCGTGCGTCGAGGTGTGCGAGTCGCCGCAGACGATGGTCATGCCCGGGCGCGTCGCGCCGAGCTCGGGGCCGATCACGTGCACGATGCCGTTGCCCGGCTCGCCCAGGCGATAGAGCGGGATCCCGTGCTCGGCCGCCGCGCGCTCGAGCGCGCTGACCATGCGCGCGCCCTCGGGATCGAGCGCGGCCAGCCCGCCGACGGTCGGCGTGATGTGGTCCATCGTCGCCAGGGTGCGGTCGGGGCGCCGCACCGGGAGGCCGCGGCGCGCGAGCCCGGCGAAGGCCTGCGGCGAGGTCACCTCGTGCACGAGGTGCAGGTCGATGTAGAGGACCGCGGGACAACCCGGCTCTTCCACGACGACGTGGGCGTCCCAGATCTTGTCGAGCAGCGTGCGCGCCAAGCTCAGGTCCCTGTGCGCAGGGGGCGCTCGGCCTCGGCGGCGTCGCGCGGATAGAGCAGCCCCACCGCGGCGCCGGTCCGGTGCAGCAGGCGGTTGAGCGCCGACAGGTACGCGCGCGCCGAGGCGACGATGATGTCGGTGTCGGTGCCGTGGCCGTGGAAGAGGCGCCCCGAGGCCTCGGTCTGCGCGTTGATGCGCGTCGGCGTCGCGGTGTTCTCGCCGGCGGCGATGCGCACCGTGACGTTGCCGATCGCGTCGATGCCTTCGGTCACGCCCTGCACGACGTACTCGAGCAGGGTGTTGTCGACCTTGACGATCGAGTCGATCGCCTTGAAGGCCGCATCGACCGGCCCGGTGCCGACGCAGGCCGCGATGTGCGGGCGCTTGTCGGGGCCGATGAGGCGCACGGTCGCCGTCGGCAGCCCCATCGAGCCGCACGCGACCTGCAGGCCGTCGAGCACGTAGAGCGGCGTCTCGTCGGCGACCTCGGAGGTCATCAGCGTCTCGAGGTCGAGGTCGCTCACGACCTTCTTCCTGTCGGCCAGGTCCTTGAAGCGGTGGAACGCGCGGTCGAGCGCCTCGTCGCGCAAGACGTGGCCGAGCTCCTCCATGCGCTTGGAGAAGGCGTGGCGGCCCGAGTGCTTGCCGAGGACCAGGCGCGACTCGCCGATGCCGACCGACTCGGGGCGCATGATCTCGTAGGTGGCGGCGTGCTTGAGCATGCCGTCCTGGTGGATGCCCGCCTCGTGCGCGAAGGCGTTGCTGCCGACGATCGCCTTGTTCGGCTGCACCACCATGCCGGTCGTCTGCGAGACCAGGCGCGAGGTGCGCGTGATCTGGGTCGTGTCGATCCCGGTGGTCATGCCGTAGTAGTCGCCGCGCACCTTGAGGGCCATGACGATCTCTTCGAGCGCGGTGTTGCCGGCGCGCTCGCCGATGCCGTTGACCGTGACCTCGGCCTGGCGGGCGCCGGCTCTCAAGCCGGCCAGGGTGTTGGCCGTCGCCAGCCCGAGGTCGTTGTGGCAGTGCACCGAGAGCGTCACGCGATCGATGCCCGCCGCGTGCTCGACCAGGTAGGCGATGCGCTGGCCGAACTCGTCGGGGGTCGAGAAGCCGACGGTGTCGGGGATGTTGATGGTCGTGGCGCCGGCGGCGATCGCCACCGAGACCGCCTCGGCCAGGAACTCGAGCTCGGTGCGCGCGGCGTCTTCGCAGGAGAACTCGATGTCGTCGCAGCGCTCCTTGGCGTAGGCGACCATGTTGCGGATGCGCTCGAGCACCTGCTTTTCGCTCATGCGCAGCTTGTGCTGGCGGTGGATCGGCGAGGTCGCCAAAAACGTGTGGATGCGCGGGAACTGCGCCGGCTTGACCGCGGTCCACGCGAGCTCGATGTCGCGCTCGGCCGCGCGCGCCAGACCGCAGACGATCGGCGGCTCGTCCTGCGGGCGGCCCGGCACGACGCGCCCGCCGACGTGCTCGGCGATCGCCTTGACGGCGCGCCAGTCGTCGGTCGAGGCGGAGGGGAAGCCGGCCTCGATGACGTCGACGCCCAGGCGCGCGATCGCCTTGGCGATCTCGAGCTTCTCGCCGGAGGTCATGGTGGCGCCGGGCGACTGCTCGCCGTCGCGCAGCGTGGTGTCGAAGATGCGTACGTAATCGACCGCGGGCGCGGTGTCGTTGTCAGCCATGGCGATCAAACCTCGACGGGATCGACGAAGGTCATCATGCGCCGGAGCTCCTTGCCGACCTTCTCGATCGGGTGGTTGCGCTCCTCGGCGCGGCGCGTCTCGAAGGTGGGGCGACCGTTCTGGTTCTCCTCGATCCAGCGACGCGCGAAGGTGCCGTCCTGGATTTCGGCGAGGATCTGCTTCATCGCGTCCTTGGCGCCGGCGACGACGCGCGGTCCGCTCTCGTAGTCGCCGTACTCGGCGGTGTCGGAGATCGAATAGCGCATGTAGTTGAGGCCGCCACGGTACATGAGATCGACGATGAGCTTGAGCTCGTGCAGGACCTCGAAGTACGCGAGCTCCGGCTGGTAGCCGGCCTCGGTCAGCGTCTCGAAGCCCGCCTTGACGAGGTGCGAGACCCCGCCGCAGAGCACCGCCTGCTCGCCGAAGAGATCGGTCTCGGTCTCCTCGGAGAAGGTCGTGGTGAGCACGCCCGCGCGCCCCGAGCCGATGGCGCACGCGTAGGCCAGCGCCTGCGCGTCGGCGTGCCCGCTGGCGTCCTGGTGCACCGCCAGGAGCGACGGCACGCCGCCGCCCTCGGCGAAGGTCTCGCGCACCCGGTGGCCGGGTGACTTCGGCGCGACCATCGAGACGTCGACGTCGGGCGGCGGGGTGATGGTGCCGTAGCGGATGTTGAAGCCGTGCGCGAACATCAGCGTCTTGCCGGCCGACAGGTGCGGGCGGATCGAGCGCTCGTAGATCGCCGGCTGCGCGGTGTCGGGCGCGAGGATCATGATCACGTCGGCCTCGGCCGCGGCGCTGGCGACGTCGAGCGCGCGCAGCCCGGCGACCTCGCACTTTGGGCGGCTCTTCGAGCCTTCCTGCAGGCCGACGCGCACGTCGACGCCCGAGTCGCGGAGGTTCAGCGCGTGGGCGTGGCCCTGCGAGCCATAGCCGATGATGGCGACCTTCTTGCCCAGGATGAGGGAGAGGTCTGCGTCGCGGTCGTAGCGGATCTGGGTCATGTCAATCCTTGCGTTCTCGATGCGGGAGCGGCACGCCGCCGGGGGTCACTGGATCTCGAGGTCGGCCGGGCGCTCGACGAGGTGCGCCATCTCGGGCGCGGGCCCGCGGCTCATCGCCACCGAGCCGGTCTGTACCATCTCCTGGACGCCGTACTCGCCGAGGACCTGCTGCAGGCCGGCGATGCGATCGGGCGAGCCGGTGATCTCGAAGACCATCGAGCTCGGCCCCATGTCGACGATGCGCGCGCGGAAGACGTCGGCGATCTGCTGCAGCTCACCGCGCTTGGCCGGCGGCGCGTTCACCTTGATCAGCGCGAGCTCGCGCTCGATGCGCGGGGCGTGCGTGATCTCGTGTACCTCGAGCACGTTGACGAGCTTGTAGAGGTTCGCCTCGATGCGGCGCGCCGTGTCCTCGTCGCCCTCGACCACCACGGTCATGCGCGAGACGCCGGCCACGTGCGTCTGACCGACGTTGAGCGACTCGATGTTGAAGCCGCGCCGGCGAAAGAGGGACGCCGCGCGGTTGAGCACGCCCGGGCGATCCTCGACGAAGATGACGAAGGTCCTCAGGATGTTCTTGCGCGGGATCAATCGTCCTCTCCGGTCTCGAAGATCGGGTTGTGCGTGACCGCCTGGTCGGCGGTCGAGACGGCGCTGGCCTGCGCGCGCGTCGGGGTGCGGCGGATCATGTCGTGCAGGTCGGCGCCGGCGGGCACCATCGGGTAGACCGAGTCCTCCTGCTCGACGCGGAAGTCGATGACGACCGAGCCCGGCTCGGCCCGCGCCCAGGCGACCGCGTCCAGCACTTCGGCGCGGGAGGTCACGCGGCGCGCGGACAGGCCGTGCGCCTCGGCGAGCTTGACGAAATCCGGCGAGCGGATGGGCGTCGCGACGTAGCGGCCGCCGTAGAAGAACTGCTGCCACTGGCGGACCATGCCGAGGAAGCCGTTGTTGATGATGGCGACGTTGACCTTGATGTCCTCCTGCGCGAGCGTCGTGAGCTCGCACGCGGTCATCTGGAAGCCGCCGTCGCCGACGACGACCCACACGTCGGCGTCTCGCCTGGCGAAGCGTGCGCCGATCGCCGCCGGCAACGCGAAGCCCATGGTGCCGAGGCCGCCCGAGGTCAGGAGCGTGCGCGGCGCGTCGTGCTTGTAGTACTGCGCCTCCCACATCTGGTGCTGGCCGACGTCGGTGACGACCAGCGCGTTGCCATCGGTGGCGCGCCAGAGGTCGTGGATCACGTGCGCGGCGTAGAGCTTGCCGCTGTCGGGCAGGGTCTGGATGTCGCGCACCGCCGAGTCGCCCTTGAGCGCGTCGATGCGCGCGAGCCAGGGCGCGCGGTCGGCCGGGCGCACCTCGGGCAGGAGCTCGGCCAGCGCGACCTTGCAGTCGGCGACGATCGCGACGTCGACCTTGACGTTCTTGTTGATCTCCGAGGGGTCGAGCTCGATGTGTATTTTTTTTGCGTAGGGCGCGTAGGTCGCCAGGCGGCCGGTGACGCGGTCGTCGAAGCGCATGCCGACGGCGAGGATGAGGTCGGACTCCTGGATGGCGTGGTTGACCCAGGCCTCGCCGTGCATGCCCATCATGCCCAGGTTGAGCGGGTGCGAGGCCGGGAAGCCGCCGATGCCGAGCAGCGTCATCGCCACCGGCATGCCGGAGGTCTCGACGAGGCGGGACAGGAGCTCGCTGGCGCCGGCCTTGATGACGCCCTGGCCGGCGAGGATCACCGGGCGCTTGGCGCCGTTGATGAGCGCCGCGGCGCGCTGGATGTCGGTCTCGAGCGGCACGTGCACCGGGCGGTAGCCGGGCAGTGTCGGCGGGGCGTCGGCCCATACGAACGGGGCCTTGTCCTGCTGGGCGTTCTTGCAGATGTCGACCAGCACCGGGCCGGGGCGGCCCGAGCGCGCGATGTAGAAGGCCTCGCGCAGGGTCGGCGCGATCTCCTCGACCCGCGTCACGAGGTAGTTGTGCTTGGTGATCGGCAGGGTGACGCCGGTGATGTCGACCTCCTGGAAGGCGTCGGAGCCGAGCAGGTGCGCGTGCACCTGGCCGGTGATCGCCACCATCGGGATCGAGTCGAGCATCGCGGTGGCGATGCCGGTGACCAGGTTGGTCGCGCCCGGGCCGGAGGTGCCGAGGCAGACGCCGACCCGGCCCGAGGCGCGCGCGTAGCCGTCGGCCATGTGCGAGCCGCCCTGCTCGTGACGCACCAGCACGTGGTGGATCGGGTAGGCGATCATCGCGTCATAGGCCGGCATGATGGCGCCGCCCGGGTAGCCGAAGACGACCTCGACGTTCTCGCGCAGGAGGGATTCCCAAATGATTTCGGCGCCTGTCAGGACCTGGCCGCGGCGGTCGGGGAAGGTCTCGCGCGACAGCGCGGGGGCGGGGGCTTCGGAGGGGTACACGCTCATGAACACCGTCGGGCTCTGCGAGGGGTCGGATTCACCGACAAGGAGCGAGGTTGAGCGCCTTGACGCATCGTGTCAAGTGAAGCACTTCAAGGGGATGGCTTCACGTTACGCAGCTTGTTTGCGAACGGGATTCGCGTGTTGATCCGCGGCGCTGCTCGGGAATTGTCCAACCGCGCAGATAAGGCTTCCGGTCCTTAGATCACCCGTGGCATGGTCCGCGACCTGTCTACGATCGATAGAGGTCGGCATGAGGGCATCGAGGTTTGGTCGGGCGCACCCGACAGCGATGGCGTGGGCCGTCGTGTCGGCGCTGGCGGCGGGCGCGTGCAGCGACGACGAGGGCGGCACCGCGTCGGGCGATGGCGGCGGGGATGCGCTCGCCGAGCCCGAGGTCGACGCGCTCGCCGAGACCGGACAACCGCCGGATGGGCAGGCGGACGGGCAGGAGGACGCGCCGCTCGGTCCGCCCGATGGGGTCGAGAACCTCTTCCCCTACCTCGTGGTCGAGCCGGAGTACCTCGACTTCGGAGCGCGCCCGGTCGGCTCGATCGTCACGCTCGACCTCGAGCTCGAAAACGCCGGCACGCAGCCGCTGACGCTGTCGCGCGCGTGGATGGTCGGCGCCTCCGAGGCGTTCGGCACCAACCTGAGTCAGGCGCTGGTCGCGCCGGGCGCGACGCGCATCGTCAAGGTCACCTTCTACGCGACGGCCGAGGGGATCTTCGAGGAGACGCTGCGCTTCGAGTCCAACGCGGTCAACGTCGCCTTCCTCGACGTGCCGCTCCGCGGGATCGTCTCGGCCGCGGTCTGCCAGGACCAGGACGGCGACGGCTACGGCGTCGACTGCGCGCTCGGCGCCGACTGCAACGACTCCGACTCGACCATCCACGTCGGCGCGCCCGAGCGCTGCGACGGCATCGACCAGGACTGCGACGGGCGGCACGACGAGGACTTCGTCGGCCTGGGCACCGCGTGCGAGACCGGCTTTGGCGCGTGTACGACGATGGGCGTCAAGATCTGCGCCGCGGACCAACAGAGCCTGCGCTGCAGCGTCAACCCGGTCACCGGCGGCTCGGAGCTGTGCAACGAGATCGACGACGACTGCGACGGCGCGACCGACGAGGACTTCGCCTCGCACGACAAGCTGTGCGAGGTCGGCGTCGGCGCTTGCCGCGTCGTCGACAAGTTCGTGTGCTCGGCCGACGGCACGAGCCTCGTCTGCAACTCCGAGCCGCTGCCGCCGGGGCGCGAGATCTGCGGCGACGGGATCGACAACGACTGCGACGGGCTCACCGACGAGGGCGAGCTCGAGGTCTGCGCCGACCTCGTCGACAACGACTGCGACGGCGAGACCGACGAGTCCGGCTCGACCTGGGGCGAGACCTTCTTCGCGCGCAACTGGTACAGCGAGACAGTCGCGATCTACCCGACCCACCCCGACGGCACCTTCGACCCGCCGCAGCCGCTCACCTTCCCCGGCGACTCGCGCTGGGGCGTCGTCGCCGTCGGCGACTTCGACGCCGATCGCTACCTCGATCTCGTCGTCGTCGAGTACCCGGTCGAGGGCCGGCAGATCTGCTCGGTCGCTGCGGACTGCGCCGCGGGCACGCGCTGCGCCGGCGGCGTCTGCCGCAAGCTCTGCTCGGCTGCACACGGCGGCCCGACGAGCTGCGCCAACGGCGAGACCTGCGTCGACTTCTCGCCGCAGTCCAACGACCCGACCGACACCTGGTGCCAGCCGGTGCTCGAGGTGCAGCTCGCCAAGAACTCGTGCGACGGTGGACAGATCGCGCTGACGAAGCTCTTCGATCTGCAGCCGGGCGAGTCGGTCGGCCCGGTGATCGACGCCGACGGCAACGGCCACCTCGACTTCGTCGGCCTCCAGCACTGGTCGATCAAGAAGGGCTATACGTGGCTCTCCGACGGCGCCGGCGGCTACACCAAGATCGTGCCGTCCTTCGACTACGCGACGATGTTCGGGCCGGGCGCGACCGGCTACTGGGTCTGGGGTCTCACCAAGACTTCGAAGGACATCGACGGCGACGGGCGCCAGGACGTGCTCGGGCGGAGCTTCCCCTCGGGCGGCGACCCGCCGACCGACCTCTGGCTCTTCCGATCCAACGGCGACGGCACCTTCCAGAACGCGATGATGCTGCCCGCCAAGTTCCCGCAGCCGGCCAACCTGCTCACGTCGAACGACTTCGACGGCGACGGCGACCAGGACATCGTCGGCGGCCTCGACGACGACGGCAACCCGGGCGGGTCGTGGATCCTGTTGAACCGTGGCGCGCCCGCCGCGGCCTCGTGGGTCGCGCCGTACCCGACCTTCGACGTGGCGCCGACCTACAACAACGGCGGCGACCAGCCGGGCACCGGCTACGGTACGAGCTACGACTTCGATCGCGACGGGCGGCCCGACGTGCTCGCGGGGTGGATCCCCGAGGAGTGCGGCAGCTATGTCTGGGGCTGCCCGCAGATCCGCGACACCAACCACACGTGCTACGGCGGAAATTGCCGTAAAATCGCAATGATGCGTAATCGCACCGACGACATCTGCGGCGCCGGCACGAGCTGCATCGACGGGCAGTGCGTCGCCGGCTGCACCGCCGATTGCACGAACAAGCAGTGCGGATCGGACGGGTGCGGCGGCAGCTGCGGCACATGCGGCGGCGGGCAGATCTGCTCGCGCGGGGTCTGCGTCGTCGACTGCGTGCCGGCGTGCGACGGGCGCAGCTGCGGCGACGACGGCTGCGGCGGGGTGTGCGGCGATTGCGCGGCGGGACAGGCGTGCATCCAGGGCGTGTGCGTCGGCGGCTGCACGCCGAACTGCAACGGGCGGCGCTGCGGCGACGACGGCTGCGGCGGGCAGTGCGCGATCTTCGGCGACCCCGAGGTGGTGAGTTTCGATTCGAACCCGGCGATCAACGTCGAGGCGCCGACGAACGTGCCGCCGACCGAGCCTGGGATCGCGGTCGATCCGCCGGCGCCCGAGGCGGGCGAGGCGCTCGTGTGCGAGGTCACGGCGGCGAGCTACGACCTCGAGCCGGTGCGCTATCATTACAGGTGGTTCAAGGACGGGGTCTTCGCGCTCGGCGGGCGCAAGGACGTGCCGGCGGGGCTGACGCTGGCGGGCGAGACCTGGCGGTGCCGGGCATGGGCCTCGGATGGGATCGAGCGATCGACGGCGGCCGAGACCGAGGTGGTGATCGGAGGCGGGCGATGATGACGCTGGTTGCGGTGCTCGGGGCGCTGGCGGTCGGCGCGCCCGAGATCGTCGAGGTCGTGCCGGCGCCCTTGCCGCTCGCGGCGACGGCAGAGGTGAGCGGCAGCGGCTTCGTCGCGGGCGCGACCTCGGTGAAGATCGCCGAGGTGGCGCAGCGGGTGATCCTGGTGGAGCCGGAGCGGCTGCGTTTCCTGGTCGCGCTCGACACGCCGCTCGGGCCGCAGACCCTGACGGTGACGGCGCAGGGCGAGTCGGGCGGCGTGGTGACGAGCGCGGTGCTGGTGGTGCCGGCGGTGCCGCAGATCCAGAACGTCGAGCCGGCGACGCTGGTGCTCGGCGGGCTCGGCACCGTGATCGGCGAAGGGCTGGCGACGGTGACGGAGGTTACGCTCGACGGCGTGGTGTGTGAGGTCAGCGAGCAGACCGACGCGGTCCTCGTCTTCGCGGTGCCGTTCCAGCCGGAGCTCCTCGGCACGGTGACGCTGGTCCTGGACTCGCCGTCGGGTGAGGCGCATGACGAGGTCGTCATCGCGGCGCCGCGGCCGGAGATCGACGCGCTCATGCCTAACCCGGTCAGGGCCGGGAGCCTGGTAACGGTGCGCGGGCGGATCGCGCCGATCGCGCCGCGTGTGGAGATCGCGGCGGTCGAGGTGCCGATCGTCGGGGTCGCGGACGGTCCGTCGGAGACGGTCGAGATCACGGTGTGGGTGCCGACGACCATGGCGCCGAGGCCCTATGACGTCGTGGTGACGAGCGGCGGGCAGAGCTCGCTGCCGGCGGGGCCGCTGCAGGTCGACCACCCCTCGGCGAAGGCGCCGGAGGTGAGCGGGATCTACCCGATCCGGGTGGCGGCGGGCGGCGCGGTGTGGGTCGCGGGCCAGCACCTCGACGGGGTCGAGGCGGCGGTCGGCGGGCTCGAGGTGGTGAGCTGCGAGAAGCGCGCGTGCCGGCTCACGACGGCGGGGCTCGCGATCGGCCAGGCCGTGGGCGCGCTCGTCGGGGACGAGGGCGCGGGGGTCGTGCAGCTCGAGGTGATCGACGAGGCGCCGGTGGTGCCGGTGATCACGGGCGTCGAGCCGAGCCCGGCGATCCGCGGTGAGGCGCTGGCGATCGTCGGGCGGGATCTCGCGGGCGTGCGCTCGGTGGTGCTCGGCGGGGTGGCGCAGTCGATCGTCTTCGTCGACGCCGATCGCGTCGAGGTGACGGTCGGCGCGGACACGCCGCTCGGCGCCGAGCCGCTCTTCGTCAGCGGCAACGCCGGGTCGGAGGCGCTGCTGGTGACCGTGCTCGATCCGCTGCCGCTCGCCGAGGGCGGGCCCGAGGTGGTCGAGAGCGGCGGTGAGGCCGAGGGCGCCGAGGTGGGCGAAGAGGTGATCGAAGGTGTGGGGTCGGGCGGCGGCGACGAGGGCTGCGCGGGCGGTGGCGCCGGCTCGGGCTCAGGGCTCTTGGTGGTGATCGGCGGTCTCTGGGCCGGCCGGTGCACGAGACGGACGCGCGCGAGGCCGGCGGGTTGACGGCGCCGAGCGACGCGGCCGATAGTGCCAGCCCACGATGTCGCTGATCACGACCGTCGACTATCACACCGGCGGTGAGCCGTTCCGGATCGTCACGGGCGGCGTGCCGCCGATCGAGGGGCGCACCGTGCTCGAGCGGCGTGAGCGCGCGCGCGCGGCGCCGTTCGACGAGGTGCGGCGCATGCTGTGTCACGAGCCGCGTGGGCATGCCGACATGTATGGCTGTTTCGTGGTGCCGCCCGACGACGCGGGTGCGGCGCTCGGGGTGCTCTTCTGGCACAAGGACGGCTACTCGACGGCGTGCGGGCACGGCACGATCGCGCTGGCGACGTGGGCGGTCGAGTCGGGGTTGGTCGAGGCGGCGCCCGACGGGGTGACCGAGGTGGCGATCGACGTGCCGTCGGGGCGCGTGGTGGCGAGGGTGGCGTGTCGGAGCGGGGCGGTCGAGGCGGTGGTCTTCGTCAGCGTGCCGGCGTTCGTGATGGCGCGGGGGTGGCCGGTCGAGACCTCGCGCGGGCGGGTGCTGGTCGACGTCGCGTGGGGCGGGGCGATCTACGCGTCGGTCGAGGCGGCCGCGCTCGGGTCGAGCGCAACCGCGGGGCAGGTCGCGGAGCTGATCGCGCTCGGGCGCGAGATCAAGAGGTCGCTGGCCGGGAGCGAGGTCGCACGCCACCCGAGCGAGCCGCGGCTCGATGGGGTGTACGGCACGATCTTCTGGGACGCGCTCGGCGATGGACCGGCGGAGCTGCACCAGCGCAACGTGACCGTCTTCGCCGACGGCGAGGTCGATCGTTCGCCTTGCGGATCGGGCACGGCGGCGCGGGTGGCGCTGCTCGCGGACGAGGGGCGCATGCGCGAGGGGCGGGTCCTGGTGCACGAGTCGTGCGTCGGCTCGGTCTTTCGCGCGTGGATCGAGGCGCGCGTCGAGCCGTGCAGCGGGACCGGGGGACGGCCGGCGGTGGTGCCGGCGATCGAGGGGTGTGCGTTCAAGACCGGCGAGCATCGCTTCGTAAGGGATCCGCGCGACGCGATCGGGCTCGGGTTCGTCCTGCGATGAGCGCGGCCCGGCTGCCGTATCTCGACGCGTCGGCGATCGCGGCGGCGCTGTCGATGGAGGGTGCGATCGCGGCGATCGCCACGGCGTTGCGCGCGGGGCTCGAGCCGGAGGATGATCCGGCGCGCCAGGTGGTCCCGGTCGTCGGCAGGCTGGGGGGAGGGCAGGGGCACCTCCTGGTGATGCCCTCGGCGAGCGCGTGGGCGGTGGGCGTCAAGGTCGTCTCGGTCGCACCGGATGAGCCGCAGCGCCGCGGGTCACGGATCCAGGGCGCCTACCTGCTCTTCGATCGGGAGACGCTGGCGCCGCGCGCGGTGCTCGACGGGGCGGCGCTGACGGCGCTGAGGACGCCGGCGGTCTCGGGCGTGGCGATCGATCGCCTCGCGGTCCCCGAGGCGCGGCGGCTCGTCGTCTTCGGCACCGGGCCGCAGGCGTGGGGGCACGTGCTGGCGGCGTGCGCGGTGCGGCCGATCACCGAGGTGGCGGTGCGCGGGCGGGACCCGGGGCGGGTGGCGGCGTTCGTCGAGCGCTGTCGGGAGGAGCTCGGGCTCGAGGCGCGGGTCGCCGATGATGACGCGATCGGGCGCGCCGAGATCCTCTGCTGCTGCACGACGGCGCGCACGCCGATCGTGAGCGGGCGTGAGGTCGGCGCGCAGGCGATGGTGGTCGCGATCGGCTCGCACGAGCCGGACCGGCGCGAGGTCGACGCGGCGCTCTGCGCGCGGGCGATGGTGGTGGTCGAGGCGCGCTCGGCGGCGCTGCGCGAGGCGGGCGACGTGGTGATGGCGATCGCCGAGGGCGCGCTCGATCCGGCGACGCTGGTGCCGCTGGCGCGTCTCGTGCGCGGAGAGGTCGCGGTGCCGGAGGAGCGGCCGCGCCTCTTCAAGAGCGTCGGCATGGCCTGGCAGGACGCGGTGGTGGCGGCGGCGATCGTGCAAGCGGCGACGTGACGAGCAGGCCCTGGATCGGTTATGGATCGCGGCGCGATGGTGGCAAGCGGAACCGTACACTGTGAGCGTCATGGGCGGGTCGCGGTCGTGACGATCGACCGGCCCGAGCGCAAGAACGCGCTGGGGTCCGAGCTGTGGCGGCGGCTGGGCGAGGTCGCCGACGAGCTGGCGGCCGCGCTGCCGCGGGCGGTGGTGCTGACCGGGGCGGGCGGGGTCTTCTCGGCCGGCATGGACGTGAGCCCGGACAACCCGCAGATCCAGCGCTTCGCCGAGGCGCTCGCCAAACGGAGCGCCGATCCGGCGCGGGTGATGCTCGGCGAGCTGCACGCGGTGCTCGATCGCTTCTTTGCGCTGCCGGTGCCGATCATCGCGGCGCTACCGGGGCTGGCCTATGGAGGCGGCGCTGAGATCGCGGCGCGCTGCGACCTGCGCGTGATGGATCCGGAGGCGACGATCTGCTTTTCGGAGGTGCGGCTCGGCTTGATGCCCGATCTGGGCGGCGGCGTGGCGCTGGCGCGGCTCGTCGGCCCGGGGCGGGCGGCGGACCTGATCCTCACCGCGCGCAAGGTCGGCGCGGCGGAGGCGCTGGCGCTCGGGCTGTGCAATCGGGTGAGCGCGCCGGGCGCGGTGCTGGACGAGGCGCTCGGGCTGGCGGAGGCGATCGCGGGCAACGGGCCGCGCGCGGTGCGGGCGGCGCTGGCGGTGATCCGCGGCGCGGGGGACCGATCGTATGGCGAGGCGATCGCCGAGGAGCGAGAGCGGGCGGCGGAGCTGATCGCCACCGGCGAGTGTCAGATCGGGATCGCGGCGCTGTTGACGAAGAAGGCGCCGGAGTTTCGCGATCCCGAGTGATCGCGCGCGCGCATCTCAGGGGGCGTCGAGGCGCGGGTCGCAGACGGGGTCGTCCGGGGCGCAGGTCGTGACGACGAGCAGGTAGGGGCCGCTCCTCTCGGTGGTGTCGGCGCCGACGAAGGTGTCGGCGACGAGGTGATAGGTGCCGGGTCCGAGGGTGCCCTGGATGAGGGTGTCGTGGCGGGCGAGGCACCGGGAGGGATCGGGCTCGGCGCCGAGCAAGTGCAGATCGATGTCCGTCGCACCGACATCGAGCACGAGGGCGCGCAGGCGGACGTCACGGTCGAGCTCGAGGCGGTAGACGAACTCGGGGCCGGACTCGTCCTGGCCGGAGCCGCAGCCGAGGTAGCGGTCGAAGCGATCGGCGCCGGCGCGTGAGGTGTCGCGCGCGTCGAAGAACGGCAGGGCGTCGACGAGGTACGGGGCGTCGGCGCGGCCCTCGCCCGCGAGCACCCAGCCGCCGGGGTCGGGCGGCGGCTCGGCGTGGTAGGCGCCGAGCGTGCGGTCGAGCGCCTCGAGGGTGAGGAGATTGCGCTGGTTCTGGCCGTAGGCGAGGCCGGCGGCGCTGAAGTCGCAAGCGCCGGTCGGGGCGGCGTTGGGGTGCACGCCGTCGGCGCGCAGGCCCTGGGCGGGCAGCGAGACGAGCGCCGCGTGATAGTCGACGAAGGGGAGCTGGCGGGTCTGGGCGACGCCGCGCACGAGGTCGTTGACCGTCGGCACCCAGCGCGCGAGGAAGGCGTCGTTGGTGCGGGGCGGGATCGACATGAGGATCGGCACGACGCCGCGCGCGGCGAGGCCGTCGACGAGCTGGAGGTAGCCTTCGGCGTACCAGCGCAGGGTGCGCGCCATGTCTTCGCCGAACCAGCCCATATCGTTGGTGCCGAACATGACGATGGCGAAGCGGGGATGGATGGCGGCGAGCTCCTGGTCGAGCGGGCTCGGGGAGCCGGTGATCGCCCAGCGCGCGGTGCGGCCGCCCTCGGCGGCGAGGCTGTCGCGGTCGAACGGCGTCGCGCCGGCGGCGTCGCCGGCGAGGAAGTGCTCGAGGGTGGGCGACAGTGTCGTGCGGCCGGCGAGGTCGACCGAGGGGCCGGCGAAGCAGTCGAGGAAGCTCGGCGTGACCGTGATCGAGTCGCCGACCTTCATGAAGACGTCGTCGGCGAGGTCGGGGCCGCGCGTGGCGATGTCGACGATGGTGGCGCGCACGACCTCGTTGAGCGGTGAGTGCAGCGGGCCCGGCAGATAGCGTGCGGGCGCGGGGGCGGGGTCGGGGGTGTCGGGGTCGGCGGTGTCGGGCTCGATCGTGTCGGTCGTGTCGGTGGGATCGGTGATGAGCTCGCCCGCCGTATCGCTTGCTGTGTCGCGGTTGATGTCGATGTCGGCGAGGACGTCGGGCTCGGCGGGCACGTCGTCGCCCTGGGTGTCGGGCTCGGCGGGCACGTCGTCGCCCTGGGCGTCGGGCGCGGCGGCATCGTGCGCGTCGTGGGAGCGCGAGGCGTCGGCGTGGAGGGTTGCGACCTCGGCGTCACACGCGCTGAAGAGGGATAGCGACAGGAGCGTGCCGAGGGAGCGGGACATGTGGCCTCGAGCGGGTCGTCGTCGCTCCATCATGGCGGCAACGGGGGACCAGGTCGAGTCAATCGCCTTAGTGCACCTCCGTCGAGATAGGCTCAAGGTCCGAGGCGCCTCGTCGACGATGCCGGCGTTGCCGCTCCTCGCGGTACTTCAAGTACCGCTTCGTCGCGGCGCCTTGGCCTCGCCGACGATCCGCTCTCGGCTGCTTGAGCCTATCTCTCCTGCGGTGCACTTAGGGCCCCGATCCTTATAACCTGCCCAAGTCGGCTTGGTCGGCGACCCAAGGGCTTCGTTGGTCGGGCTCGCGGTATCTCGATACAGCGTCGCCCTCCCGCCTTGCCCTTGGGCCGCCGCCCGGCGCCTTTGTTGGGCAGTTTATTTCGGCCGGGGCCCTTACTGCACCTGCAGGCCGCCGCAGGTCTGCATGGTCGGGGTGCCGAGCGGCCAGATCCGGAGGTGGCCGTCTTGGTCGGTGTCGCAGATCGGGGCTTCGCCGGCCTGGAGCACGCAGTGGATCGTGCCGGCGGGCGTGCCGTCGGCGTCGCTCACGGCGACGTAGTAGTCGATGGCGTCGCAGGGCTTGGGCGCCGCGCCGCAAAGACCGGTGGTGGGGTCGCAGGCGTCGAGGGTGCACTGCTCGCCGTCGTCGCAGGTGACGGTGAAGGTGTCGTCGCAGGTGCCGTCGGCGAGGCAGCGCCCGGTGCAGAGGTCGGCGTCGCCGTCGGGGCAGCGGCACACGTTGCCGAAGAGGAGGTCGGGCGGCTCGGCGGCGAGCGCGATGCTGACCTGGGTCGTCGCGTCGGCGACGGCGTCGGCGGGGGTGGTGATCGACCAGGTCGAGGGGGCGGTGTCGCGCGGGAGCTCGGTCACGGTGTAGTCGCCGAGCGCGAGCAGGAAGGTCGTGGTGCCGCTGGCGTCGGTCGTGCCTTCGGCGATCGGGGCGCCGTCGGCGTTGTCGACGGCGAAGGTCCAGCCGGACAGGAGCGGCTCGCCCGGGCCCTGCTGGCCGTCGCCGTCGGCGTCAAAGAACTTCACGACACGCAGCTCCTTGCAGCCGCCGACGACGTAGGGCTGGTTCGCGGCGGCGTCGGCGGTCGGCAGGGCGCCGAAGCCGGTCAGCGCGTCGAGGGTGCCGCCGCCGTAGAGCGCGTCGCCGCTCACGGCCGGGCTCGCGAGCAGGACCTCGAAGGTGATCGGGGCTCCGGTGAGCGCGTCGATCTTCAAGCCTCCGGTGGCGGTGCCGAGGAGACGCAGGAAGCGCACGGCGGGATCGCCGGGGGTCGGGCTGAGCGACCAGTCGAGGCCGTCGCTCGAGGCCTGCACGATGTAGGGCTGGCCGCCGGTGTCGATCGCGTCGATGCCGAGGTAGGTCGTATCGGCGTCGGAGCCGTTGGCGATCGAGGGCAGCTCGAAGGCGAGCAGCACGTCGCTGAGATCCATGCCGCCCGTGTTGCGCGCGGTGCTGACGAAGGAGATGGCGCCGTCGGTGCGGCAGATCGGGGCGACCGCGGCGCTCATCTCGCCGGGCACGAGCATGGTGTAGGTCCAGGTCGAGGTGGTGGGGAGGCCGGCGGGGCAGCTCGTGCCGGGAGGGGGCTCGTAGGCGTGGTCGAGGAGATCGATGCGCACGTCGAAGGTCTGGCCGTTCTCGAACGGGTGGTCCTCGTCGACGCAGAAGTCGACCTGGACCCAGGGGTTGTTCGTGAAGAGCGAGCAGGGCGCGTCGGCGGTGCCGAGCTGCCAGGTCAAGGTCGGGTCCGAGAAGTCGAGCGGCTCGATGAAGGTGCCGTCGGGATCTTCGATGCACATGTTGGTGCTTGTGAGCGTGTCGACGACGGTCACGCCGTCGGGCATCGTGACCTGCACCGAGACGTTGGTCCCCGCGCGATAGGGAATGTTGCTGCGCACGACGAAGCGCGCGTAGGTGCAGTCGCCGGGCGCGACGAGCGCGGAGCCCTGGCCGCTCGGCGCGAGCGGTACGCTCGGGCAGGCGTAGTCGATGACGTGCGCGGAGCCGACGTCCTCGAAGGGGTCCTCGGTGCCGGTCTCGGCGATGGCGTCGCCGAAGGTGGTCGGCGCGGTGTCGGGATCGAAGTCGAGGTCGGCCTGGCCGGTCAGGTAGGCGCGGTTGCGCAGGAGCGCGAAGTCGGGACCGACGCTGGAGTCGAAGCTCGTCGGGACGTAGGTGCGGCCCGAGAGCGAAGACTTGGTGAGGCCGTATTCGGCGTTGGCGGGCGGGGCGTAGTCGCCGACGAGCGCGAAGTGGGTGACGAGGGCAGGGTCCTGGCTCGGGGCGTGGCGCCAGCGATCGGAGACGGTGATCGCCGGCAGGCAGGAGGAGCCGATGAGCGTGGCGACCTGGGCGGGCGTGAGGAAGACGCCCGGCGTGTGGGTGCAGAAGTAGGGCGTGAGCCCGCGATCGGTGAAGAGCGTGTTGACGAGGAAGCTCGTGGTGGTGCCGCGGCCGGGCAGGATGTCGACGAGCGCGAAGTCGTCGATGCTCGCGACGCCGGTCGGCGACTCGAAGGTGATGGTCCACGCGACCTCGGCGTCGAGCGAGACGTTGTTGGGGCCGGCGGGCGGGTTGTGGTCGCCCGACTTGACGAGCGTGCCGCCGCCGCCGCAGGTGAGCGCGGGGATCGTCGTCGGCGTGGTGGGCGCGGGGGCGGTGGTGAGCGTGCTCGGCTGGCCGAAGTGCGGCTCGTAGAGGGTGGCGACGCCGGCGATCTGCCAGGGGGTCAGGGGCTGGTTGGCCTGGGCGGCGGCGACGCGGTCGGCGAGGGTCTGGCAGCTCGCCCAGAGGTCGACGTAGTAGTTCGTGGTGTAGCCGCAGTTGGAGGGGGCGTCGAGGCGGTAGGGGTGGGTGATCGAGAGCTGCGCGGGCGTGCCGGGGGTGGTGCTCCAGATCTCGCCGTCGGTGCCGGGCGGTACGAGGGGGCCGACGCTCGGCGCGAAGGAGCCCGGGTAGGCGCCGGTGTTGTTGCCGGCCCAGTGGCGCGCGACCTGCAGCGCGCTGCCGACGGTGATCGTCATCGTGCCGCCTGCGTCGACCGGATTGGTGCCGCAGTTGTAGACGCGATAGTTGTAGCGGAAGAGCACGCCGGGCTCGCCGGTCACCTGGTGGAGCATGGCCTCGGGGGCATAGTTGGGCCCGGTGCCGTAGAGTTGGCCGGCATATTGCCATTTGACGTCGGCGGCGCCGACGCCGGTGCGGCGCCCGGTGGCGGAGTCGGTCGTGAGGGTCGGGCTGCCGTCGACGTAGCCGACCAGGGTGGCGGTGAAGTCGTAGGGCGTGCCGTCGATCGAGGGGCCGTAGGGGGTCTGGGCCCAGGCCTGTGCGGTGAGGCGGACGAAGATCTGGCCGCTGATGGCGGTGTTGGCGGCGGGCGTGCCGACCCAGCGCAGGGTGTCGGCTTCGCCGGCGATGAGCGCGCTGGAGGCGAAGGTGTCACCGGTCTCGGAGTCGGTGCCGATGACGATGCGCGGATGGGTGAGCTTGTTCGGGAGGGCGAGGGTGAGCTCGACGCCGCTCCAGGTGTGGGCCTTGAAGTTGTAGGTGATGACGAGGGTGAACTCGCTGTCGAGCGGCTGCTGTTCGCCGGTGTAGGGGGCGCCGGGCGGCACGAAGGAGAGCTCGACGTCGAGCGGTTGGGCGTGGGCGGCGCCGGGGGTGGCCAGGGCGGCGAGGGCGAGCGCGAGCGCGGCGGTGGCGAGGCGGAGCGGGCTCATCGGGTGGTCCCTCCGGTGCAGCAGTCGTCGGCGCAGCAGGTCGAAACGGCGTAGCCGGGCGGCAGGGTGTAGGTGTAGTCGGTGCCCTCGAAGGCGAGGGTGACGAGGCTCGGGGCGCCGGCGCCGCCTTCGGATTGCGAGAGGGTGATCGGGGTGTCGAGGCCGAGCGGGGAGGCGTCGCAGACCGCGCGACCCGGGCAGGTCACCGAGCCGGTGACGCAGTCGAGCGCGCAGTCGAAGTGCTCGCCGGACGAGTCGGTGTAGGTGGTGGCGACGCCGGAGGGGGTGCCGTTGAGCGGGTGGCTGTCGCAGACGAGGGCGCCGGTGTCGTCGGTGAGCGGGACCGACCAGGTGAGCACGGGGTAGATCGCGTCGGCGGGGGTGTGGCCGCCGTCGAGTGGCGCGGCGGAGGCGGTGCCGCGCGCATGCAGCGTGCAGTCGGGGCCGAGCACGCCGGGGTCGGCGAGGGTCTCGACGTCGAGGCCGAGCGCGGTGTTCCAGTAGCACTTGGAGTAGCCGGGCAGGGACTCCTGGCCGCGGTAGGTGGCGATCTGGAAGAGGCCGGGGGCGCGTCCGCCGAGGTTGCCGGGGCCGAGCGAGGGGTTGATGAGGTAGGAGGTGGCGGGGGGGCCGGCGCAGTCGACGCGCACGTCGTCGAGGTAGAGGTGGGTCGGCTCGGGGGCGCCGTCGGGGGCGGCGCCGGCGGTGCAGGCGAAGGCGAGCACGGCGGTCGGGCCGCGCTCGCCGGTGGCGGGGTCGTGCAGCAGGGTGTCCTGGCAGTCGAGCTTGGCCGAGCAGAAGACGTCGGCGAAGTTGACGGCGACGTCGAAGAAGCCCTGGTTCGCCTGGCGCAGGAGGGTGAGCTCGAAGGCGACGAGGGTGTCGGCGTTCTCGCGGCAGGTGGCGGTGAGCGTGCAGCCGTCGGGGCAGGGGTCCTGCCAGTCGCCGATGTCGACGTCCTCGGTCGGGTCGTGGTCTCCGTCGGGGTCGCGGTAGAGGCCGTCGACCCACAGGGTGACGGTGTTGTCCGCGGTGGCCGGGGCCTCGGCGTCGCCGTCGTCGGCGTCGCACGGGGCGATGTAGGCGAGGTCGCCGCCGGCGCCGTTGCCGTAGCGCCACGAGCAGAGCGTGTCGGTGTCGCCGTCGACGTAGGCGCGCGTCGGGTCGCCGGCGCTCCAGACCGGGCCGGCGGGGCCGTCGATGCGCAGGTCGTAGCAGGCGTAGTCGATGCCGGCGAGCTGGAGCGGGGCGATGCTCAGCGCGAGCGACGGGCCCGTGGCGTCGGGGGCGCGGCTGCCGCAGGAAAGGGGGGCGAGCCCGGTGGCGCAGGCCAGCACGAAGCGGAGGTTGGGCATGAGGCTCCTCGCAGGGGCGGGGCGACGGTGCGCTGGGAGCGCAGAGCGGAAGGCAGGGAGGGTCGAGTGCCGCACGCGCTCGAACCATCGCGAGCGAGTTAGACCGATCGCTGGCCGTCGGTCAAGCGTGAGGCGGGGCCGGTGTGGCCCGCGAAGCCGGTGAGCGCTGGCGAAGGTGGAGGCGCTTGCCGGGACAGGAGCACGACGGGCATCATCGCGGCGTGAGCCCGTCGATCGCCGAGCGTGTGCAGGCGGTACCGTATTGGTACCATCGCATCGCGCTGCCCGGTGGGATCGAGACGCCGGGGTGGGCGCCGCTCGACGCGGCGGCCTATGGTCTGCCGGAGCGCCTCGACGGGCTGCGCGTGCTCGACGTCGGTGCGTGGGATGGCTATTGGAGCTTCGAGGCGCTGAGACGCGGCGCGCGCGAGGTCGTCGCCATCGACGACTTCTCGGACTCGCTGGGGTTCCTGCCCGATGGGGCGCGGCGCGGGTGGGAGGGCTTCGACCTGTGCCGCGAGGCGCTCGGCTTTTCGGCGTCGCGGTGTGCGCGCGAGGCGATGAGCGTCTACGACGTGAGCGAGGCGCGGCTCGGGCGCTTCGATCTCGTGCTGTGCTTCGGGGTGGTCTATCACCTGCGCCACCCGCTGCTCGGGCTCGACGCGCTGAGCGCGGTCTGCGATGGCGCGATCCTCGTCGAGTCGGCGATCCTCGATGACTTCAGCGTCTATCAGGGCGGGCTCGGGCACGGTTATCGCGGCGTGGTCGCAGAGCTCTATCCGGGTGCGGAGTATGGGCAGAACCCGTCGAACTGGTGGGTGCCCACGCTACACTGCCTCGGCGCGATGTTGCGTGCGGCGGGCTTCGCGAAGGTCGACGGCTGGAAGCTCACCGAGCACCCGAGCGACGTCGTCACCTGCCGCGGCTTCGCGCGCGGCTTCAAGCCGGGCTCGGCGCTGAGCCCATGAGCGCCGCGAGCGACCCGCGCCAGAGCTTCTGGTCCTTTCACTATCTGCGCCACAACCAGCGCCGTCTCGAGCACCTGGCGACGCTCGGCTTCGACTTCGCGGGACGCACGGTGCTCGAGGTCGGCGCGGGGATCGGCGACCTCACGAGCTTCTTCGTCGACCGCGGCGCGCGCGTCGTCACGAGCGAGGGCGATCCGAGAAACCTTTCGCTCCTGCGCGAGCGCCACCCCGACCTCGAGGCGCGGCTGATCGATCTCGAGGAGCCGCCGAACGAGATGCGCGACACCTTCGACATCGTCTTCTGTTACGGCGTGCTCTATCACCTCGCCGATCCCGCCCGCGCGCTCGACTTCCTCGCGGCGCGCACCGGCTCGCTCCTCCTCCTCGAGACCTGCGTGAGCCCGAGCGCCGCCGACGAGCTCCTGCGCCACCACGAGCCCCCCGCGCCCGAGAACGCGCTGCACGGGGTCGGTTGTCGGCCGAGCCGCACCTGGATCATGCGCGAGCTGCGCCAGCGTTTCGCGCACGTCTACTGTCCGCTCACGCAGCCGGCGCACGAGGAGTTCCCGCTCGACTGGAGCACGCCGCCGCCGAACCCGTGGCTCGTGCGCGCGACCTTCGCCGCCTCGCGCACGCCGCTCGACTCGCCGTTGCTGGTCGAGGATCTCCCCGCGCGTCAACGCCGCGCGTGATCACCGCCGCGTGGCTGCGCCGCTGAGCACGCGCCGCACCTGGCGCGCGAGCCCATCGGGCACGAGCGGCTTCTGGATGTAGGCGGCGTTGGGATCGAGGATCGCGTGCTCGACGACGCCGTTGTCGGTGTAGCCGGACATGAAGAGCACCTTCATGTCGGGGCGCAGCTTGCACAGGCGCGTCGCCAGCTCGCGCCCGCTCATGCGCGGCATGATGACGTCGGTGAGCAGAAGGTGGATCTCGAGCGGGTGGCGCTCGCAGATGATGAGCGCCTCGCCCCCGTTGCTCGCCTCGAGCACGCGGTAGCCGTAGCGTCGCAGGATGTCGTTTGCGGCGCGGCGCACGTCGGGATCGTCCTCGGCGAGCAGGATGGTCTCGTTGCCGAGCAGGCTCTCGGGCTCGGCCGGGGCCTCGGCGCTGGACGCGCCCGGCTCGGCGCGCGGCAGGTAGACCTTGAAGGTCGTGCCCGCGCCCGGCTCGCTGTAGACCCAGATGCTGCCGCCGAACTGGCGCACGATCCCGAAGACCGTCGAGAGCCCGAGTCCGGTGCCCTTGCCCTTGTCCTTGGTCGTGAAGAAGGGCTCGAAGATGCGCTCCTGGGTCGCGCGATCCATGCCGATGCCGGTGTCGCTGACGGCGAGCATCGTGTAGCGGCCAGGCGTGACCTCGAGGTGCTGGGCAGCGTAGGCCTCGTCGAGGAGCACGTCGCGCGTCTCGATCGTCAGCTTGCCGCCATCGGGCATCGCGTCGCGCGCGTTGACGACGAGGTTCATCACGACCTGATCGAAGTGGCCGGGGTCGACCATGACCGCGCCGGCCTGGCCGTCGAGGCGGAAGGTCAGCTCGACATCGGCGCCGATGATGCGCTCGAGAATCTTGCGCGCACTCGACAGGAGCGCGTTCAGATCGGTGACGCGGACCTCGGCCGGTTGCTGACGGCTCATCACGAGGAGCTGGCGCGTGAGGTCGGCCGCGCGCTCTCCCGCGCGCTGGATGGCGAGCAGATCGTCGCGCAGCGGGTCGAGGGGACGCAGATCCTCGAGCAGCATCGACGAGTAGCTCAGGATCACGCTCAGCAGGTTGTTGAAGTCGTGGGCGACGCCGCTGGCGAGCCGCCCGATCGCCTCCATCTTCTGGGCGTGGCGGAACTGATCCTCGAGGCGGCGCCGATCGGTGACGTCGAGCGACAGGATGATGATCCCGACGGGGCACGGCTCGATGCGCAGCTCGAAGGTGCGAATGGCGTCGTCGGGATAGCGGAAGACGTTCTCGATCGCGGCGGCCCGGCCGTCGCCCATCGCCGCGCGCAGGTGGTCGAAGAGCGGCGTCTCGTCGATGCCGGGGTAGCATTCCATCATCGTCTTGCCGATGAGCTCGTGCGCGGCGCGGCGGCCATGCGCGGCGGCCGCATCGTTAAGAAAAACATAGCGCCAGCCGCGATCGATGATCTGAAGGCCTTCACGCATCGCCCCGACGGCGGTCGCGACTTCCTCGTGGCTCAACGACATGGGGCGACCATACCAGGATCGGGTCCGCCTACAAAGGACGGCACTTCTATATCTCGTAGGATGAATCGACCGGTTCGGGATTTCGAGCGGCGCCCGGTCGGGCGCGGTCGGGGCGCATCGTTGACGGGCGCGCGTGCCGCGAAGAATAATCGGCGCACACAGCTCGTGGCTCGAACCCTGTCCAGCTACGGTCTCGAGAACCCCACAAGGCGCCCGATGTCACGTCTACTGGTCCTGCCTCCGCTCCTCGTGGCCCTCGCCTGCGGCTCGCAACCCCCCGCGCCGACGCCGACGCCGGTGTCCGACGCGCTCTCGGCGCCGCCGACCGAGCAGGACGTCGTGCAGGACGCGCTGCCCGCGATCGTGCTCGTCGTCAACCAACGGGAGGACAAGAAGACCGTCTACGGCGCCGGCTTCTTCGACGTCGAGGGGCGCATCCTGACGGCGAACCACGTCGTCGACCTGCCGGGTCAGGTCTCGGTCATGCTCTTTCGGCCGGGCCGGGCGACGTACTCGCCGATGGACGGCGGCATCATGCGCTTCCTCTTCGAGAACGGGCGCGAGCTCATGCCGGCGCGCGTCGTGCGTGCCGACGCGGTCGCCGATCTCGCCGCGCTCGAGCCGGCGCGCTCGCTCGGTGAGCACGCCAGCCTGCGCTGGTCGGAGTCCGGCGTGCGCCCGGGCGATCGCATCTACGCGCTCGGCCACCCGCAGGAGACGCCCTGGTCGTTCTCGGCCGGGGTCGTCGGCGCCCTGCAGTACGGGCTCATCCAGCACGACGCCACCGTCGGGCCGGGCAGCTCGGGCGGGCCGCTTCTGAACCAGCGCGGCGAGGTCGTGGGGGTCAACGTCGCGCAGGTCGTGAGCGAGCCGGTCGGCTTGTCGTTCGCGCGGCCAGGCCACGTCGTCAGCTCGGCGCTCGGCGGCCGACCGCACGAGCACACGATCGACCTGAGCTCGGCCTCGTCCGCGGCGCTGACCTGCTGGCGCGCGCAGGAGCTCGCGCTGCGCGAGGTGGCCGAGTGCTTCGACTGGGAGACCGACTGGCGCCAGTTCGTCGCGCTGGTCGAGGAGGCGGCGGCGCACATCGCCGCCGAAGACGCGCGCGCGCGCCTGCTCGGCTGCGGTCAGGAGGGCGCGCCCAAGGAGCGTTGGGTCCAGCGCCGCAAGGATCACGTCGTGCGCGCGCTCGACCCGACCAACGACAAGAAGCGAACGCCGGACCTCGATCCGGCGGACCCCGAGCTGCCCGTCCCGGTGGCAGAGCTCTTGCGCGAAGGGCTCGAGATCTGGCGACGCGGGGAGCTGGCCGACGGCACCGTCGAAGGCGACTTCCGCGACGTGGCGCGCCTGCGCACGCGGTTGCGCAAGGGGCTGCGGGTCGAGGACACCCGCAAGGTCGCGCCCGATCGCGAATGGGTGATGCTCGCCTCGGTCAACGCGGACGGCACGCTCGCGCACTTCTCCGAGCTCTACGTCAGGATCGGCGAGCGCTGGCTCCAGCGCGGGCAACCCTGGCCGGAGGAGGTCGCGCAGCTCCCGAGCGGATGGCCGGAGCCGCTCGAGACCTTCGCGCTCAAGCGCTCGCTGAGCCTCGCGCTCCTGGTCAAGCGCGCGCTGCACGGCGAGGTGTGCGCGGACAAGCCGCCGGCGAATCAGTCGACCTGAGCCGTCTCTGCATCCGTTGATGGGCCGGGGCAGAACGGCGCCGCGCTGGACCACCAGAGCGCGCGCTGCACCGGGTGGGCGAGCCGCTCGCCGAGCGCGAGGACCTGGTCGGGCGCGACCGGCGTGAGGCGGCGCAGGATCTCGTCGGCGGTGATCGCCGGGATGGGGCGCGGCAGGCCATCCTTCTTGAGGGCGTCGCCGATCGTCTGGACCAGGAGCTCGCTGCTGCGGCCGGCCCTGGCCTGCAGCATGCCCACCGTCGCCCAGTGCAGGAGGTCGAGCCAGCGCTCGGGCAGGCGCCGACAGAGCTCCTTGAGGAGCTGATGGCCGCGGTCGACCGCGACCTCGCCGCCGGTCATCACCGCGCGCGGCAAGGTGCGCACGGCGGCGGCGCGTGCGTCGAGGAAGACCTCGCGATGGCGCAAGAGGGCCTTGTCGTTCATGAGCTTCTCGACCGCGCCGAGCCAGGGCTCGACGGCCGTGCCGCGCGCGTCGTGCCGCGCCAGGCCAGCGGCGGCCTCGAAGGCGACGCGGTAGATGCGCGCGCGCTCGAGCGGCTCGTTCTCGCGCGCCGCGCCGGCGAGCGCGTGTCCGAGCAGGCCCTCGGCGCTGGCGAGGTCGCCCGCCGCCGACAGGACCGCCGAGAAGCGCGCGTCGGCGAGCGCGCGCCCGAGGTTGTCGCGCGGGGCCTCCTGCCACGCCCGCTCCGCGTCGCCGAGCCACTCGCTCGCGATGATGTGAGAGGCGGTCACGCGCGAGAGCACGCTCGCCATCGCCTCGAGACGCGCCATCGGCCGCTGGGTGTGACGCAGCCAGGCGTTCTCGGCCTCGGACGCGCTCCAGTCGCGCTCGCGACACCAGGCGACGATCGCCGCCTCGCGATCGGTCTCGCTCGTGAGCGCGCGCAGGAACGGCTCGAACTCGGCGCTGGGCGGGTAGCCCGCGGCGACGAGGCGCGTGATGCATACGAAGCGATCGGCCTGGGTGAGCTCGGACCAGCCGGCCTCCGCCGGAGACAACCCCGACCAAACCGCCATGATGCGCTCGGAGAGCTCCGGCTCGGCCGCCAGCCACAAGCTGTCGGCGTCCATGACCGCGCGGAGTGCGACGTCGCGCAGCGCGGGCGTCGGCGGCATGACCGAGACGAGGAGCTTGAGCACGTGCAGGCGCGCGCTCTCCGGGAGGGCGCCGAGCTCGGCGATCCCCTCGCCCAGGCGACAGCGCGTCGCCACCGCGAGCATGCCGATCGCGGGGCGCATCTTGTCGTCCGCCGCCGTGTGGAGCGCGTCGAGCTGCGTGAGGAAATCGTGGGCCGTCGCGGTCATCCCCACGCCTTACGCCAGCTCGGTGCCGACGACAACGGTCAGCGTGCCTCGATTGGCGATGAGATCCCGCCTTCGGTATCCTCGGCGGGGATCGAACGATGGGGGAGGCGGATGTTCGGTGCTGGGCTCGAGGGGACAGGTGGAGGTCGTCGTCTTGTCCCGCCGTGGCTCGCGTACGCGGTCGCAGGCGCGGTGACGATCGTGAGCGCGTGCATCCCGGCGTACGATGACGCGGCCAATGTGATCCGCGATGCGCAGGACGCCGATCTCGCGAGCGTGGATGGGGTGGATGGCGCGGACGGCGCGGTGGACGGCGGCGCCGACGCGAACGACGGCGACGCTGTCGCCGAGCGCGATGTGGACGCGGACCTCGGCGGTGGTGACACGGAGATCGCCGAGGTCGACGCCGAGACCGAGACGCGCGTCGAGACCGACGCGTCGACGCCCGATGTGCCCTCGGAGGACACCCCGCTCAACGAGGTGTCCGCGGATGGTGACGCCGCCGCGCAGCCCGACGACGGCCCCGGCACCACGATCTGTGCGTGCCCGGATGGCTACTTCTGTGACGAGGACGGCGCCTGTGTCGACCACGTCTGCGGCGACGGCCGCATCGACGGCCCCGAGGCGTGTGATCCGCCCGGCGCCTGTCCCACCTCGTGCGACGACGGCCAGGTCTGCACCGCGGACTCACTGGTCGGAGAGGCCTCTGCGTGCACGGCGCGTTGTGTATTCACCGAGCGCACGACCTGCGCGGGCGGTGACGGCTGCTGTCCCGCCGGGTGCAACGCCGCCAGCGATGGCGACTGCTCGCCGAGCTGCGGTGACGGCCTCGTCTCGCCGCCCGAGCGCTGCGACCCGCCCGCCTCGTGCCCCACCTCGTGCGACGACGGTAACGCCTGCACCGTCGACCGCCTCTTCGGCAGCGCCGCCGCCTGCAGCGCCAACTGCTCGAACACCCCGATCGTCGTGTGCGTCCCGGGCGACGGTTGTTGCCCCGCGGGCTGCCACGCGCTCAATGACGGCGACTGCGATCCGGTCTGCGGCAACGGCGTCGTCGAGTCACCCGAGCGCTGCGACCCGCCGTCGTCCTGCCCGACGAGCTGCAACGACAACGACGCCTGCACCGTCGACACGATCGTCGGCGCCGCGAGCGAGTGCACGCGCCGCTGCGAGCGCACCGCCGTCACGACCTGTCGTCACGGGGACGGCTGCTGCCCCGACGGCTGCAACGTGCTCAATGACGGTGACTGCGATCCCGATTGCGGCAACGGCGTCATCGAGCCGGGCGAGACCTGCGACCCGCCCGGCAGTTGCCCGACGAGCTGCAACGACGGCAACGTGTGCACCACCGACCGTCTCACCGGCAGCGCCTCGAGCTGCACGCGCGCCTGCACCTCGACCGCGATCACCACCTGCACCGGCCCCGACGGCTGCTGCCCGAGCGGCTGCAACAACAACAACGACCGCGACTGCGCGCCTGCTTGCGGCAACGGCGTCGTCGAGTCGGGCGAGACCTGCGACCCGCCGGGCAGCTGCCCGACGAGCTGCAACGACGGCAACGCGTGCACCACCGACACCGCCACCGGCAGCGCCGCGAGCTGCACGCGCGCCTGCGGCCATACACCGATCTCGGTCTGTGTGAGCGGCGACGGCTGCTGCCCCGCGGGCTGCAACGCGAACAACGACGGCGACTGCGCGCCCGTCTGTGGCAACGCCGTCATCGAGCCGGGCGAGACCTGCGATCCGCTCTACACCTGCCCGGTCGCTTGCGACGACGGCGTCGCCTGCACCGCCGATACGCTCGACGGCACGGCGTGCACGCGCCAGTGCCGCTCGACGCCGATCAGCGCCTGCCAGGGCGGTGACGGCTGCTGCCCGGGCGCGTGCAGCGCCGCCAACGACTACGATTGCGCCGGCGACTGCGGCGGCTGCGCGCTCGATTGCAGGAACGACGCGACCTGGCCTTCGGGCTGGCGCTATTTCGAGGACCGCGTGCTCCAGCTCACCAATCAGCGGCGCGCCGGCGGTGCGACCTGTGGCGGGGTCTACTACCCGCCGGTCGGCGCGGTCACCTTCGACGCGCGCCTGCGCGAAGCGGCCCGCTGCCACACGCTCGACATGGCCATGACCGGCGTCGTGCAGCACGAGGGTTCCGACGGCAGCACCCTCCTCGAGCGCCTGGACGACGCCGGCTTCGAACCGCAGGCCGCCGCCGAGAACCTCGCCGGCGGGGTCTTCACGCCCGAGGACGTCGTCGCCGCGTGGATGCTCTCGGCCGGTCACTGCTCCAACCTGATGTCGTCGTACGTGACGAGGCTCGGGGTCGGCTATGTCGCCTGGGACGAGACGCTCTATCAGCGCTACTGGACCCAGGACTTCGGCACGCCCGCCAATTGACATCGCGCCTGCTCAGCGCGCGGTCTTCGTCTTGGGGGCGTATTTGCCGAAGACCTCGGCGTTCTGCGCGGCGATCTTCTGCGACTTGAACTGCTCGGCCCAGTCGTCGGACACGATGCCGATCGCGCCCGCCTTGATCTTGTCGCCGGTCTTCAGGGTGGTCGTGTAGTCGGGTCCGACCGGATCCTGACCGTCGAGCATCATCTCGGAATATTGCCCGGCGTCGTAGCGCACGGTGTTGCCGTTGGAGGTCGGGCCGTGGTCGGTGGTCCTGTCGCCGTTCTGGGCGTAGCTGTCCTGCACGCTCGACACGCCGGCGGGGAGCTCGTCCTTCTTCTTGTCGACCTTGAAGCGCAGGCCCTCGAACACGATCCAGGTGCCGGCCGAGAGATCGACGTCCGCCTGCGAGAAGCGGCTGGTCTCCTCGTCGAAGCCGACGTTGCCCTGGCCGGTCGCGTCGGCCCCGAACTGCAATTTCGCCATGTCGATCTCGGTGCCGCCGTCGGCGAAGTGAAATTGTCGCAATGTGCCAAGGGCGCTGACGGAGATCCCGCCCGCCAGCGAGCCGCCGCCGGCGACGTCGATGTCGAGCAGGCTCGAGAGGAGCGGGCGCGTCGCGCCGCCGGCCAGCGGCGTCTTCGTCGCCGAGAGCTGCCCGTCCTTGCTGCCGAGCTTCATGTCGACGCCGCCGCCGGTGATATAGCCGACGAAATTGGCGACGATCTTGCGCAGCTCGGCCTCGCGCGCGGCGCTGTAGTCCTCGCGTTTGTCTTCGGCCCACTCGTCGGCCGCGTCCCAGCCGACGGTCTCGCCGAACCACTCGACCAGCCACAGGCCGGCGTCACTCGCGGCGCGGCCGTAATCGCCGCGGCCGATGTCGTAGAGCATGCCGTAGTCGAGCACCGTCTCGATGCCCTGGTCGACGTACTTCTTCATCGCGTCGTTGAGCGAGTCCTGGAACGACGCGAATGCCAGCGGTTGGGCCTCGACGAGCTTCGTCTTGGGGTCGGCGTTCAACATCTTCACAACCGAGTCGGCGATATTCGCCCAGCCGCCGGTCAGGGACTCGCCCCATTTGTTGAACGCGAATTCGACGCCCTTGAGCAGCATGGTCCAGAACGCGTTGTCGTCGAGGTCGCGGATCGCCTGGATGCGCTTGCCCCAGGCGTCCATGTCGAAGCCCCAGCTCGACAGGTCCTCGCCCTTGATGTCCTTCCACCAGCTCGACCACATCTGGCGGATGTTGTCGCTGACGTCGAGCTTGATGACGCCGTTGACGATGTTCAGGTGCAGGAAGGTCTCGCCGTTGGGGTAGAGGAGCCTGGTCTGCCCGTTGAGCTTGTCGAGCGCGCTGATCTCGTAGTCGACCTTGTACATCGGCGCGACGAATTGATCGTTCTTCTGGGCGCGCGGGTCGTTGGCGTCGTAGTTGCCGGAGGTCTTGCCGACCAGCTTGGCGTTGGCGGTGAGCGAGCCTTCGCCCGAAGCGATCGCGATCGTGGTCACGCCGCCCTGATCGGTGAGCGTGATGCCCTGGAGCGAGGCGCCGGCCAGGCCGTGCGCGGTGTTGATGCCCGAGCCCTTCACGCCCATGCCGAAGTCGAGCTGCTTGGCGGTGACGCTGTCGATCGACGCCGTCGTCGCCTGGTGGTCGGTGCCCATGTCGGTGACGGCGACCTTGGTGTTGGCGACGCTGACGCCTTCGACGTCGAGCGTGGTCGCGCCGTCGCCCTCGCCGAGCTCGACCTCGGCGTCGCCGCTGAAGCTCTCGATCCCGAGCTTCAGGTCGTCGTCGACGAGCGACACGCTCACGCCGTCGACCCTGGCGCTGGCGTTGGCGTCGAGGACCTGCTTGCCGTTCTTCTGCATCCAGATGTCGAGGTCCTGCACGCGGCCCGACGCCACCGACAAGGCCAGCGACGGGTCGCCGCCGTCGAGGCGCATGCGCCCGACGTCGATCCCGTAGAGCGTGCCCGCCGCGAGCGAGATCGACCGCTCGATGGCGCTGACGCGCTCGCTGCCGTCGCCAAAGCGCTCACGCTTGTTGCCCTTGCCGCTGTAGCGGATGTCGCGCCCGGCCAGCGAGTCGATGTGCAGCTTGTGCAGCCACAGGGACTCGACCGGCGACTCGCCGTCGGGCACCTCGCCGGCCTTGAACTTCACGCCGACCGTGACCTTGACGCCCTTCATCGCCGCCTTGCCGACGCCGAGGCGCGTGCCGGCGCCGAGGTAGTCGACGCCCGTCAGCGTCAGCTCGCCGAGGCCGACGGTGGTCGTCAGCTCGTTGGTGTTGCGGTCGAAGCTGCCGTCGACCGAGAGCTTGCCGAGCTTGCTCGCCTTGCCGCCGACGGCGATGATCCGGCTGATGAGCGTGCCGCCGCCGGGCTTGTCCTGCGTGTCGGTCTTCTTGAAGCCGAGCTTGTCGAGGGTCAGGTCGCCGAGGCCGAAGTCGACCGCGCCCGACGAGAGCGCCTCGGCGTGAAGACCCTGGAGCGAGAGGTCGCCGTTGGCCTTCAGCGAGTCGCCGACCGAGGCGGACATCGACGCGGAGATCGAGGCGATGTCGAACTTGCCTTCGGCGGTCTTCAGCGCCGCCGCGTCGAGCCCGGGCAGGTGCACGCCCTCGAGCGAGAGGCCCTTCAACGAGACGGTCGGCAGCTCGATCAGGATCTGCTCGCCTTCGACCCCCATGGTCAGCCTGAGCCCGCTGCCCGAGACCTCGGGGATCTTCAGCGCGGCGACGTCGACCGACTTGATGCGGTGGCTCGCCGGCTTGCCTTCGCTGGCGGCGACCTTCTCGACGCCGACCGTGGCGTCGGCCCTGAGGCTCGGCATCACCGCGCCGCCGAGCGCGATGCGCATGCGGCTCGAGGCGTAGTCGATCGCCGGGATCGTCAGGGGACCCAGGCCGAGCTCGAGCGCGTAGCTGCCGCTCAAGTCCGCGTCGGCGTCGCCGGTGGCGACCTTCATCACCTGCTCGAGGTTCGGCAGGCCCGAGACCTTGACGTGGATGTTCTCGAGCGAGGTCTCGCCCGAGAGGCCGAGCGAAGACTCGTAGGCGTCGATGATCTTCTGCGGGCCGGCGAGCTCCTCCTGGAGCGCCTTCTTGTCCCCGAGCAGGGCCGCGATCTCGTCCTCGATCGTCTGGATGCGCGCCTTGTCCTGGAGCCTGGCCTGCTCGGCGTCGACGTGCTTCTTGACCTTGGCTTCGCTCTTGGCCGCGGCGAGGCGCTTCTTCGCCGCCTCGATGCGCCCGTCGATCACCCCGATCTGCGAGAGCACCCGATCGCGATCCGCGTAGGCCTGGGTGTAGCTGGCGAGGCCCTCTTCGATCGCCGCGAGCTGGGATTGCAGATCGGCGTAGGGCTCGCCCTTTTCGCGTCGCCGCGCGATCTCCTCGAGCAGCGCGCGTTTCTTGTCCTCGGCGGTCTTCTTGCCCTGCTCGACGCCGACGCCGCGCGCGTAGACCTTGTCGAGCCCGAGCTCGACGCTCGAGCCCTCGGGTCCGCTCGTCACCTGGAGCGAGAGACCTTCGGCGCCGACCTCGTCGACCGTCGTGCCGCCGGCCTGGACGTCGGTGGCGCGCACGGTGCCGAGCCCCACCTTGGTCGTGCCGGCGTCGGGCTTCATGAGGCCCGTCGGGTCGGAGAGCAGATCGACGTCCGCTTCGGCGGACAACCCCGTCGCGGTCGCGCCGCCGACGTTGATGCCGCCGGTCGACAGGTTGTGCATCTCGATCTCGCCGACCGTCACCTTGGAATGCGCCTCGGTCGAGGTGACGGGCTGATTGCCGTCGAGGCTGGTCGCCGAGGCCTCGCTGGTGCCGGAGTGGATCGCGATCCCGGAGATCTGGATCTGCTCGATCGCGATGGGGTGACCGGAGAGCGCCTGCTCACAGGCCTTGAACTCGGCGAGCAGCGCCTTGTCCTTCTCGATGTCGGCGCCGTGCGCTTCCCAGAGGCTCGCCATCTTCTCGGCGACCTCGCCGTAGCTGCGGCCGTCCGCGAGCACGACCTGCCACTGCGCGTGCAGCGCGTCGAACTGCGTCTTCTCGAGTGCGTTCCGCTCGGCGAGGTCGCGCAGCGCGAAGTAGCGGTCGCGCGTCTTGATGAGCGCCACCGCCTTGGGCCCGCCGCCGGAGAGCGTGAGCCCCTTGACCTCGATCTGGCCGACGTCGGCCGAGACCTCGGAGGCGACGTAGTCGCCCGCCTTGTTCTGCGAGCCCTCGCCGCCGAGACGCTTGATCGTCTTCATGTCGAGCGAGCTCGCCAGCGCGTCGCCTTGTCCCGAGATGTCGATGCCGTCGACGTTCACCTCGTCGACATCGGCGCCGTCGGTGTCGACGCCCTGCACGTTGACGTTGTCGATCGAGAGCGTCGCGCCGGCGTGATGCGAGAGATCCTTGTGGATGAGGTGCAGGATGTCGCCGAGGCCGGCGCCGTCGGGCACGCGGTAGCCGAGGCTCGCGGCGCGCTCGCGCATGAGCGTCACGCGCTCGTCGCTGGCGCCTTGGCGGGCGTCGGCGCCGAGCAGGCGATGCAGCTCGAAGATGTCCTGATAGAGCTGTTCTTTCTGCTGCCAGCCGGGGATCGCGCCGGTGAGCTGCTGGCGCTCTTCGGACCAGCGCGCGATGTCGCCCTCGAGGCGCCCTTTCTTGTGCGCGTCGGTCTCCGAGAGCCCGCCTTCGGGCAGCGCGGCGAGCTGCGTCTGCGCGCCTTCGATCATCTCGGCGAGCTGTTTGACGCGCGCCTCGAAGTGCACCGAGGGGCGGGTGTCGTAGGTGAGCTCGAGGCCGCTGACCGACGACTTGTCGACGTAGGTGTCGGCGCCGATCTGCACGCCCTCGACCTGCACGCCGCCGACCGAGAGCTGGATCCCGCCCTGCGAGCCTCCCGGGAAGCCGCCGAGGTACGTGGCGAGCTCCTGGGTGGAGGACTCGATGCGCCCGGTCATGAGCCCGTTGATGAGGCTCCTCGCGGGGTTGTGCTTGGCGACCAGCGCGAGGATCTGCGAGGCGTCGGGGTTGTCGGAGTAGTCGACGTCCTCTTCTTCGAGCAGGAAGTTGATGGCCTGCGCGCCGACGTGCCCGATCGACGCGAGCTTGCCGGGACCGGTGATCATGATGCCGCGGGCGTCGATGAGCTTGGCCTCGGCGATGACGCGCTGCTTCTGGTCGGGGCGGCCGGGGGTGGGCCAGCGCACGTCGAGGTGCAGGTCGGTCATGCTGACCGGGCCGGTCTGGATCAGCAGGTCGCCGAGCGGGAAGCGCACGGCGTCGAGCTCGAGGGTGGGCGCCTTGAAGACGAGGCGCCCTTCGCCGGCGTCGAACTCGGCGTCGACGCGGTTGCGGTCCTCGTCCTCGGCGGAGCCGCCTTCCCGATCGATGTCGGCGAAGTCGAGGCCGAAGAAGTCCTCGTTGCCGTTCTTCGAGGTCGTCATGTCCTCGAGCTCGTCGACGGCGAGGTTCTCGACCTTGACGCCCTTGCGCCCGAGCGCCTGCTTGACGAGCGAGGGGCGGTCGCGATCGGGCTTGTCGCCGACCTCTTCGCCGTTGCGCTTGGCTTCGCGCCACGCCTTCTTCTCCGCGCGGATCTCCTGGCGCGTCTCCTGGTTGGCGTGCGTGATGGCGCCGATCACCTTGAAGACGCGGAGCTTGGGCTTGTCGTCTTCGCTGGTGATCTGCTGTTCGAGCTTCAGGCAACCGAGCCACGCGGCGGCGCGCTCCTCGGGGCTGCCCTCGGCGGGGATCCCGCTCGGGTCGCCGACGAGGCCGAGCGCGCCCTCGACCGCGGCGCGGCGCGCGCCGTCCTGGAAGATCTGCGCGAGCTCGGGCCCCTGCGAGAGCGCCTGCAGCTTGGCCGCGATGGTCGCGCGGTGGCCCGCGGCGAGCACGAGCTTGAGCGTGCCGGTGAGCTTGTGAGCCGGGGACTCGAGCCAGAACTTCGGGTCGTCGATCTGGAGGAGGAGCCCGTTGACCTCCGCCTCGTCCTCGCCGTGGGCGCCGACGAAGTTGGTGTCGTCGGCGTCCTTCATCGAGGCGTTCATGTGCACGTTCATCTCTTCCCAGAGCGCCGGGTGGGCCTCCTGGAATTGCTGGCGGTGCGCGGCCGGGAGCGCCTTCATGAACTGGAAGATCGCGTAGGCGTCGGCGGAGGTGAGCGGGCTCTTCCGGACGTGCGCGCCCTTGGTCTTGCCCTTCTTGTTGGGCTTGCGCGGGATGTCGGGGAAGAGCGCCTTGGCGTCGGCGAGGTTGGCCTCGGCGCTGCGCAGCGCGAGGAGGCGGCGCATGTGCAGCGGGTGGGCGTTCCACTTCTCGTCGAAGGAGAGCCCGGCGATGAGCGCCTTGATCGCGCCCTGGCCTTCCAGGGTGCGCACGGCGGCGCGCGCCTCGGACTCGCTGCCGTGGGTGCCGATGCGGATCAAGAGGTCGACGAGCTTGCCCTCGGCGAAGAGCGCCTGCAGCTCGCCGATGAGCTTCTGGCCGGCTTCGGTCCTGGCGGTCTCCTCGGCGGCCTCGGTGTCCTGGGCCTCCTGCTCCTGCCCTTCGAGCTGCTTCTTGCGGAAGGCCTCCTCCTGCTTTCGCAGGTGCTCCTCCTTGCCGAAGAAGGCGTCGGCCGAGAGCGACTCGCGGTCGACCGCGGAGAGCTCGGCGTCGAAGCCGGGATGCGCGGCGATGAAGGCGGCGCGGTCGGCCTCGGCCATGAGCGTGACCGCCATCATCGCGGCGTAGGGGTTCTGCTTGTGGCAGCCCTCGGCGAAGCCGACGAGGTCGCCGTGTGCCATCAGCGTGGCGCGCGCTTCGCGGGGGTAGAGGCGGGCGGCGTCTTTGTAGCCGATGGCGGTGATCAGGTCCTGGAACTGGGTGGCGCACTCGCCCTTGACGTTGTTCCAGGCGGCGGTGATCGTCTGCGCGTCCCAGCCCTTGAGGTAGACGAGGATCTCCTTGGCGCTCCTGGCGGCCTTGGCCTTGCGGCGCCGCTTGAAGACCCGTGGGTTCTTGCCGGAGAGCTCGCGGATCTTGTCCTCGAGCACCTCGAGCGTCATCGCGTGGGTCTCGGCGACGAGCTCTTCTTCGCTCGGCGCGGGCTCGCCGGGTCCGTCGCCGGGCGGCTGGTCGCCGGTCGTCTCGGCGGTTGTCTCGACGGGGGTCGTCTCGACGGGGGTCGTCTCGCCTCCGGTCGTCTCGCCTCCGGTGCTCTCGGTGTCGGACTCGCTCGACTCGACCGGCGTCGTCTCGGTGCCCGGCACGGACGGTGACTGCGTCTCGTCGATGAGCGGTGGGGGATCGACGGCGGCCTCGAGCTGCACCGGCGAATCACCGCCATCGGGCGTGAGCGCCGAGCTGCCCTCGGCGTAGCTCAGCCCACGCAGGCGCGGGCGCGTCGCGCTCTGCGGTTCGCTCTTCTTCTGGATGGCCGTCGAGGTCTCGGGGGCGACGGCGACGGCGACGTCGTGCGCAGACATGCCTTCGGACATGCAGCTTTTGAACCGAATGGTCAATCCGCGAACCAGGTGGTCACGGTAACTCGGAAGGTGGCGAGACGAATACGGAAAAAGCCGTGCGCACGCGGCGTGTCGGGCGGGGGCGGCGAGAATCGATGCGCAGACCGCCGGAGACCGGAGGCCCCACTGAGGTGTGCCGACGCCACTTTCCTGCGATCAAAGGTGAAGCTCGGGGACTCGGAAGCCCGGCGTCGGCCGGCCCTGTGTTTGACGGAAGGTGTCGAGGTAGCTACCGTGGCCACGATGCGAGCCGTCGGTACCAAGACGTTGAAGAACGAGCTCAGTCGCTATCTTCAGCTCGTGCGCGACGGCGAGGTCGTGCTGGTGCTGGACCGCGACGAGGTGATCGCGGAGATCCGTCGTCCTCGTGTCAAGGCGTCCGTGGATTCTCGCTGGGAACGCGTGATGGCCGACATGGAAGCCGATGGTCTGGTGCGAAGGGCGCGCGGCGCGGGTCCAGCGCTTCGCGGCTACACAGCCCCTGCCGTGCCGGGTGGGCTGGAGCTCTTGAGAGCGGCCCGGGACGAACGTGTCTGATGTGCCCGCCTACATGGACAGCAGCGTCGTTCTCGCGGTGTTGCTCGGGCAGCCGGAGGCCGCGGTCGCGGCCGCGTGGTGGGACGAGCATCCGCGACGCGTATCATCCGTCCTGCTCGAAGCCGAGTGTCGAACGGTGTTGAGGCGCGCCGCCAAGAGCGGCGCCAGGTTGCCGAGGGGCTGGCTCGCCCGGCAGGAGCGGACGCTCGCGGAGTGGCTCGACGCCGTGACCCTGCGCATCGTCGATCGCGGCATCGTCGAGCGGCTGGCGATCGAGTCGGCGCTCGGTGGCTGCCGCACGCTCGACGCCCTGCACCTCGCGACCGCGCTCGAGCTCAGGGATCACCTTGGTCCGGGTTTCGTCCTGTGTACGCTCGACGCCGAGCAGGCGTCGCTCGCCGCGGCGCTGGGCCTGCAGGTCGCAGCCCGGCTCGGCTGAACGGGCGCGCGTCGCAGCCGCGAAATCAGCGTGTGAGGTCGAGCACGCCATGCCGGCTCGGGTTGTCGCGCGCGCCTTGCAGTCTCTGCAGGAGGTCGGGGTCTTCGGCGAGCGCGGAGCCGATCGCCGCCTGCAGCGCGGAGACCCGCTCGGACGGAGGGGCGGGTCGTCGGAGGGCGTCGAGCAGGGCAGGGCGGTGGCGGCGCAGGTGCTCACCCAGCCGCGGGATCTCGGCCTCCGGCAGGGCGAGCGCCGAGGCGAGGTCGTGCACGAAGGCGCCGTCACCACGCGCGAGGTCCGTTGCGAGCGCGCGCGCGTCGAGGCCGGACAGGAACTCTCCCTGGGCGATGAGGCTGCCGATGATGAAGGCGTCGAACACGGCGGCGCCGATCAGGACCCCGGTGTACCCGGCGTTGGAGTGGCTCACGTCCTTTTCGGCGGTCAGGTTGACCGCCGAGATCGAGCCCGCGCCGATCGCCGTGCAGCCGCTCAGCGCAAACACCATGGAGACCGCCCAACACGTCATCGCTTGCACTCGATAGCCCCCTGGGGTCGCGGAGCGACTTTAACCGACCTGTCGAACGCGACAAGCGCTCATCGCGCTCGCCGGCTTGGAGCGCCGGGGTTAGCCTCGCGTGAGCATGGACCTCGAGACCGCCCAGATCCTCGTGCGACAAGTCGAGCCGGGTGCGCGCGTGTGCGGGGTGACGCCGCTCCTCGGCGGGGTCTCGGGGATCACCGAGCGCATCGATCTACGGCGCACGGATGGCACGGAGCGACGCGTGGTGGTGCGGCGCTATCCCGCGACGAGGTACCTCGGTGATCCGGGCTGTCTCGCGCGCGAGGCGCGCCTGCTCGAGCTGGCCAGGGCCGGCGGGGTGCCGAGCCCCGAGGTCCTCTTCCTCGACGAGACGGGTGCGCTGATCGGTGAGCCGTGCCTGGTCGTCGAGCACATCGACGGCGTGCTGGACTTCGGACCCGACGACAGCCTCGCGCGTGCGCGTGAGATGGGTGCGCTGCTGGGTGTGATCCACGCGCTGCCGCGCGCGTCGATCGAGCTGCCGGCGGTCGGCGCGCGGCCCGATCCGGCGAGCTGGGGGGCGATCGAGGGCGACGGGATCCTCGCGCGTGCCCGCGATCGCGTGCTCGGTTGGGACGGCTGGGCGCGCGGCGCCGAGACGGTCCTGCACGGCGACTTCTGGCCGGGCAACGTGCTCTGGCGCGAGGGGCGGATCGCGGCGGTGATCGACTGGGAGGACGCGCGCCTCGGCGACCCGCATGCCGATCTGGCGATCGGCCGTCTCGATCAGCGCTGGCTCTTCGGCGACGCCGCGAGCGCCGCCTTCACCGAGGCCTACCGTGCGCGCGCGCCCGTCGATGAGGAGCGGCTCGCGCTCTGGGACCTGCGCGCCGCGCTGCGCCCCGGCGATCAGCTGCCGCTCTGGGCGACCGCGTACGCGGCCAAGGGCCGCCCCGACGTCACCGCGCGGACGATGCACGCCGAGCGCCAGCGCTTCGCGGCCGAGGCGCTCGCGCGGCTCGACGCGCCCCGCGCACCTCGACCGACCGAGTGACGCCCGCGGACGCCCGTCGCAGTCGATCTGCTACGCCCTGTCAGTCCGCCATCACCCATACGCGTGAGGTCCGGGGATCGAACACGACCGTGCCCGCGCGCGCGACGAACGAGACGCCGAGCTGCGCGCCCGGTCGGTCCCAGGTCCCGATCCCGCCGCACTGTCGCGCGCCGGGCGGCGTGTCCTTGACGAAGGCGATCGCGTCCGGATAGCGCCTGACCGCGCGCTCGTGCTCGCCGACCAGCTCCGCCGCGAACCCTTCCGCCATGCGATAGGCCGCGACCGACTCGAGCACGCCCGGGACGCAGGTCGTGAGCGCGAGGTCGAGCTCCGGCGCGCGCTCGAGCGCGGCGGGCGCGATCGTCTCGAAGAACGCGCGGTTGAGGTTGAGCGCCGGCCCGACCAGCGCGTCGTCGTAGCCGGTGTCGATCTGCGCGGGCGCCGTCGCGTCCGCGATGCGCAGCGGGATCGCGGGCACGTTCACCGCGCCCGGCGGGAGCCGGGACAGGTCGCGCACGAAGCTGCCCTCGGCCGAGAGCGGTCGCAGCCCCGCCGCGCGCAGGGAGGCATCATCGCAGCCCGCGCCTGCGGCCGCGCGGGCCAGCGTCGCATCGGCCCAGTCGACCATGAACGTGTCGAGCGAGAGGAAGTCGGTGCCGAGGATCCCCGCCTGTCTCACCGGCTCGCTGAACCACGAGAAGTCCTGCGGCGACAGCGTCACCGTCGCCCACGGCCCGAAGAACCAGAAGCCGTCCCAGCGATCGCTCGTCGGGGGCACCGGGCTCGGCTCGGTCGGAGAGAAGCCGCTCGGATCGATGGCGCTCGTCGTCGTGCCCCAATCGACGAGGAACCAGCCCTCGCTTTCGTGCATGCGAACGTTCGTGTAAGGCAGGTCGCCCGCCAGGATCAGCGGCACCGTCTCACCGCGGCAGGCGTCGAGCGAGCGCGTCGACGCCGCGTCATCGGCCCTGCCGGTCGTATCCTCGCTCACTTCGAGCGCGCCGTCGTGCCCGTCGAGCTCCGGCGTGTGCACCGTCGTCTCGCCCTCGCAGCCGCCGAGCGCGAGCGCGCCGACGAAGAGCGCCATCTTCGCGATAGCGTCCCACGACGGCCGTGTTCGATGCGTGCTCATGCGGTCCTTCGTGCGCGAAGTCTTGCGCACCCGCGTCATCCTCCACTTCGCCGTGAATGCCAACCCGCGGCCTCACGCGCCGGGTCTCGGCGCGACCCGGCTGCGGTGAGCCCGGCACGGGCGATGCACCGTCCCCGGGCGGCGTGTCAAAGACCACGGAGGACGATATGCGAGCGCGGGCGTGGTGCGTGGTGGCGGCGGTCGCGGCGGGGCTCGTCGGATGCGAGTCCGACGACGCGGGTGGCGAGGCGACAGGCAAGGAGCCTTTCGGCGCGGTCTCGGAGGCGGTCGTCGGGAGCTTCGAGGCCCAGGGGGCCGACGGCACGGTGCGGCGCTTCGAGGCGAGACGCGACGGGGTGCGAGAGATCGGCGGGGTGAGCTGGCCGCAGTGGTCGCTCGGCGATTTCGCGGCCGGTGCGCCGCCGCGGGGTGGGCGCGTGTGGCTCACCTGGGAGCCCGGGAGCGAGCGCATCGAGGTCGCGGGTGGCGAGGTCTTCTGGCCGGAAAACGGTGTGGCGCCCGCGGGCGAGCCGTTCGTGTCGGGGACCTTCGACGCGCCGGTGGTGCTCGACGCGTTGCCGCCGGTGGGCGAGCCGCAGGCGCTGCCGGTCGCGGCGACGGTCGTGGTGGGAGACCCGGCGGCGCCGACGCAGACGATCGAGATCGACGTCGTCGCGAGCTACACGCTGGTCGAGGTGGACGCGGTGGCCGAGACGGCGGCCGGGCCGGTGGCGGGATGTCGCATCTACGAGGGCTCGGCGGAGGTGCTGGGCGAGATCCACCAGGCGCGTGTGGTCTATCACCCGGAGCTCGGCTTCCTCGGGGGCTCGCTCGACTATCCGCCGCCCGAGGGGTTCTCGGCCGACCTGGCCGGCCTCATCGACTACGGCGTCGCGGCGAGCGGCATGAACATCATCAAGGGCATGGGGGTGGTCTCCCCCGACAACCGGACCTTCCGCCTGAGCACGTACGACCGCGCGGGGGAGTTCGACGCCGACAAGACCGTGCACGCGAAGATGCTGCTCGAGCTGCGCTGGGTCGACGACGACAAGGCGCGGACCGACGAATTCCCGGCGCTCTTCGGGCCGGACTTCGGCACCGTGATCGGCATGTTCCCGGCGAGCTTCGTCTCGTCGCCGATCTCGCTCCTGCACCCGGCCGAAAACGGCAAGGGCTACACCTTCTGGTACGCGTTCGTCGACCAGGCCGCCAAGAACGAGCCGGGCGAGGGCGGGATCGCCTATCACGCCGGGGTCACGCTGCCCGACTTCGTGTCGAGCCCGATGCGGGTGACGGGGCGGATCGTCTATCACCTGGTGGCGGAATGAGGACGCACGCCGCGGTGTGAGATCGGCGGCGGTGGGCTCGGTCAGAGCGGGTCAGAGCGCGCGCGCCTCGATGGCGGCGCGCACGGCGCGGCGGAACTGCTCGACGGCGAGCGTCTCGGTCTCGTGGGCCCACTCGCGGAAGACGAGCACGACGCCGTCCTGGTCGGCGCGCGCGTCGAGCTCGGCCTGCAGGGCCTCGGCCTCGTCGCGCTCGGTCGCGGTCGATGCCGGTGCGCCGCGATCGGCTTCGGTGATGTACGCGAAGCCGACGCGCGCCTGCTCGTCCCAGCCGTCGAGCGCGAGGGCCACCGTGCGGCACGGGGTGTCGGCGAGGCAGACCTCGAGGCCGTCGATGACTTTCGTGGTGTCGGTCGGGTGGATGTCGAGGGGCGCGAGCTCCTCGCGCACGATGGCGATGGCCTGCGCTTCGGGGAGCACCCAGACATCGTCGTCGTAGCAGGCCGCGAGGACCATCATGGACAGAGCCAGGAACCAGCGTTTCATGTCCCTCGAGACGACCGGGCGGGTCGGAGTTGAACGACGTCGTGAACCGAACGACGTCGTGATCCTGCCTCGGACCAAACCCGCTCTGCAAGCGTGGCGGGCGGCGCGTGCCTCAGTCGCCCTTCTTCTTGCCGCCCTTGTCGGCGGACGCCTGGTCGAGTGCCTCGAGGACCTGGGCCATGCAGCTCGCGGTGCCCTCGTCATAGATGCCGTCCATCGGCAGCATGCAGTTGCGCTGGAGCTCCTTGACGGCGGCCTCGACCTTGGCGGTGAATTTGCCATTGAGCGCACCCGGATCGTAGGCGGCCTTGAAGTAGGCGACGAGGGAGCGGTCGCCGGCGTGGCCCTCGAGGGAGAGGCGCAGCAGCGCCTGTTGCAGGGCGAGCACCTCGGGGCCCTGATCCCCGCGCGCCAGCACGCCTTCGTTGGCCACCTTGCGCCTGGTGGGCTGCTCGGCCTCGGGTGCCAGGGCCTGTTCGCCCTCGGCGAAGGTCATGCCTTTGAGCGCCGCCTTGTCCTTCTTGCCGCCCTTGCCCTTGGGCTTCGCCGTCGCGCCTTCGGCCGGCTTCCTGGTCTTGTTCGTGCGCGCGTCATCACGTTCCTTGCTGAGCAGCATGGTCTCCTCGCGGGGGCGCGTCGATGAGGGGCCACCCCGGTCGAGACTGACGGCGGCGCGCGTGTGCGGCCACTGTGGCTTCCTTCGAGTTGGCGCGCTTCGCCTTAAGGTGCTCGAAGGCGCCGAGGCGTGCCTCGGGGGTCCGTGCCTGCTGGTGGACCGCCTGCGCGAGGCTCCCCGGTCGAATTGACACCTCCACGTCGATATGAATGATCGGCGGCACCCTCGAGAACCAAGGAGTGACCCATGCTCGCCAACACACGCACCCTGCTCACCTCGCTGTTCGGCGCCGCGTTCGTCTTCGGTTGCGGCGGCTCGGGCGGTGGCAAGGACGGACCCGAGGCCGTCGTCAAGGCGCTGGTCGCGGCGGCCAAGGCCAACGACGCGGCCGCGGTGGTCGCGCTCTTTCCCACGAAGGAGCAGCTCGACAAGGCGATGACCTGTGAAGCGGGCAAGGGCCCGCACGAGCGGATCGCCAAGAACGCCAAGGCGTGGTCGGGTGATCTCGATGAGATCAACAAGGAGATCGAAGACGTCGTGCGCGTCGAGCCGCGCGATCCCGAGGTCGTCAAGAGCGGCGAGGACAAGGACGGGTGCAAGGTGTCGACCGACATCACGATGCAGCGGGCCAAGGTGATCTTCAAGACCAAGAAGGGCGACGAGGACGGTGAAGGCATGACCTTCATCAAGCTCGGCGACGCCGGTTGGTACCTGTTCGACTGATCGGACCACGCAAATCGGTGCGACGGCGTCTGCAGGCAGGGCGTCGCGGAGGCGGCAGGAGCCCGTGCGTGCCGCCTCCCGGGGGAGGCCCTGGCGGCGGTGCCATATGCCGCCGTGCGCTTGCCGCGTGCGCCGGAGCCTCGTAGGCTACGCAGGTGAGGCGTGGCATGACGAACGGGAGCGGTGGCGTACGAGATGAGGTGCTGGCTCGGCTGCGCCAGGAGCTGCCGCTCCTGCGCGAGCGATATGGCCTCAAGGAGTTGATCTTGTTCGGCTCGGTCGCCCGGGGAGAGGCGACTCCTCCGAGCGACGTCGACGTCGTGGTCGACCTGGGTGCACAGCAGTCCTTTCGAAAGCTCGTCGCCATCCTGGAGCACCTGGAGAGGACCCTGGGGCGCAGGGTCGATCTGGTGACGCCAGGCGCGATTCGTCCTCGGCTGCAGCGGCATATCGAAGCTGACGGAGTGCGCGTTGCGTAGCGGGGACGATCTCCTGGCCGACATGCTCGATGCCAGCAGACAGATCGCCTCACACGTGAGCCGCGGTGGCGAGACCTGGGCGGCCGATGCGCTCTTCGTGGATGCCGTTGTGCGCAATCTCGAGATCATCGGCGAGGCCGCGAAGCGCGTTCCGGAGGACGTCAGGCAGATGCACCCGCAGGTGCCGTGGCGCGATCTCGCTCGATTGCGCGACGTGCTGGCACATCGGTATTTCGGTGTCGACGTCCTGATCGTGCGCGACGTCGTCGACCAGGAGATCGGTCCGTTGGCCGTGGTCCTCGAACAGATCATCGCGGGCGGAACCTCGTCGGCGACGTAGTGCGCCGCGGTGACGTAGCGCTATGTGCATCAGGCGCTCAGGATTCCTCGTCGGGTGTGCCGCTCGGTGTACGCAGCTCCAGCCGCGGGCGGGGCCATCGGGGTCTGGAGACCCAAGTCGGACATGTCCCGACCCAAGTCGGACATGTCCCGACCCAAGTCGGACATGTCCCCAGGGCGCTCAGGAGACTCGTTCGGGAGGCGCCTTGGAGCGGCCGCGGTTGGAGCGCCGCGGTTCTCGGTGAGCGCTCGCAGGGGTGAGGAGGGCAGGTTCGGGAGAAGGACAATAGGATCATCGGCCGCGAGAAATCCGGATCATGACGCCGCGTGAGAGCGACTTCTTGGGAGGAGCACACGGACGGAGAGAGACTGTGACGAGACCGCGGCGCGTCGTGGAGGGCCAGGTGTGGGCGGTGGTGCGGCGCACGCACGAGCGACGGTTCCTCCTGCGGCCCGAGCCGTGGCTGGCGGAGCTCTTCGCGTACGCGCTGGCGATCGCCCAGCAGAAGACCGGCGTGAAGCTGCTCGCGTTCGAGGCGATGTCGAACCACATCCACGCGGTCGTGGAGGACACGACGGGGCGGCTGCCGGACTTCATGAATGAGCTCGACGAGCTGGTGGCCAAGGCGGTCAATGCGGAGATTGGCCGGCGCGATTCGTTGTGGGAGGGGGCGGGCGCCAAGTGGACGGCGCTCCTCACGCCGGAGGCGATCGAGGAGAGCGTCGCCTACACGATCCTGAACTGCGTCGAGGCCGGGTTGGTGCCGGTGGCGCGCGCGTGGGGTGGCTTCTCGACGTTGCCGGAGAGCCTCGGCACCGAGCGCGTCGTGCGGCGACCCGCGCTCAGGTACTTCACCGAGCGCAGCGTGATGCCCGAGGAGGTGACCTTGCGTATCGAGGTGCCGACGTCACACGTGCGGATGGGGCCGGAGGCATGGGCCCGGCGGATCGGCGCGCTGGTGAGGCGTGGCGAGGCCGAGCACCAGGCGCGGATCGGCAAGGGCAACTTCGCCGGCATGAGCAAGGTCCTGGCCCGGTCACGCGATACGAAGGCCGCGACCAGGGAGGAGCTGCGCGCGCCGACCCCGATGGCGAAGGCCGGCAGCGTCGCAAATGCCAAGGCGCTCATCGACGGCTTCCGCGAGCTCTTCGGCCACTTCCTCAAGGCCTACCACGCGGCC
>WYBB01000021.1 GCA_011526585.1 Deltaproteobacteria bacterium
GCAGGGTCGCGAGCGATACGACAGTAGGAAACGGCAGCTCGCGACCCGGAGCTCCGTAGACGCCCCGAGGGCTCGGTCGAGCCCGAAGAGGGCGGCGGAGGGCGCAGGGTCGCGAGCGATACGACAGGTCCCCACGGGCGTTCCATCCTTCGTGGTGGGCGGCACGCCCGTGGGGACGTCACGGTGGATCTCGTGGCGCTCCTCGCGCAAGATGCGCGCATGGCGCGTGACCCCAGGCGTAAGACCGGCATCTACCGCGGCGGGCTCGACGACGCCCCGATCTCGACCCGCGCCAAGGTCGTCGTCGTGCACGACGCCTCGCGCCCGATCGCGCGCGCCGTGGCGCTGGCGCTCGCCGATCGCGGGCAGTGCGTGCTCGCGTGCGGCAGCGACGTCTTCGCGCTGACCGACCTGCCGCGCGAGACGGCGCCGGGCGGCCTCATCGAGGCCTCGGCCGTGCCGCGCGGCGAACGCCTCGGGCGCGCCATGACGCTCTTCGGGCGCGTCGACGCGGTCGTCTCGGTCGCCGAGGTCGCGCCCGAGCTCCTCTTCGGCCCCTTCGAGCGGGCGTCGCTCGACGCGGTCCTGCAGATGGCGCTGACCGCGCCGCTCGCCTTCGCGCACGAGCTGGTGCCGCAGCTCGCGCGCCAGCGCGCCGGCCGCCTCGTCTTCGTCAACGCGCTCCCCGGCCTGCCCTTCGCGGCCGTGGCCGCCACCGCGCGCGCCGGGATCGACGGCGCCGCCGAGGCGCTCAGGCTCGAGCTCGCGCCGCTCGGCGTCGAGGTGATCGTGGTCGCGCCCGAGCTCGCCGCGGCGCCCCCACCCCACCCGAGCCCGCTGGACGGCCTCGAGCACGCGCTCGCCGAGCTGCCGCCCGACGCGCCCCAGGCCGCGCTCGGCGCGCCGCTGCGCACCCTCATCGAGCGCGCCGCCAGCCACGACGCCATCGCCGCCGAGACCGCCACCGCCCTCGTGCAAGCGCGCACCAAGCCGCGCGTCACCGTGCGCGGCGGCGGCCTCCTGCAGGCCGTGCGGGCCACGCGCGCCCTCGAGCGCGAGGCCACCCGCGCCCGCAAGAAGTGAGTCGCGCCCGACTCACGGGGCGCAGACCTCGCGGCTGCCTCCGGTCACCGCGCGGCAGGAGAAGCCCGCCGGACAGTCCTGCGTCGACAGGCACGCGCGCTGGCAGCGATCGGTCTCGCCGAAGACGCACGCGCCGCCAAAGGCGCAGTGGCTGTCGTCGCCGCAGGCCGCCGTGCAGTAGCCGCTCTGGCCGGAGAGGAGGCAGCTCGCGCCCGCGCAGCTCGCGTCGCCGGTACAGCTCGTCAGCGCGCTGTCGGCGCCCGTGCGCGCGCAGGCGTAACGCCCCTGGCCGCTGTCGGAGATCGGGATCCCGAAGGCGCAGGTGAGCCCGGCGGCGGCGTTGCAGCGCGTGTCGTTCGGGCCGTCGCACGCCGGCCGGCACCACGCGTCGCGCGCCGTGCCCCCTTCGGCCACGCAGTGCGCGGCGCCCGGACAGGTGCGCCCGCCGAGCGCGCACGGCTGGCTGCACAGGCCGACGCGGCTGTCGGCGGTGACCTGGCAGAACTCGGCGCCGTTGCAGTCGTCGTCGACGCTCTCGGGGAAACACGGCCAGCCGGTCTGCGAGCAGCGCCCCTCGCCGAGGATCTGGCAGGTGCCGCTCGTGCACTCGAAGTCCGAGCGGCAGCTCTGCCCGAGCGCCTTGCCTTCGACCCCCGAGATGCACACGTCCACCGGGCTGCCCGAGGTCGCCTGCAACACCCCGCAGCGCCGCTCGGCACCCGGCTGGCCGCCGCACTCGCCATCACCCGCGCAGCGCAGGAGACAGCTCGGGCGGCCGTCGACCTTGACGCACGCCGCGTCCGCCGGACAGCCCGCCACGTCGCAGCCGAGCGCCGCGCAGTAGCCTCCCGGGAACGCCGTCAGGCACGCGGCCTCGCCGGCGCACCCGGTCGCGTCGGCGCAACCCGCGCCGGTCCCGCCCGCGTCGCCGTCGACCCCGATGCACACCTGCACGAGCGCGCCGCCCGATACGAGGCGCTTGCAGCGCTGGTCGGGCGCGCGGCAATCGGCGTCGCTCGTGCACCCGGCGACGCAGAGCGCGTTGTTTGCGAGGTCCAGGCAGGTGTCGCCGTCCTCGCAGCCGCCGGTGTCGCAGTCGAGCCGCGTGCAGTAGCCGCCCGTCCAGTCGAGGCAGGTGCCGCCGGCGCAGTCGGCGTTCTTCGTGCACGCGGCGCCGGTCGCGCGCGGGGCCTCGGTCTCGGTCTCGGTCGGCGACGTGTCGACGGTCGTCTCCGGCGGGTCGACCTCGCTGTCGCGCGTCTCGATCGGCACGTAGATCTCGGGCGGCGCCTCGCTGTCGCCGGCGACGTCGGGCTCGCCGGTCTCGGGCGCCACCGTGTCGAGGGCGACGCACTCGCTGCCCTGCGGCATGGTGCCGGGCGGGCACTCGATGATGGTGACAGTGTCGCCGCAGGCGACCGAGACGAGCCAAAGCGCCGCGACGGGCGGTACGGAAGCACGAACCATCGGGCCATGGTAGCGCAATGGTCAGCCCAGGGTAAGCGCTGTATCCTGGGCGCGTTCAAGGGGTGAGGTGCGTGGCACGAGAAGCGATCGCAGTCCTGGTCTTCATCGCAGCTTCGAGCTGCGGCTCCGACGACGGCACCGGCGGCGCGGACGCCTCGAGCGACGTCGCCCCGCTGCCGCCCCGGCCGCTCGGCGCGGCCTGTCGCCAGGACGACGACTGCCTGTCGCGCGTCTGCCTGAAGTCGCAGTACGGCACCCCGTTCTGCTCGCGCGCGTGCACCACCGCGTGGGAGCCGTGCCCGGCCGGCGACGACACCGGCGCCGGCGCCGCCCTCTGCGTCTCCTTCGAAGACCCGCCGAGCCCCGACGCCCCCGCGTTCGAAGGCGATCTCATCCGCTTCTGCGTGCCGCGCTGCGCCTCGGTCGCCGCCTGCCGCGCGGACAACGCCGGCTGGGAGGCGTGCGACGTGCCGCGCTGGCTCGGCGATCCGCTCTTCCCCGCGCTCGGCTCCGACAAGGTCTGCCAGTCCCCGTCCTTTCACGGCAAGGAGCCCGTCGACCCCGGCCTGTGCGACTGGGAGAAGACGATCAACCCCGCCTACAACAACGAGGCCGCCCTCTGCCGCGCGTTCTGCGACTACATGGATCGCTGCAAGGAGCTCGATCCCCTCACCGACGTGCGCTGCTGCGAGTGGGGCTGCTTCAACCGCATCGTGATCGAGGACACGGTCGTCGACGCCTGGCGCGACGAGATCCGCTGCCTCATCGAGACCCACGCCGCCTTCCCCGAACAGGGTCCGAAGAACGCCTGCACCGAGCCGCCGATCGCGTGCGGCGAGCCGACCGATCCGACCCCACCCGCCGCGAGAGGGCCGAGCCCATGACCGACCAGAAGCCCGATCCAGCTGCGCCTTTCGCGAGGCGGCCGCCCGACGAACCGCCCGCCGCCGTCCCGACCCCGCCCGAGGCCGCCCCCGATCCCGGCCGCCGCGACGCGCTCTCGAAGCTCGCGCTCGCCTGCGGCTGCACCCTCGGCGCGGCGACCCTCATCGGCCCGGCCGGCGTCGCGCTCTCGCCGCTCATCGCCCCGACGCCGGGCGACGACGGCGAGCGCGCCGCGGGCGAGGAAGACCCCTGGCTCGTCGTCGACACCGTGCAGCGCTTCGCCGTCGGCGCCGCGCCCGCGCGCGTCGTGCTGCGCCGTGACGTGCGCGACCAGTGGCTCGTCAGGCGCGGCCAGACGCTCGGCGCGGTCCTCGTCGAGCGCCTCGCCGACAGCGATTTCCGCGTGCTCTCCGCCGTCTGTCCGCACCTCGGCTGCAGCGTCGTCTGGGACGCGACGCTGTGGCGCTGCCCCTGCCACAAGAGCGCGTTTTCCCGTGACGGCGCGCTCGTCCCGAGCGAGAGCGGCCCGCCCAACCCGGCGCCGCGCGCGCTCGATCCCCTCGAATGGCGCGTCTCCCAGGGCCGCCTCGAGGTGCGCTGGGTGCGCTACGAGACCGGGATCGCCGAGCGGCGGAGGGTCTGACCGTGACGCTCCTGCAACGCGTCTCCACCCGGATCGGTGAGGCCTTCGATCGGCGCGTGCCGCGCCAGGTGCCGAGTTTCTCCAAGAGCCTTGGCGTCGGCCTCGCCTTCGCCTTCCTCCTCCAGATCATCACCGGGATCACCCTCGGCGCCGCCTACGCCCCGACGACGACCGACGCCTGGGGCAGCCTCTACACCCTCGAGACCCGCACGCTCTTCGGCAGCTTCGTGCGCGGGCTCCACCACTTCGGCGCCTCGGCCACGGTGATCCTCGCCGCCCTGCACATGACCCAGGTCCTGATGAGCGGCGCCTACCGCCGCCCGCGCTCGCGCAACTGGGTGCTCGGCGTCGTCATGCTCTTCCTCGTGCTCGGGCTCGCGCTGACCGGCTACCTCCTGCCCTGGGATCAGCATGGCTACTGGTCGACGCGCGTCGCGACCGGCATCATCGCCGAGGCCCCGTTCGGCGGCCTCCTCCAGACGCTGCTCCTCGGCGGCGACGACTACGGCAACGCCACGCTCTCGCGCTTCTTCGCGCTGCACACCTTCGTCCTGCCCGCCGTGCTCGGGCTCCTCACCGTCTTCCACGTCGCGAGCTATCTCAAGCACGGCCCGCGCCCGCCCCGCACACCCCCGTCGGCGCCGCCGCGCCCCACCCTGCCCTACTTCCCCTACCAGCTCGTGCGCGACCTCGTCGTGATGCTCGTCGTGCTCGCCACGCTCGCCGCCCTCGCGCTCGTCCTCGGCGCCCCGCTCGAGGCCCCCGCCGATCCGGCCAGCGACTACCAGGCGCGCCCCGAGTGGTACTTCCTCTTCCTCTACCAGCTCCTCCAGTTCTTCGAGGGCCCGCTCGTCTTCGTCGGCACCACGGTCCTGCCCGCGCTGGGCGCGCTGTTCCTCATCGGCATCCCCTTCATAGACAGAAACAAATCGGAGGCGGACACGCCCTCGCGCCTCGTGCGCGTCGCCTTCCTCGGCATGCTCGCGGTCGTCGGCGGCCTCACCGCGCTCGCCATCGCCACCGACGCCTCCGACGAGGACTTCCAGAAGGCCCGCGTCGCCGCCCGCGAGCGCGCGGAGCTGGCGATCTCGCTCGCCGATCGCGGCGGCGTCGACGGCCTCGGCCGCGTCGTGCTGCTCGAGGGCCTCGACCTCTACCACGACAAGGGCTGCGCCTCCTGCCACGACGACGCCGAGGTGGCGGCGCCGCGCCTGTCGGGCTTCGCCACGCTCGAGCGCGCGGTCGCCTTCCTCGCCGACCCCGACGGCGAGCGCTTCTTCAAGGGCACGCCCCTCGAAGGCGAGATGCCCGAGAGCGGGCTCTCGCCCGAGGACGACCGCGCGATGGCGAGCTGGCTCATGGGCCTCCCCGCCCCCGCCGAGGACCTCGCGCGCGCCCGCAAGCTCTTCCTCTCGGGCGAGTGCTCGACCTGTCACAACGATCCCGAGGCCGGCCCGCGCGCCCGCGGCTACGACCCGAAGATCGCCGGCCCCGAGATCGGCGGCTGGATGTCCTACGAGTGGACGCGCGGCCTCATCCGCGACGCGACCCATCCCGACTACTTCGGCGACGTGCTCACCGACAAGATGTTGGAGGACACGATGCCGCCCTACCCCGACCTGAGCGCCGACGAGCTCGACCTCTTGACCACCTGGCTCCTCGCCGGGGCGCCTGGCGCCAGGCTCTGACCCAGGCACATCGTCGGTGTACCGCGGGTCGGGCCGCGCGTCACTCGATCGTACCCATCTCCCCGAGCCAGGTGCACGCCTGCGGCACGTCGTCCTTGCAGGCCTGGTCGAGCAGCGCGCGCGCCTTGTCGGGGTTCGCCTCCACGCCGAGCCCGTCGCGGTGGGCGCGCCCGAGCTCGCCGCAAGCCCAGGACTCGCCGCGCTCGCAGGTCTCGGTCAGGAGCTTCACCCCGCGCGCCGGATCGGCCTCGAGCCCGCGCCCTCTCAGCAGCACCGCCCCGAGCCCGGCGCACCCGGGGTCGACCCCGTCATCGCAGAGCGCGCGAAAGGTCCGGGCCGCGGCCGCCTCGTCCTGCTCGACGCCCTTGCCATCGAGCTGGAGCGCCGCCAGATAGGCGCAGGCGCCCTTGTCGCCGCCGTCACACGCCTTCTTGTAGAAGCCCGCCGCCGCCGCGAGGTCGACCTCGCGCCCGCGCCCGAACTCCGCCTGGTAGCCGAGGTTCGAGCACGCCGCCATGAGCCCCTTGTCGCACGCGAAGGTGTAGTGCACGCCGGCCTTGACCGAGTCGCGCGGCCCGCCCTTGCCGTGGTCGAGCGCCCACGCCAGGTTGTAGCAGGCGATCGCGTCCCCCTTGTCGCAGGCCGGCCCGAGCAGGCTCATCGCCTTCGCTTCGTCGACGGCCACCACGACGCCGGTCATGTACGCCATGCCGAGGTAGCCGCAGCCTCGCGCGTCGCCGCCGTCGCAGGCGCGCTGGTAGAGCGCGACACCGGCCTCGCTGTTCTGCGGCACGCCCTGGCCTCGCCGGTACATGAGGCCGAGCTCCGCGCACTGCGTGAGCTCGCCGGCGTCGCACTTGTCCGCGGCCGCGCGCGCCGCCTCGGAGGCGTCGGCGGGCAGCTTGTCCGCCTCCTTCGTCGGCGCGTCCTGGCCGTCGCTCGCGGGTGCTGGCGCGGCGGGCGGATCGGCGGGGGCGGCCGGCGAGCCCGCCACCTCGGGCGAGGCCGCGGGCTCCTGACTCTTGCCGCATGCGACGAGGAGGGACGCGAGCAGGACCAGGCCGGTGCGGTTCATGGCATCTCCGGGTGCGGGTTGATGCCCCCGGAGTTGCCACAGGCGCGATCAGGCTGTCAAACCGACCCGCGTGCGGCGCGCCGGCGCCGGGTACCATAGAGCACGACGAGGCCGACGAGGCCGCCGATCCCGCCCGCGCCCACGCCGCCCGAGCAGCCGAGCGTCTGGATCTCCTCGTCGTCGAAGAGCTCGTCGCCCGCGGCCTCGGGATCGAAGTCGCCCTCGCCGGCGGCGCCGGGCGAGCTGCCGAAGCTCGGCGTCTCGCAGTAGAGCGTCGCCTTGGCGACCTGCGTGCAGCGCCAGTCCGCCGGCAGCATGCTCACGCTCTCGACGCGCATCGTCTTGCCGCAGCGGGTCTGCCCGTCGGGCAACACCACGCAGCGCGTGTCGCCGCCGTTGGCGTAGGCGCCGGCCTGGTGTTGCTGCTGGCGGGCGTCCGGGCTCTTCGCCGGCTGCACCACCAGATCGTTGCACGGCCGACCGACCGTCACGATGATGCCCGCGTGGGCTTCGACGCCGGCGAACGAGGCGCCGACGACAGCCGCGAACACGAAGAGATGACGAAGGATTCTGGGCGAAGGCATCATCGAGCGCTCGCTTTCTTCTTGGAGGACGAAGTCGCGGCCGACGCCGGCAGGACCGCGAACGCGGCCACGCCCCTGGCACCGGCCGGGAGCTTCCCGGAGGTGGTGGCGCCCGCGCGGGCGCCGTCGAGGAAACGATCGAAGAGCTCGCCGATCTCGACGGCGACCTCGGGGTCGGCGCGCATCTCGGCCACCCACAGGTAGGCCGAGCGCGTCGTGGGATCGAGGCTGCGGGCGGTCGCCGCCGCGCGCAGCACGCGCAGGAGCTCGGCGCGGAAACCCTGCCCGTCGTAGGGCACCGCCTGCTCCGCGTCGCCGTCGGCCGTCTCCGCGACGGCGAAGAACAACGAGAAGCGCTGGCTGCGCTCGCTCTCGGGGCGCGAGGCCAGCGCGACCACCGCGGGGAAGAGCTCGCGCTCGGCCTCGACGATGAACTCCGCGACCTCTTCGGCCCCGCCGATCCCGGCGATGGCGCGCCCGGCCAGGGGCGGCGCAGCGCCGTCCTGCAGGCGGCGCAGCACGAGGTCGCGCAGGTAGCTCGACATGCCCTCGCGTCGCTCGTAGAAGGCCGGCACCAGGCGGAAGGCCGGTGCGCCCTCGGCCGCCGCGACGGCGCTGACCAGCCCGTGGCTCACGAGGCGCGCGACGCGACGCTCGACCCCGCTCGGGCCGTCGATCTTCGCGCCGAGGACCGCAGCCGCGCTCGCGACCGTCGTCGGGCCCGAGCCGATCGCCAGGAGCAGATCCCACTCGTCGCGCACGAGCTCCCACGCGAGCTCGTCGCGCACGTGCGCCGGCGGCGCCAGCACGGGCTCGTAGCTCGAGGCGCCCGCGGCGGAGGCCGCGGCGCTGTTCGGCAGCGCGAGCGACATCAGGTCTCCCGCTGGAACACGCGGTTGTAGAAGGCCCAGGCGACGCTCTTGGTCGGCCGCATGAAGCCCTCCTCGCCGAAGTAGCGGCGGAAGTCGGCCTGGGTCGACGCCTGCGTGAGGAGCCACAGCGCGGCGCGCTGCACGTCCTCGGACTTGGTCATGATGTTGCGGTAGCTGCGCGGCACGCCATGCACGCTCTCGACGACCTCGCGCAGCACCTCGACCTCACGCCTGAGGAGCTCGGCGGAGACCCCGTGGATCTCGGCGAGCTGCTGGATGAGCGTGCTCTGCCCGTTGAGCTCGGGCGCGTCGAACTGGCTCGCGACCAGGGCGGCGTCGTGCTTGCGCCGCGCCTCCTCGGTCTGGCCGAAGGTGCGCTCGAGGTAGGGGCGCACCTGCTCGCTCATCAGCTTGAGCGGCAGCTCGCCGTCGGCCAGCGCCTCGAAGACCACGTCGCGCACGACGTCACGCAGCCGGCGCACGCTGGCGAGGCTCGTCTCGCGCACCGCCTCGGCGAGGTCGGCCTTGGCCTGGCGCGAGAAGCCCTGGCACTCGCCGAGCGCCTGCTCCTCGGCGAGCGAGCCGTAGAAGTGATCGACGAGCTCCCAGATGTCCTCGTCGCGCTCGTGCAGGGGCTTGATGCGGATCGACGTCGCGGGGCGGCTGTCGAGCGCGCCGTCGCCGAGGTCCTTGTCGCTCATCGCCAGGAGCAGCGCCTCGGCGCCGCGCTCGCGCAGGACGCGCGTCGCCTGGTTGCGCTTGTCGTGGTCGAGGTCGCCGAAGCGCTCGAGCACGACCGTGCCGCCCTGTGCGGCCTCGATCGCGCGATGCAGCGCCTGGTCGACGCGCCCGCCGGTCCAGCCGCTCGGGTCGTCGCAGCGCAAGACGGTCAGCCGCTCGGAGCGGCCGAGCGCGGCGCGCGCCAGCTCGTGCGCGGCCTGCACGACCTTGTGCTTGCCGGTGCCGGGCGCGCCGATCACCTCGACGGCGTCCTGGCCCTGGCGCAACACGATCTTGGCCTTGAGGTCGCGCATGAGCCGCTCGCGCGTGCGCTGCCCGACGATGCCGGCGCGGTCGAGCGCACCGACCACCAGGGCGTCGAGCGATGCATCACCCGCTCTGGCATGCGCTGTGGGAGTCTGGGTGGCGTTGAGCATTCGACCTCCTCGACCTTCGACGGACGCGCCAATGACGACGGGTGCACCGTCATCGAGCGTTCTGCCCTGCGGACGGCGCACTGTGCCCAAGACCAACCTAGAACTCAAGGAAGCGGTCCGTCGAGTTCGCTCCGCGGAACCGGTTCGCGATCCCGGTCCGGGCGGCGCTCCGGCGCGAGGACCGGTTTTCCGAACCCGCCGCGGGCTGCGGGCCGGGGCGCACAGTTTGAAGTTCTACGAACCCGCCTCGGTACGCCCGCCGCGGCGCGCGAGGATCGCGCTCACCGCCGCCTCGAGCTCCTCGACCGAGCCGTCGTTGTGCACGGTCTCGTCGATCAGCGCCCAGGTCGCCAGGAGCTGCTGGGTGCTGGGGTCGGTCGAGCGCGTCTCGCGCTCCTCGAAGGCCTCGAACTCCGCGAAGCTCGTCGGGTCGCCCTGGCGCCCGCGCAAGAGCAGGCGCTCGAAGCGCACGCGAGCGTCGGCGTCGACGCCAATCATGAAGAATCCTGGGATCTTGCGCAGGACCTCCACCTCGGCGGGGTTGCGGATCGAGTCGACGATGTGGTCGCCGCCGTCGCGCAGGCGATCGCCGATGCGCATGGCCAAGGCCGCCGGACCGTCGGCGCGGCGGAGCGCGTTGCCGAGCTCGGTCAGCGCCTGGCGGCTCTCGGCGATCCCCCGCGCCGCGAGCTCTTCGCGGATCACGTCCGAGAGCGAGTGATACGAAAAGCCGAGGCGGCCGAGATAGGCGGCGACCGTGCCCTTGCCGGCGGCGAACTTGCCCGTGAGCCCTACGATCATGACTGTCTCCGTGCGCTGACGAGGTACCAGGCCGCGGTCAGCGGCGCATCCGGATCGACGGCGGCGCGCACCGCCTCGACGAGCTCCGGCGCGCGCGCCTCGTGCTCGGGCGCGACCAGCGACTCGGCCAGGACCGGCAGCGCGAGCCAGTCCAGGTACTCGCCGGCCGTCCAGGGGCGCTCGAAGAGCTCGAGGCGCGCGTCGCGCCAGCCCGCCTCGTCGAGCGCGCGCCGCATCGCCTCGACCGAGCCCAGCGCCGGATCGGGCGACCGCGTCTCGGGCTCGCCGAGGCCGAGGCGGCGGCGCTCGGCGGAGAGCGCCTCGGCCAGCGAGCGCGCGACCGGCGTCTCCCTGTGCGCGCGCGCGCCGAGGTGCTCGGCCGGTAGCGAGAACGCCAGGCGCCCGCCCGGGGCGAGCGCGCGCATCAGCAGGCGCAGGGCGAGCGCGATGTCCTGCGCGAGCCAGAGCGAGGCGTTGGCGAGAATGCGGTCGAAAGGGCCGCGCTCGTGCGCCTCCCAGGCCAGCGCGCGCGCCCCGCCCAGGCCGAGGGTGAGCCGCGGATCGGCGAGCGCCAGCGTCAGGCGCCGGCGCATGAGCGGCGCCGGATCGACCGCGAAGAGGCGGCCGCCCTCGCCGAGCGCGTCGAGGATGAGGCGCGTCGTGACGCCGCTGCCGAAGCCGAGCTCGCCGACGCGCGCGTCCGGCGGCACCTCGGCCAGCGCGATGAGCGCGCGCGAGCTCTCGTGGTAGTGGGCCGAGCGCGCGCAGAAGGCCTCGTAGGCGTCGGCCATCGCGATCTCGTCCCAGGGACCGGGCGGCTCGTCGTCGGGCGGGGCCGCCGCGCCGAGCCGGTCGTAGAGGTCGAGCGCGCGCTCCGGCTGCGCGATCGGCGGCTTGTGGAAGAGCAGGACCGCCTCCTCGTCGACCGCCTGGCGCACGAAGTCGAGCCCGAAGTCGGGATCGGCGATGAGCGCGTCGAGGCGACGCGGGCCCTTGAGCGCGAAGACGAGCGCCGACAGGCGCGGCGTCAGCGGCAGGTAGACCGGGCCGTCGCGGCCCGGCCCGACCCAGCAGTACCAGGTGGCGTAGCTGCGCTTGACCTTGAAGGGCGGATGGGCCGCGCCACCGTTGGGCGACGCGGGCGGCGGGGCGCGCCGGAGCTCGTCGCTCCAGACCGCGTCGAAGGGCAAGGGCACGCGCTCGAGGTAGGGGTTGAGCATGACCTCGTACGCGCCGTGACTCTGCGGGTCGTCGGGCACGCGCCGCGTCGCCAGCCGATAGTGCCAGCGGCGCGCGACCTCGTCGTCGCTGCCGGGGCCCCAGCGATCGGCGGCCATGGCGATGAACGAGAAGTAGCTCTGGCTCATGTCGCTCAGCTCGCCCGCGCGCTGGGCCTGGGCGGCGATCTCGGCGACCTCGTGCGGCAGCGAGTGATCGCGCACCGCCGCGACGACGCGCCGACAGAGCGCGGGGTTGTGGGCCAGGGCCGCGCCGAGCGCGGGCTCGAGCGCGTAGCTCCGGCGGATCAGCGCCTGGACCCGCGCCGCGCGCACCGCCTCGGGCTCGGCCGCGGGATCGCGCGTCGGCGCATAGCCGAGCGCCATGACGAGCGCGCCGTCATCGGGCCCGAGCTCGGCGTGGACCTCGGCGAGCGCCTCGCCGAGGTGACGATCGTGGCTCTCGGCGCGGAAGTCGACGGCGTGGATCGCCAGCGCGATGCGGGTGAGCGCGCGCGCGCCGTAGCCGTCGTCGCCGCGCGCCGCGCCGAGCCGACAGACGCGCCAGCCGACGTCGGCGAGCACGCGCCGGGCGCGCAGCGCGCTGACGAGGCCGCCCTCCTGGCGCGGCGGCTGGGCGCCGATGACCAGCGCCAGCGCCATCGCCGCGCGCGCCTCGAAGCTCGCCGCCGTGGTGGCGTAGTCGCGATCGGCCACCTGACAGTGATCGAGCCAGCGGACAAAGGCCGGGCTCGACAGGCGCGCGAGCTCGCGGTGCGCGACTGCGGCGCTCTGCCCGAGGTCGAAGTAGGGGCCGCTCGGCTCGTTGAGCTGGCCGCCGAACATCCCGGAACGATAGGAGAAGAGCTCGTAGCCCAGCACCTCGAGGCCCTTGAGGGCGAGCTGGTGCGAGACCGCGAGCCCGACGCGCTCACGGCGCGTGTCCCAGCGGCGCGCCTCGCGCTCGAGCGCGTCCAGGCGCGCGCGGTCGGTCGGGCCCGGGCGATGGCGGTCGAGCTCGAGGCCGCGCTCGTCGAGGCGGCCGATCTCGCCGAGCCAGTCGTCGACCACGATCGTCAGCGCCTCGCCGAGCCTGAGCACGTGCATGAGCTCCCAGGCGGTGATGCCGGGCCAGAAGGCGCCGCCGACGAGCGCCCTGAAGACCGCGCGCGAGAAGCGCCGCGCCGGGGTGCGCCCGAGGCCGAAGGGCGCGACGGGCGAGCCGAGGTCGCGCCAGGGATCGAGCGCGGCGGCGGGGCTCGCCGGCCAGCCGGGCGGCGTCGGCAGCGGCGCGCGCTCGTTGTCGTCCCAGGCGATGACGCCGGCCTCGCGCGCGGCGATCCCAGCCTGGAGCTGGAACGGCGTCGTCCATTGCCCGGCCATCGCGACGCGATACCAGCCGTAGGCGACCTGCTTGAGCCGGTCCTCGGGCCCGGCGCGCCGCGCCTCGATGGTGCGCGCGGCCTCGATCAGGAGCTCCGGCGTGAGCGTCGGCAGGATGTCGGAGAGGTAGGGGCCAGGCAAGGCGGGCTCGGGGGGCTCGGGGGCGGTGGAGCGCGTCGCGCTTGACCGACGCTTGCCGTGCGCGCGGCGACGGTGCTATCGTCCCAGCACGTCCGGGGGTCACCGGAGCGCTCGAGCCATCCACGGCGTCGAGGCGCGACCCAGCTTATCCACCCCCGCCGGCTTGTAAACTCCTCTGGCGCAAGCACAGGGGGTGGCGATACGGTGAGACACCGGTTGTTCGCGGAGAATCGACATGCCTCCTTTCACGATTCCGATGGATCAGCTCGCCAACGTCAAGATGATCAGCTTCAAGCGGAAGGTGCCCTTCGACTGGCAACAGCCGCAGGGCGACCCCGACGAGGACATCTGGCCGATGGCGTTCTCGTTCGTCGAGCGTGTCGCCGGCGCGACGGTCATGTCGCCGCCCGAGGTCGTCGGCCCCGCGACGACCAACAAGTACCACGGCGACGGCGCGAAAGAAGTCTCCAAGTGGTTCAAAGACTTCATGAAAGAGGCGACCGACAAGATCAAGAGCGCGGTCGACGGCTGGCGGCCGAAGGTCAAGTTCAAGAGCGTGCAGGTGATGGCGCTCTGCGGCATCGGCGGACCGGGCATCCTCGACGCGCCCAACATCAAGAACGAGCCGGCGTTCTCGTCGTGGCAGGGCAAGGAAAAGAACGCCAAGGCCTACATCAAGGCGGTGGTCGAGGGCTTCTCCAAGAACTGGATGGAGTTCTCCGACAACTGCACGCTGCCGGGCCTGCCGTGGTGGCCGGCCTTCGTCGCCTTCGCGCTGGCGATGGCGCCGCCGATGCCCAACATCCCGATGCCGCTCATCGCGCTCCTGTCGTCGAAGATGACCTCGATCACCGTCTATACCGAGCTGTCCAAGTCGATGCAGGACGCGCTCGACGGCGGCGTCAAGGACAAGGACGAGGCCGAGGACCACAAGAAGATCTTCGACAGCATCAGCTTCGCGGTGGCGACCAACGCGCTGGCGTGGCTGCCGATGCAGATGGTCGTCAACGTGATGGGCAAGGGACCGGTGCCGCCCTATGCGCCGCCGGTCGTGCCGGTCGGCCCGGTCACCGCCGGCGACGTCCTGCCGACGCCGGGCCACCTGCCCTGAATACAGCGCCGCGCAAGTCCGTGACCGGACTTGCGCCGGCTTCACCGACTCGCAGTGCACCTCCCCGCCGTCGGTGGCCGCTGGCCACCCACCTGCGGGGAGCTGTACTGAGGGGCCGCCGCATCGAGCACCGCGATCACGCGCGGGCGCAGCGCGTCGGGCGCGATCACGGCGTCGAGTGAGCCGACGCGCACGGCGCGCTCGACCGAGTGGATCGCGTCGAACTCGCGCGCGAGGCGGCCCTGGTGCTCGAGGATCACCTCGGCCAGCAGCCGATCGAGCTCGGCGAGCCGCCGGTCGCGCGCCTCGGGATCGGCGCCGAGGTGCTCGAGCTCGGCGCGCAGCGCGACGATGCGCGGGTCCTTGTCGGCGCGTTTGCGGACCTCGCGCGGGAATACGACGGCGGCGGCCGGAGCGCCCCCGATGACACTGGCGAAGGCCCCCTCCACCGCGAAGGCCGTGAGCCGAGGATTGAGGGCCTTGGAGAATACGACGTAGGCGCCGCCGTGGTAGCGCCCGATGACGACGAAGACGATCGGCCCCTCGAAGTTGACGACGGCGCGCCCGATCTCGGCGCCGTACTCGAGCTGGAGCTTGCGCATCGACTCGGGGCTGCCGTCGAAGCCGGAGAGGTTGGCGAGCACGACGGCGGGGCGGTTGCCGCTGGCCTGGTTCAAGGCGCGCGCGACCTTCTTCGAGCTCTGCGGGAAGAGGGTGCCGCCGGTCCAGCGATCGGGGCCGTCGAGCGGGGCGCGCTCGCGGCGCGGGAGGTTGCGCGACTCGAAGCCGATGAGGGTGATGGCGTGGCCGCCGAGGTGCGCGTCGACGACCGCGGCGGTCTCGCCGCCCTCCATGTCGGCGAAGCGCTCGAGCCAGCCACCGTCCTGATCGACGAGCGCGCGCATGACCTCGCGGATGGCGAACGCCTTCTTGCGGCCGGGGTTGTGGCTCTCGCTGAAGAGCTCGGCGAGCGAGCCGAGCCCCTCGCCGAGCGCGGCGCGGAATGCGAGCACGTCGCGCTCGCGCGGATCGAGGGTCGGGTGCGGGCGTGGCCCGCGCTCGCCAGGCGCGACATAGGAGAAGGCGTAGTGCTCGAAGAGGATGCGGTAGGCGTCGCCGAGGTTGTGCGCGAGGTACTGGGCCTGGCCGTTGGGCCCCATGACGCGCTCGAAGCCGCCGATGCCGCGCTCGTCCTCGGCGGCGACCGAGCCCGAGACCTCGAGCGCGCGCTTGCCCGTCAGCACCATCGAGCCGTCGGGCGTCATGATCAGGACGCCGCGCGTGTGCATGAGCATCGTCGCCTCGGCGTTCCAGTAGCTCTGGGCGCCGACGTTGACGCCGGCGACGATGACGTTGACCTCGCCACCGCGCTGCGTGAACGCGACGAGCGCACGCAGGACCTTCGCGGTCCAGTCGAGGTTCTCGGTGCCGCTGTCCATGGCGATCTTGGCGCCCGAGGAGACCGGCAGCCACTCGATCGGCAGGCGGCGGCGCTCGGCCAGGGCGATGGCGGCGAGGATGCGGCGGCACTCCGGCTCGGCCAGGGCGCCCATGGCGGTCGTCGGATCGGAGGCGATCCACACGCGCGTCATGCCCTCGGGGTGCTTGCGCGTGACGTGCGTCATCAGGCCGACGACGACGCCGGCACGGTTCTCGCCGAAGGGTCGATCGACCGGCACGAGGTGCTCGCCGGCCTCGTCGAGGTCGAGCTCCTCGAAGGCGCCGCGCGCCATGTCGGGATGCGGCGTCAGCGCGAGGTCGGCGCCCGGGCTGCCCTGCAGCGCGCGGATCGTCTCGTAGGGGTAGACGGTGCCGAGGCGGCGCGCGCGCTCGGCGCGCAGGTGAAGATCGGAGGCGGCGCGGATCGGCGCGCAGCTCGGCACGTCCTCGATCACCTCGAGGCGGTGGCGGCCGCGCATGGCGAAGGTGAAGACGCGGCGCTGCGGCTGGCCGTCGCGCAGCACGCGCGCCTGCAGCACGACCTTCTGCAGGCCGTGGCCGCGGGTGGCGCCCTCGAGGCGGCGCGCGAGCTTGACGAGCGACGCCGTGGTGAGCGTGACCGCCTCGGCGACGTTGAGCACGATGCGGTTCAGGAAATAGCGCTGCGAGGCGTCGCGCTTGGCCTGCGCCTCGCGGATGACGCGCAGGCACTCGGAGAAGACCTGCTCGAGCTCCTGGCGGGACGCGTCGCTCGCGGCGGGCAGCGCGGGCTCGGTCGAGAGCGGCGCGCGCGCGAGCTCGGCGAAGACGAAGATGCGCTCGTCCTTCGGGTTGGTGCGGGCGCGCACGCGCAGCGCGACCAGCGGCATCGACGGCGGCGTCGGCAGGCGCTCGAGGGAAAAGCCGCTCAGGCGCCAGAGCTCGAGGCGACGGGCGCGCTCGGGGTGGATGCCGTCGAGCTCGACCTCGCGCGTGAGCTTGCCGTTGATCGTGTAGGACGCGTGGTCCTCGCGTTGGCCGTCCGGGGTCCAGGTGATCGCGAGGCGCGTCGGGCGGTGCTCGTCGATCGCCCCGAGCGTCGACGCGAGCGCGGCGGACAGCGGCGAGAGCAGCGCGTCGCCGTCGGCCCGGCCGGCGCACAGGACGTGCACCTCGCAGCGACCGGCGGCACAGAGCGCGCGGAGCGCGGGCAGGATCCCGCTGGCGGCGCGCGCGCCGAGCGAGGCGGCGAGCACGACGGCGAGCGAGCGCACGCCGCCCTGGCCGACGATGGCGTGACAGTCGACGCCGAGGCCCGACGGGGCGGGCGTGATGTGCGCGTCGGGACCGTAGACCTCGCGCAGGAGCGTCGCGACGACGCTGTCGCGCGCGGCCTCGGCGACGTCGGGCAGGCCCGCGAGCGCGCTGGCGAGGCGCGAGTCGGCGGTGAGCGGCATGCGGCGCCTGCGAAAGAGCAGGTAGCGGGCCTGGCGGGCGTTGTCGCGCAGCGCCGGCAGCTCGGGGCGCGCGACCTCGGCGGTGCGCGCGAGGAAGAGCTCGAGCTTGTCGGCGTCGGTGAGGTCGAGGCCCGCCTCGTCGAGCGCGATGAGCGCGCGCAGGAGGTGGTTGGCGAGGCGGTGGCGAGGACCGCTCTGCTGGTGGGCGACGGCGAGGCGCCAGAGCGCCTGATCGAGGGCGGGGCCGCGATCGAGGGAGCTCACGCCGTGGTGAGCGAGCGCGCTGAGGAGGCGCGGCGCGAGATCGGCGACGAGCTCGGCCGAGGCGCTCGACGCGCTCTGGGCATGGGGGCCGAGCGCGCGGCAGGCCTCGAAGAAGGCGAGCTTGCCGGCGACCGGGCGGGGGCCGAGCTCGGTCGCGAGCTCCTGCACGAAGAGCTGCTCGACGTCGGCGAAGTGGCCGAGCAGATCGGCGAGCGGTCGATACGGCGAGGGATCGGCGAGCGCGCGGAAGCCGTCCTCGCAGGCGAGCAGTGATTCGGCGCGCGCGACGAGCGCGGCGGGCACGTCCCAGCCGACGAGCGCGAGGCGGATCACCTGGCAGAGCTCGGCGACGGCGAGCGCGCGCTCCGACGGCGGGAGGTGGGCGATGGCGGAGGGGTCGGGCTCGCCGCCGGAGAAGAGCCAGCCGAGCGCGCGCACGGCCGGGCGGCAGACGAAGGTCGGCGCGCTCGGAGACGGCGCGCGAGGATCGGCGAGGGTGGCCTCGACCTCGAAGAGCACCTGGCCCGCCTGCACCTGCTCGTTGGGGCGGCAGGCGACGCGCGCCACGCGGCCGGGCGCCTGCGCGAAGACGGGCAGCTCCATCTTCATCGCCTCGAGCGTGGCGAGGCGCTGACCGAGCGCGACCTCGTCGCCCTCGGCGGCGTGCAGGGCGACGACGAGCGCGGGCGCCGGAGCCTTGACCTCGCCGCCCGAGGCGAGCTCGACCAGGTGACTCTGGCCGTCGACCTCGACCGCGATCCCGGTCTTGCCGACGGTGGCGAGCACGGCGTGACGGCGCGTCTCGAGGCCGTCGTCGAGGTGCAGGATGCAGGCGCCAGGGCCGCCGCCGGGGGTCGGCTCGAGGCGCGCCTCGTAGAGGTTGGCCAGCGCGTCGGGGCGGCCGGCGGCGGGGCGCGGGCCGACGAGCCAGCGCGTGAGGCGATCGTCGGACGCGACGAGGTGCGCCTCGAAGTCGGCGCGCTGCCCGCGCAGCGAGAGCGTGATCGGGCGCTGAGCCTCGTCGAAGCGGTAGGGGATCCCGCTGGCGACGTCGGCGAAGAAGGTCGCGACGCGCTCGGCGAGGGCGCGCTGGCGCACGAGGATCGCGGCGACCGAGAGCGCGGGCATGGAGCCTGGGCGCTCGGCGAGCGGGCGGCGCTCGGCCATGCGGCGGTCGAGCCAGCCGGTGTCGGCGGTGGCGTCGACGACGGCGGGATCCTCGATCAGCTCGGCGAGGAAGGCCTTGTTGCTCGCGCCGTCCTCGATCGAGATCTCGAGCTCGCGCAGCGCGCGGCCGAGACGCGCGAGCGCCTGCCGACGATCGCGTCCGTGCACGATGAGCTTGGCGATCATCGAGTCGAACTCGGGCGCGATGGTGACGCCCTCGGCGACGCCGCTGTCGACGCGCAGGCCGGGGCCCAGCGGCGGGCGGAAGGCGCGCACGAGGCCGGGGCTCGGCTGGAAGTCGCGCTCGGGATCCTCGGCGTTGAGGCGCACCTCGATGGCATGACCGCGCGGCGGATCGCTCGGTCGCTGCCAGGGAAGGCCACGCGCGATGTCGAGCTGCACGTGCACGAGATCGACGCCGGTGATGGCCTCGGTGACGGTGTGCTCGACCTGCAGGCGCGTGTTCACCTCGAGGAAGTGGGCGAAGCCGCGGGCGGGATCGACGAGGAACTCGACGGTGGCGACGCCGCGATAGTCGGCGAGCTCGCCCAGGCGCGCGGCGGAGCGCTCGAGCTCGACGGCGAGCGCGGGCGTGAGCACGGGTGAGGGCGCCTCCTCGATCACCTTCTGGTGGCGGCGCTGGATCGAGCAGTCGCGGATCCCGAGCGTGCTGCCGACGCCGTCGGCGCCGACGACGAGCTGCACCTCGATGTGGCGCGCGGCGGTGACGCAAGCCTCGAGGAAGATCCCGCCGGCGCGAAAGCTGCGCGTCGCTTCGTCCTGCACGGCGGCCAGCGCCGGGGCGAGCGCGGCGGCGTCCTTCACGAGGCGGATGCCGCGGCCGCCGCCGCCGGCCGAGGCCTTGACGACGAGGGGAAAGCCGATGCGTCGGGCGGCGTCGAGGGTCGTGGCGAGCGGCTCGTCGGGCGCGACGGTGTGCCAGGGCGCCATGGGCACGCCCGCCTCGGCGGCGAGGCGCTTGGCGGCGATCTTGTCGCCGAGGCGCTGCATGGCGTGGCTCGACGGGCCGATGAAGGTGATCCCGCGCGCCTCGAGCGCGGCGACGAAGGCGGCGTCCTCGGCGATGAAGCCCCAGCCGGGCCAGACCGCGTCGCAGCCGGCGTCGGCCAGGGCGGCGAGCACGTGCGCGTGATCGGTGTAGGCGCTGACGAGCGCGCCCGAGGCGCTCTTGCGCAGCGCGGGCCCGAGCGGCACGACCTCGTCGGCGAGGCGCAGGAACGGTGCGCCGCGATCGGCCTCGGTGTAGAGCGCCACGGCGGTGATGGCGGTGGCGCGCTCGCGGTTGTAGTCGGCGAGCGCGCGCATGAAACGCACGGCGGGCTCGCCGCGGTTGACGACGGCGACGCGCGACAGGGCGGTCGGGGCGGTGGCGGACGGGCCGGTCATCGCGCGAGTCCGGAGGCCATGGCGGTGCCCTCATTAAAGGATAGGGTGACGACGGCGACGGCGTGGTCGCCGTCATGGCTCAGCGAGACGCCGGCCGCGACCTGCTCGCCGATGGACGCGCGCACGCGACCGTGCAGGGCGAGCGCGGGGCGACCCCAGGCGTCGGAGACGACCTCGATCTCGCGCAGATCGACCGCGTCGAGCGGCGGGCGCGCGCCCCAGAAGGCGCCGTCCCATGCCTTGAGGAAGGCCTCCTTGGCGGCGAAGCGCGCGGCGAGGTGGCGCGCGGGATCGCCGCTGGGGCGGTGGTTGGCGCAGGCGATCTCGGCGGCGGTGAAGGTGCCGCTGACGAAGTGCGAGGCCGGCTCGGCGAGCTGCGCGCGGAAGGTCGGCAGGTAGACGGTGTCGACGCCGATCACGAGGGTCCTCCCGGGGTGAAGGTGCCGCGGGTCGCGTCGAGGCGGGCGGCGGGATCGAAGAGCATGTGGGTCTCTTCGCGGCGCTGCTCGGGCGTGCCGTCGGGGGCGGCGAAGCGGCGGTCGGTGCGCTTGTCGTAGAGCGGGGCCCTGCCGAGCATGACCTCGCGCCAGCGGGTGGCGGCGGAGTCGGTGCGGGCGGCGGCGCGGGCCTGCCAGGCGGCGCGGGCCTCGGGTGAAAGCGCATGGGAGAAGGCGGCGGGGTGCACGAGCAGGAGGAGCGCCGAGACGTGGCCGAAGCCGAGGCTCGTGGCGAGGCCGGCATAGAGCGGGACGGCGGGGCCGGGGTCGAGGCGGCGGTTGGTGTAGACGAGGTGCTCGTGCGGGGCGAGCGCGGGATCGACCGAGTCGAGGTTGGGGTTGGCGGGCACGACGCCGCCGGCCATGAGCTGGCAGAGGCCGATCGTCTGCCACGCGGCGGCGCCGCCCTTGGCGTGGCCGAGCAGCGCCTTCTGCGAGACGACCATGAGGGGGTTGCCCGGGGTGCGGCCGAGCGTGTCCTGCAGCGCCTGGTGGATCGCCGACTCGTTGGGGTCGTTGGCCTGGGTGGAGGTGTCGTGCTTGGAGACGAGCGCGATCTCGTCGGCGGTCAGGCCGAAGCGGGCGAGCGCGCGGGCGAGCGGCGAGTCGCTGCCGCCGAGCGCGGCGGCGAGGCAGCCGATCCCGGGCGCCGGGATCGAGCGGTTGATGCCGTCGCCGAAGGAGGCGGCGTAGGCGAGCACGCCGTAGACCGGCAGGCCGAGGCGCAGCGCGACGTCGCCGCGCGCGAGGAGGAGCGCGCCGCCGCCCTGGGCCTCGACGAAGCCGCGGCGGCGGAGGTCGTTGGCGCGTGACATCTGGTCGGGCGCGAGGCCGAGCGCCAGCATCTTGTCGGTGTCGGCGGTGGCGTTCATGTCGCCGAAGCCGATGACGCCCTCGGCCGAGAGGTCGTCCCAGCCGCCGGCCATGACGACGTCGCACTTGCCGAGGGTGATCTTGTCGAGGGCGTCCTCGAGCGAGAGGGCGGCGGTGGCGCAGGCTGCGACCGGGTGTGACATCGGCCCGTAGGAGCCGACGTACGCGGAGGTCGCGTAGGCGAAGACGACGTTGATCAGCGTCTCCTGGAGGATGTCACTCTGGCGCTCGCGGCCGAGGAGATGGTCGACATAGAGGCGGTGCAGGCTCTTCATGCCGCCCATGCCGGAGCCCTGGGTGGTGCCGACCCTGGCGGGGTGCACCCAGGCGAGGAGCTCTTCGGGGGTGAGGCCGGCCATGACGAAGGACTCGACGGTGGCGGCGAGGTTCATGAGGGCGACCGGGTCGACGCGCTCGAGCATCTCGCCGGAAAAGCCGTAGCGAGCGAGCGAGAAGCCCGTCGGGAGCTGGCCGGCGACGCGCCGCGAGAGGCGCACCTCGCGCGGCACGCGGAGCTCGCTACCGGCCTTGCGGGTGACGCGCCAGGAGGAGGTCGCCGGGTCGGGCGCGATGACGGTGCGCTCGGGGTCGCTCGCGGAGAACGCGCGGGCCTCGTCCTCGCTGGCGACCTCGAAGGTGAAGTCGCGCTCGAGGAAGACCTGCTCGTAGACCGCGCTGCGCTCGGGGTCGAAGCCGGTCGTGTCCGGCTCGACGAAGCGCACGCCGACCCGGGCGCGCACGAGGTCGTGGTAGCGCTCGGCGATGGCGTGCTCGGGGACGATCTCGTCCCTGGCGGTGTCGAGCCAGTGGCCGCCGCGCGCGGTCGACTCCCAGCGGATGAGGCCGGTGAGCCAGGCGAGCTCGAGCACCGCGGGCGCTCCGAGGCGACCGGTGGTCTCGAGGTCGTAGCGCGTGCGCGCCGTGCCGCCGGGGCCGATCTCGCCGAAGCCGACGATGACGACCATGTCCTCGGGGCGCGCGGCGATGGGCGCGGGCCAGGCGGGTGAGGCCGCGGGCGGGGCGGAGGGCGCGGGCCAGGCGGGGAGCGGGGCGACGGTGGGCGAGGTGGCGGGCGGCGGCTCGAGGAGGGCGCGCTCGGCGGCGCGCAGGGCTTCGAGCGCGCGGGCGTGGCGCTCGTCGTCGGCGACGGCGCGGCGCACCTCGTCGACGGCGCGCTTGAGATCGGGCACGCGCTCGAAGCCGCCGGAGAGATCGGCGACGAAGGGAGCGGCGGCGGCGCGCTGGCGGGCGTCGTCGGTGAGCAGGTCGGCGAGCGCGCGGCCCATCTCGTCGGCGGAGAAGGTGCGGATCCCGGTGGCGGCTTCGAGGGCGGGGGCGATGGCGTCGTTGTGAGCCATGAGGCCGGTGCCGCGCACCCAGCCGATGCGGGCGCCGATCATGGTGGTCTGCCGGCCCCAGGCGTGGTGCTCACTCTTGTGTTTCTCGAGCAGGACCTCGAGCGCGGCCTTGGACTCGGCGTAGGCGCCGTCGCCGCCGAAGGCGCCGTGGTTGGGCGACAGCGGCAGGAGCACGTGGCAGCGGGTCGGGGTGGCGTCGGCGATGAGGCGGCGCGCGACGAGGGCGACGAGGCGCTCGACGCCGAGGACCATGGCGCGCAGGGTCGCCTCGGCGGTGCCGCCGAGCTGGTCGGCGGTGCCGGCGTCCTTGAGCGCGGCGAAGGGCACGATGAGGTCGGGGGTGAGCGCGGGCTTGAGCACGCGTACGGCGGCGCCGAGCTGCTCGGTCTCGGCGCGGGCGAGCCATTCGAGGAGCTGGTCGATGTCGAGGAAGGAGGTGAGGTTGCAGGGCACGACGTGGAGCTCGGCGTGCGGGGCGGCGGCGCTTTCGTAGAGGTCGCGATAGTAGGCGACGCGGGCGCGGTCGAGCTGGCTCGTGGTGCAGACGACGCGGGCGCCGCCGCGCAGGAGCTCGGCGACGATCTCGGCGGCGATGGAGCCCTTGCTCGCACCGGTGACGAGCGCGGTGCGACCGGCGAAGCGCGCGGCGGGCGGGGTGCGCGTGGCGAAGTCGCGCAGCGCGTCGCGGAGCCAGGGCTGGCGGGCGCGTGCGGCAAACCAGTGGGCGGTGGCGGTAAGGCGCGGCGAGGCGGCGTGCGGGGCGAGGCGGTCGAGCTCGCGGGCGACGGCGGGCGCGTCGAGGCGGTCGTTCAGGGCGTCGAAGGCGAGGCGCACGAGGTCGCGGTGCGCGGTGGACCAGGACGAGGTGAAGGCGACGTGGCGCGCGGGGTCGAAGCGCGGTTGGAGGAGGTCGATGAAGTCCTGGCCGAGCTCGGCGACGAGGTGGTCGAAGTGGGCGAGGCGCGGGTCGGGCTGGGCGAGCGGGGCGGTGGGGTCGAGGGCGAGGCCGGAGGCGGCGGCGAGCGCGCGGGCGGCGTCGGTGAGGGCGCCGGTGGGGCCGAAGAGGCGGGCTTCGAGCGCGCCGAGCGCGGCGGGATCGACGGCAGCGGAGGCGGTGGGCGCCGAGGTCGACAGGCGCGGGTAGCTCGTCTTGCGGCGCTCGGCGAGGAGGGCGACGGCGCGGTCGAGGAGCTGACGGGCGTCGTCCCTGGTGGTGACGGCGAGGTCGGCGAGGGCGCCGAGCGGGAGGGAGGCGTCGCGGGCGGAGGCGCCGGGGCGCGTCTCGAGCGCGAGGAGGTCGAGGGTCGCGGTGACGAGTCCGGGGCCGAAGCCGAAGGTGGTCTCGAGGTGGGCGGACAGGTCGCGGGCGGAGAGGCCGGCGCGGGAGAAGACGCGCTTGAGGAGGTCGGCGTGCGCGGCCTGGAGGTAGGCGCCGGGAGCGCGCCAGCGGGGGGCGCGCTGGGAGAGCTCGCGCGCGAGGTCGGCGAGCGGGACCTCGTGCGCGCGGTCGATCGAGCCGGCCTCGAACTCGGCGCCGAGGTCGAGCAGGATCTGGTTGCGCCGGGAGGAGACGCCGTCGAAGAGGCCGTCGAGGGTCTCGGCGGGCCCGATCTGCTCGGGGCGGAGGCGGGTCTGCAGGGCGACGATGCTCGTCAGGGCCTCGGCGTGGCTGAGCGGCTGGTCGGGCGGCGCGGTCAGCGAGGTGGGCGCAGGCGCGGACGGTGTGGGCGCGGGCGTGGTGGAGGTCGTGGAGGGTGCGGGGGCCGCGGACGGGTGCGTGGGCGGCGCTGGTGGGCGCTCGCCGTCGAGCGCGTCGGGAGGCGGAGCGTCGCGGTCCTCGGCGAAGACCTGGGCGCGATCGGCCTCGACGTTCATCACGCGCACGGGGCGAGTGGACAGCGAGAGACGTGCCATGTTGGCGAGCGTCGGTTGATAGCCGACGCCGACCTCGAGGATCTCGTCGACGGCGAGCTCGTGGTCGGCGGGGTCGCCGCAGAAGATCTCCTGCGTCTCGATCCAGCGCACGGGGCTCGCGAACTGCCAGGCGAGGAGCTCGACGAGGAGGACCCGCGCGAGCGCGCCGGGCTGACGCGCATGCTCGTCCCAGCGCGCGATGATGTCGTCGAGCGTGGCGCGCGAAGCCGGGCCGACCGCGTCGCGCACCCGCTCGGCGAAGGAGCGGGTGAGCGCGAAGGGCGCGGCGACGAGGTTGGGGATGTAGCGTCCGACCAGGCGGCGGTGATCGATGCGCGCGGGCAGGTGCCGGTCGAGCGCGCGCCGGAAGTCGGCGACGCCGTCGACGAGCGCGCGCGAGTGGAAGGGCACGTCGATCCCCGGTACCTCGAGGTAGGCCGGCTTGGCGCCCGCGGGCTGGCGGGCCGCGAGGGCGTCGGCGAGCGCGGCGAGCGCGCGGGTGTGTCCGGTGACGGCGTACTGGCGATCGCGCACGTTGTAGTTGACGATCTCGAGGAAGCCGCCGGTGCGGGTGGCGACCTCGGCGACGAGCGCTTCGGCGCCGGCGTGGTCGAGGCGGGCGAGGTTCGGGCGGATGACGCCCATGCGGAAGCCCGACTCGCCGTGCGCGTCACGTGGTACGAGGCCGTGCATCACGCGGCCGCGCTGATAGACGATCGCCAGCACGGCTTCGAGCGGGAGCACGTCGGCGCCGGCCGAGAGCGCGTTGTACTCGCCGACGGAGTGGCCCGCGAGGATCGCGTCGTCGCGCCAGACGCCGGCTTCGCGCAGCTCGGCGACCTGGGCGTAGGCGAGCGCGGCCATCGCGACCTGGGTGAGCTGGGTCAGATGCAGGACACCCTGGGGGTGCACGAGGCGCTCGCGCGAGCCGGGCTCGTCGCCGCGCGCGAGCACGTCGAGCTCGCGCGGGTTCTCGCGCACGACGCGCAGGATCGAGAAGCCGAGCGAGGCGCGCGTGAAGCGATCGGCGCGCTCCCACGAGCGGCGTGCGGCGGGCGAGCGCATGAGCGCGGCCATGCCCATGTCGCGCTGCTGGATCCCCTGGCCGGGGAAGACACACGCGGTGCGAGCCGGGGTGATCTCGGCGTGCGCGCGCGCGACGACGAGCGCGCGGCCGTCGCGCTCGGTCGCGGCGGTGACCTCGATCATCGCGGCGCCATGGCCGGCGAGGCCGACGCGTGCGGCCGAGAGCGTGAGTGTCTCACCGGGGAAGAGCGGGGCCGAGAAGGCGACGTCGAAGGCGCGCACGCGCTCCGGGCTGGCGACGTGCTCGGCGACGAAGGCCTCCATGCGCGCGGCGGTCCACATGCCGTGCGCGATCGGTCGCGGCAGGCCCGCCAGGCGCGCGGCGAGCACGCGCGTGTGGATCGGGTTGTGGTCGCCGCCGACCTCGGCGAAGACGTCCATGCGCGAGGGTGCGCTGGCGCTGGCGGTCGCGAGCGTCAGGCGCGGTGTCGCACGCACGGGACGACGGCCGGCGTCGACGCCCAGCGCGGCGAGCAGCGCGCGCAGCGGGTGCGTCGCCCCCTGGTCGGTGTCGAGCGCGATCGAAGCGCGCAGCGCGCCCATGGTGAGCGTGCCGCGCGCGAGGTGGCGGGTCGTCGTCGGCGAGCGCGTCTCCTCGATGGTGACGTCGAGGTGCGCCGCGCCGTCAGCGACCGCGGAGGTGTCGCCCTGCTCGGCGACGATCCAGGGGTGCTCGAGCACGAAGGCGCGCTGGGTCGGATCGAGCTCGAGGTCGAGGGTCAGGGTCTCGCGCGAGCGCAGCGCCGGCGCCGGGAAGCGACCGCGGATGTAGAAGCCCGAGCGCAGGCGGGCGAGCGGGCGCGACGCGGGGTCGACGAGTGTGGCCTCGACCTCGACGACGCGGTGATCGGCGGCGTCCTCGATGCGGACGATCGTCGCGCGCGCGGCGAGGTCGTGCGCGGGCCAGTGCGCCACGGGCAGCAGGTGCTCGACGCGGTTGTCGAGGTGCACGAGGCGCAGGAGCCCGTCGCCGATCTCGTCACAGGCGAGCGTGCGGTAGATCGCCGGCCACGTGAGCGAGAAGACCTGCGACGCGCTCGGGAGCGCGCCGGCGGCCGTGCGCCCGGTCACGCGCTGATAGGCGATCGTCGTCTCGGGTGAGCGGGCGACGGGCACTTCGGCGGAGGAAAACGGCGCGACCGGGTCGAGCGGCGTCGCGAAGAGCGTCCTGCGATAGAGCTCGCGCACCGCCAGCGCCGCCGCATCCGAGCGCACGACGAAGCGCGGGCGCGCGCCGGCGACCACCTCGATCGGAAGCGCGTAGGCCGCCTCCAGCGGGCGGCCGCTCTGCGGAGGGCGCAGCTGGATCGGGCGGCCCTCCCAGCCGACGCGCAGGGTGATCCGCGAGGCGCGGTCGAGCTCGAGCGCGACCCACTCCTCGTCGTCGGGCTGATAGAGCACGTTCGTCAGCCGCGCGTCGGCCGCGCAGCGCAGGGTGAGCGTCGCGCCGGTCAGTGGCGCGAAGAGCCGCGGGATCGGGTTGTCGACGCGCCCGCCTTCGACCAGCGCGAGCCCCTCGGCCTCGGTGCGCCCGATCAGCGCGGCCAACGGCCCGCGGTAGCGCGCCGCGACCCACTCGAGGAGCGCGCTCGCCGCCTCGGCGTCGTCGATGCGCAGGACGAGATGATCGGACGCCCCACCGACGGTGACCCCCTGCGGGTGCTCGCTCTCGCGCAGCGGCGCCTCCGCGCGCAGCACGTCCACGCGGCGCGGCATGACCTGGCGCGCGGCGAGCGCCGCGATCAGCGCCCGGTTGAAGCGCCCGAGCAGCTCCGCCACCGGCTCCTCGGCCCGCCCGAGCCCGGCCACGGCCTCGGGCCCCGGGATCACCAGCACCTCCTCCGCGGCATAACGCGGGTGCTGCGCCTGCCAGAGCGAGTCCGATTTGAAGTGACGACGCACGTCCTGATCGAGCACCGGCACGAAAGGCACGGGCTTGCCCGGGCGCGCGCACACCTCCTTCAGGAAGTAGATCGCGTCGGCCGCGTGCACACGCTCGCACGCTGCGTGTGGATATCGCTCACCCAACGCCGCCAGCACCGCCTCCGGCGCGTCCAGCGCCGCGAGATCCGGCGCCACGCTCGCCACCTCGACGCCCGCGATCCCCGCGCTCCCCGCCAGGCGCGCCTCGACCCGCCTGAGCATGTCGAAGAAGCGCTGTCGCCACGTCACGTCGAGCCAGCGACCGTCCTCGTATCGCCGATCACCGCGACCGATCGCCATCAGCTCGACCATGCGCGCGAGCAGCTCGCGATAGCTCATCGCCTCCACGTCGCCGAAGTACGGCTTGGCCGTCTCCCCCAGCGCCTCGATGATCTCGTCTCGCCGCGCGCGCACCGCCTCCGCGTCGCCCGCCACCTCGTCGAGCAGCCGCCCGCACCGCGCCGCCGCGTTGTCGAGGTAGTGGATGTCCGCGTCGAGCTGGCTCCGCCCCGACGTGACGCCGCCCGCGACCTCACCGCGCCCGACCCACCGCGCCTTCACACCGGGCGCCGCGACCATCGCCGCCTTCACCGCCGCCGTCGCGCTCGCCTCCCGGCACGCCATCGCCAGCGTACCGATGAAGACCGCGTCGACCGGCATCTCCGGCAGCCCGTGCCGCGCCGCCCAGGTCCCGAGCAACAGCTCCACCGCGCGCGCCTCGTCGGCGATCCCACCCCCCACACACAGGACGAGGTTCGGCTGCGAGCGGATCGCGTGGTAGCTCTCGAGCAGGAGCTCCTCGAGGTCCTCCCACGAGTGATGCCCACCGGCCTTGCCGCCCTCGACGTGCACGAAGATCGTGTGCTGCGGCGCCGCCGCCGCGATCCGCACGACCTCCTCGATCTGCGCCTTCGTGCCCGGCTTGAACGCGTTGACCCGCATGCCGAGCGCCGCCAGCTCGTCGAGCAGCCGCACCGCGTCCTCGAGCGCCGGGATCCCCGCGCTCACCGTGACGCCGCAGATCGGCGCCCCCGCCGCCCGCGCCTTCTGTACGAGGCGCTTGTCGCCCAGGTGCAGCCCCCACAGGTAGGCATCGAGCAGGAGCGCGTTGAAGACCACCTCGACCCCGGGCGCCAGCGCCTCGCCGAGCTCCTTCATCCGCGCCTCGAAGACCGCCTCGCTCACCTGCCCGCCGCCAGCCAGCTCCGCGACGAACCCGGCGTTGGCCGCCGCCGCCACGATCGGCACATCGACCGTCGTCGGTGTCATGCCCGGCAGGATCACCGGCGGCGCGCCCGTCGCCCGCGAGAACGCGTTGTCGATCACCACCTCGCCGCCCGGCAGCTCCGCGAGCCGCGGCGCGAAGTCCCGATAGCGCACCGCGCGCGCCTGCCGCGGCTCCGCGAAGAAGCGCTCACGCTCCTCGTCGCTCGCCCCGAGCGCGTGCACCTCGACGCCGAGCCCGCGCAGCGCCCCGCGCGTCAGCCGCGCCACCCCATCGCCCGGCCCGAGGTCGATCACCGCGTCGACCCCGCGCGCGGCCCGCATCATCGTGGCCTGCCAGCGCCCCGGGCGCACGGCGATCGACGCGAGCATCGCCTCGCCCGGCCGCGTCCGCTCGGCCTCGCCCTCGACCCACGCCGGGTCGAAGACCGGCAGGACCGGCGCCACCTCGAAGCCCGCGCACCGCTCGAGGGTGCGCGCCAGACCTTCGGCCACGACCGGCGAATGGAACGCCGCGCTCGTCGCGATCGGCTCGAGGCTCGCGCTGGTCACCGCGCCCCCGTGCCGCCCAGCCCTCTTCGCCTCACGCTCGCGCTCACCGCGTCGCTCGAGCGCCTGCATCACCGCCGCGATCGCCTCCGGCGCCCCGCTCAGCACGTGCCGCCGCCGGTCGTTCTCCAAGGCCAGGTGCACCCCGGGCACCCCCGCCATCGCCTCCGCGATCACCCGCTTGTCCGGCCCGACGACGAGCCCCATTGGCGCCCGCCCGCGCGCGATCTCCTCGGACGCGCGCGTCACCTCGAAGCCGAGCCAGGCCAACGCCTCGACGTAGCGAGCGAAGCGCTCGATCGTCACCCCGCCGTCACGCCGCTCGGCGATGAGCGTCGCCGCCGCGATCCCCTGCGAATATCCGGTCAGCCCCGCGATCGCCCCGCCCTCGAACGCCGCCCCCAGCCCACGTCGCACCAGGCTCTGCATGCGCGCGATCTGCGCGACGAAGATCGCCGGCAGCGAGATCGGCGTCGCCGTCAGATACGCCTCCTCCGGCAGCGCGCCCGCGACCCAGCGCCGGAGCGAGAACCCCTGCGCATAGAGCCCGCTCCACCTCGCCTCGCGCGTCGCCAGCACCGCGCTCATCACCTGATCGGCCGCCTCGACCAGCGCGCCCGTAAGCGGCTCACCGCGCAGCGCGACGAGCTCCGGCCACCACGCCACCCCCTGCCCCGCGCACGCGATCAGCGCCCGCGCCTCTCCGCGCGCGAGCTCCCGCGCCAGCGACGCCGGCGCCCTCGCGGCCTGCGCGCGCGCGTCCACCCGCAATCCGATGCGTGAGTCGTGGCGGTCACCGAGCATGAGCCTCTCCTGCGATGCGCTGCCCCGACGTGCGCTCGAGCGCGCGCCGGGCATGGGAAGGCGCGCAAGCTAGGCGCTCCGGATCACGTGTCAATGAACGCACCCGGTGCGTCGCGCGCGCGTCACCTGGCGCGCGCGTTGCGCACCTGCTCGTCGCCGCGATAACCGCGCACCAAGCCCTCCTCACCTCGGCCCGGCCCGAACGCTCGGTCGGTGCGCCCGCGTTACGAACCGAGCGCTTGCCCTGCGCGCCCGCGGATCGCGATGCACCTGTCTTCACAAAACGCGCCGCCGCTCACCGCTCGAGCCACACCCCCACCTGCCCGTCGTTCACGCGTCTCACCTCGACGAGTCGCGCGAACCCGGCGAGGCGCGCGAGGCGCTCGACCCACACGCTCACCTCTTATCTGCCCCCGTCTCTCACGGGGTCTTTCGCGGCGTCTCTCGCGCCGTCTCTCCCGGGCCCGGCGACATCGCGTTTGACCATGCGCCGCCGCTCGCTCAAGATTGCGAGCACCCCCTCCCACGGAGACGTCGCTCATGCTCGGTACGGAGCTCCTCGACATCGCGTTCGCGCTCATCTTCGGTTGCATCTTCCTCGCGAAGGTCCTGCGCGGCTTCTCGCCTCCCAGGAAGGCGATCGTCATGCTCGTCGCAGGCTGGGCCGCGCTCGGCGCCGGCCGCTTCCTCGCGCTCTTCATCGGCCTCGGCAGCCTCCAGGGCAGCATCGTGATCTGGAACCTCGCCGCGACCGCCGCCCTCGCGTTGCTGCTCTACGGGTTGCTCCTGACCTTCGGCGTCGCCTCCGCCGAGCCGAGCGCCCGGCCCGCCAGGCCCACCCCAACCCCTGCACCAGCCCCCACACCGGCGCCCACGGCCACACCCGCGGCACCCGCACCCGCCGCCGCTCCCGCCGCTCCCGCGCGCCCGCCCGTGCGGCCGATCGCGCGCCCCGCGCCGACGCCGCCCGCTGCTCCCGACCCCGGCGAGGAGACGCCCGGATGATCACGCGCACCCTCGTCCTGCTCGTGGCGATCGGCTCGCTCGGCGGCGCCTGCAACGACGCGCGCATCACCTCGCTCCAGAGCTTCGACGATCCCTACGGTCTGTCGCGCGCCTTCTCATTGGGGGCCGTCGCCCGCCGCGCATCGATCGGCGCGCCGACCTCGCACTACCTCGACTCGCTCAGGATGCGCGCCCAGATGATGCGCCAGAACCACGAGATGACGATGTCGATCATCCGCGCCATGCCCGGCGGCGACAGCGGCACCGTCTACGACCACTACGAGGACGGCATCTACAAGGGCACCTGGTAGCGCACCCGCGCCGCCGCCGCCCCCGCCCTTCCCTCACGCGCTCTCGACCCGCCGGCGCGCGACCCCACCCTGCAGCGTCGTCGCGAGCTGCCGGTGAAAGCCCCTGATCGCCGCCTCCACCCCCGGCGCCAGCGGGCCCTGCGCCCACGTGCGCGACGCGATCCCCACCTGCACGCGCTCACAGATCGCCTGGTCCTCCTCCTGGGTCGCGACGCTCCTGGCGACGCTGTCCGCGATGAACGCCTCCGGGTCGTCGAGTCGCTCGCGGTCGAACCAGAACTCGAAGTCGACCCTGCAGCGACGTGGCCCGAGCGGCTGCACGACGTTGATGTCCAGGACCGGCCCGTAGCGGTTGATCATCACGTTGGGCCAGAGCCAGAGGTAGTCGGCGCCTTCGCCGATGCGCGCCCGAGCCGCCTCGTCGTCTTCGGCCGCGCCCGCGCTCTGCAGCGACCAGCCCGGCCCGATCTCGGTGCGATAGGTGCCCATCGCGAGCTGCGCGTCCAGACCCGGATGCACGTGCGGCACGTGGTAGCCACCGTCGAGATAGTTGTCGACGAAGACCTTCCAGTTGCACGCGAGCTCCCAGCGCTTGCTCCCCCACCACACGAGGCGCTCGGCGTCGCGCCAGATCCGCCCGCTCGGCGCCGCCGGCACGAGCTCGCCCAGCGGCCGCGCGTGCACGTCGCGATGCACGAAGTAGAGCGCCCCCCAGCGCGAGAGCCCCAGCGCCGGCAGCCCGAGCCGTCGCGGCACGCCCTTGCCGCCGAGGATCCCCGCCGTGCGCGGCGCGCTCGCCAGGGTGCCGTCCAGGCGATAGGCCCAGCCGTGATACGGGCAGACCAGCCGCTCGGCCCGTCCCGCCCCGTCGCACACCAGCGACGCCTTGTGTCGGCACACGTTGGCCAGCGCGCGCACCTCACCGTCCTCCGCGCGCGTCAGGACCCACGGCAAATCACCTGCGATCCCCGACACATAGGAACCGCTTTCGGCGACCTCCTCGGCCCGCGCCGCCAGCGCCCACGCACGCCCGAAGACCAGCTCGCGCTCGAGCTCGGCGATCTCCTCGGACAGATACCAGCTCGCCGGGATGCTCCACGCCCGCTGCGACGACTCGCCCGGCGCGTACGCGAGGACCTCTCTCGATGCGCGCTCGCTCATCGCGCCACGTTAGTCGATCACGCCCGCCCCACCAAGCGCTCTCAGGGCGCACACGCGCTCGTCGCCGCCGCGTCACGCCGGAAGTCCTCGAAGCGCATCACCGCCCTCGTCACGCCGTCCGCTCCGGAGACGATCAGGATCGCGTTGTCGAGCCGCTCGGGCGACGCGTTGTGCATGAACGCCTGCGTCACCTCGATCACCCGCCCGTCGGCATGTCGCGCGACCACGTCCAGGCGCGCGCCGCCATAGTCGCTGCCCGCCCACGTCGAGCTCGCCTCGTCGATCGCATACACCCCCGCGATCCCCAGGACACCCGCGTCGCGCACGCACACTTCGCCGCGTACCGGGTTCGGCCGGCGATCGATCGGCGTCACCGCCTCGACGATCAACCCGACGTCCACGTCCACCTCGCCCGCTCCTTCGATCGTCACGCGCGCCGCCGGACCCCAGCTCGCGTTGACCCACGCCCCGCTGACGTCGTGCCACGGCGGCGGCTCCTCGCACGTGCCCCCGCCCGCCGCGATCGCCAGTCCCACGAGCCCGACCGCCACACCGATCCGCGCCGCCTTCACCCCCGCACCCCCTGTTCGCGCAAGAAGCGATCGACGATCGCAGAGAGCCGCTCCTCGCCCGGCAGCTCCTCGAGATCGTAGCGCACGCGCAGGATCGGACGCCCCCGCGGATCGGGTGCGACCCTCGCCAGATCGATCGGCGTGCCCGACACGATGATCTCCGCGTCGACCGCGCCGATGGTGCGCGCCAGGTCCTGGCGCTGCGCCTCCGAGTAGCCGACCGCCGGGACCAGCGCGCCGAGCAGCGGATAGCTCTCGAGCGTCTCGGCCAGCGCCCCGACGAAGCTCGGCCGCGGATCGACGATCACCGCGCCCGCCCGCTCGGCAAGCAGCGTCGCCGCCCCGTAACGCATGCCCCCGTGCGTCGTCGTCGGCCCGTCCTCGACCACGACCACGTAGCGCCCACGCAACGAGGCATCCTCGGCCCCGACCAGCTCGAGCCGGCTGTCGACCGCGATCACCTGCGCCCCGGGCGCCAGCGCCGCGACCGCTCGCCGCTCACTCTCGACCGCCGCCGGAGCCGCCGAGCGCGTCTTGGCGATCAGCACCACGTCGGCCAGCGCCACCTGCGCCCGGCTCGGCCAGTAACGCGCCAGATCCCCGGGCCGGTGCGGATCGGTCAGCACCAGATACAGATCCGGCCGCACCAACGGCAGGTCGTTGTTGCCTCCGTCCCACAGGATCACGTCGGCCTCGGCCTCGGCCTGCGCGAGGATCGCCCGATAGTCGACGCCCGCATACACGACGTGCCCGCGCTCGACGTACGGCTCGTACTCCTCGCGCTCTTCGATCGTGCAGCGCGCACTCACCAGATCCGCCTCGCTGGCGAAGCGCTGCACCGCCTGCGCGCCGAGGTCCCGGTCGTAGGGCATCGGGTGGCGCAGGACCACCGCCGCCACCCCGCGCGCCTCCAGGAGCTCGAGCAGATAGCGCGTCGTCTGGCTCTTGCCGCAGCCGGTGCGCACCGCGCCCACCGCCAGCACGGGCTTGTCGCTCGTGATCATCGTGCGCGCCCCGGGCAGCACCAGGTCGGCCCCCGCCGCCACCACGCGCGCCGCCAACGCCATCACGTGCTCCTCGCGCACGTCCGAGTACGCGAAGACCACCTGGGTCACCCCGTGCCGAACGATCAGCGCCTCGAGCTCGGACTCGTCGACGATCGGGATCCCGTCGGGATAACGCGGACCGGCCAGCGCCGGCGGCAGCCGCCGCCCGGTGATGTAGGGGATCTGCGCGGCCGTGAACGCGATCACCTGCACCTCGGGGTCGTCGCGATAGAGCACCAGGAAGTCGTGGAAGTCGCGCCCGGCCGCGCCGCAGATCACCGTCTTCTTCGTCATCGCCACACGCCCTCCTCCTCATCGTCGCGCTCGCCGACCAGCCGCTCCTCGACCAGCGCATGCAGCACGGCGACTGCGGTGTGCAGGCGGTTTTCCGCCTGCTCGAAGACGATCGAGCGCGGCCCGTCGACGACCTCGGCGCTGACCTCCTCGCCGCGGTGATCAGGCAGGCAGTGCATGAAGAGCGCGCCCGGCCGCGCCCGTGCCATCAGCGCCTCGTCGACGCGGTAGGGCGTGAGCGCGTCGACCCGCGCCGCGCGCTCTACCTCCGGATCGCCCATCGAGACCCAGGTGTCGGTGTAGACCGCGTGCGCCCCGTGCACCGCCTCGCGCGGGTCGCGCACCAGCGTGATGCGTCCACCGCGCGCCCGTGCCGCCTCGACGATCGCCGGATCGGGCGCGTACCCGTCGGGGGTCGCGACGCGCATCACCCCGCCCGCCAGGCTCATCGCCTCGATCAGGCTGTGGCACACGTTGTTGCCGTCGCCCACCCAGGCGAGCTCCACCTCGCGCAGGTCCCCGAAGCGCTCGTCGAGCGTCATCAGATCGGCCAGGCTCTGCAGCGGGTGATGCCGGTCGGTCAGCGCGTTGATCACCGGGATCGTCGCCGCCCGCGCGAAGCGCTCGACGTCCTCGTCGCGGTAGGTGCGCGCGACGAAGACCCGCGCGTAGCGGCTCAGCGTCTTCGCCGTGTCCTCGATCGTCTCGCCGCGCCCGAGCTGCAGCTCGTCGGGGCCGACGACGATCGGCACGCCGCCCAGACGCGCCACCGCCGTCGCCAGGCTGATGCGCGTGCGCGTGCTCGGCTTGTCGAAGAAGAGCACGACCGTCTGGTTGGCGAGCTCGCTCCGGTGTTGGTAGGGACGCGTCTTGAAGCGCCCGGCCAGCTCGAGCAGCAGCGCGAGGTCACGCCGCGAGAGATCCGCCGTCCTGAGCAGGTCCTTCATGGCCCACGCGAGGTGCAACGGTCATGCCTCGCGCCGCACGCCGCGCTTCCGCTCGCCCCGCGCCGCGGCGCCACCCGGCCGCGTGCGAAATCGAACACACCGGTGGGGGACTCGCCCAGCCCTCACGCTGGGCCGACGCGTCGGTGTGAAAGCGGCTCGGGAGCGGCCGCCCAGCCAACCGGTGATACGTGGTTGGGACAGCCCAGGGATGGTAGTCTGACCGGCGATGGTGGAGACGTCCCGGGCCCCCGAGCGGATCCTGCACCTGCAGCTGATGGCGTGCTTCGAGCTGCGGCTGGGACCACGTGCGATCGAGCTTCGCAGCAAGAAGGCGCGCGCGCTCCTCGCCTACGTCGCGCTCATGCGCCGCGGCGCGCGTCGCGAGTCGGTCGCCGACCTCTTGTGGGAGACCTCCGGGGCGGCGCAGACCGCCCACAGCCTTCGGCAGTGCCTGTGGACCGTGCGCCGTGCCCTCGAAGCCGCCGGGGGCCCCGATCCTTTCCACGCGGACGGCGACCTCTTGAGGCTGAGCCCCTGCGTGGAGGTCGACGTGCACGCGCTCGAGCGGCTCACCACCGGCGACGACGACGCGTTGCTCGCACCGGGCGGCGGGCCCTCGCCCGGCCCGCTCCTGCCGGATCTCGTCATCGGTGAGAGCGCCTTCGACGCCTGGCTGGGCGTCGAGCGGATCCGCGTGGGTCGCCTCGCTGACGAGATCCTGCGACGGACCGCCGCGGCTCACAGGCGTGCCGGCCGCGTCGATGACGCGATCGCCGTGACGCAGCGCCGGCTCGCGATCGAGCCCGCGTGCGAGGATGCCCACCGCGAGCTGATGCGGCTCTACAGCGACGCCGGCCGCCGCGCGGAGGCGGTCAGGCAATTCGAGGCCTGCAGCGACGCGCTCGCGCACCAGCTCGACACGACCCCGGACGCGGAGACACGCGCGCTGCGCGCGAGCCTGAGCAGGCCCGAAGCGCCCGCCCCATGCGGCGTCCCCTTCGAGGTCGCGCGCCCGCGCGAGCGCCCCGGGATCGTCGTGCTGCCGCCCAAGACCATCCACGGCGCCCCCGGCGACGAGGCCTTGAGCGCCGGGCTCCTCGAGGACATCACCACGGAGCTCAGCCGCTTCCGCTCGCTCGCCGTAACCGCCAGGACGTCCGCGGTCGCGGTCGCGGCCGAGCAGGTGGACGTACACCAGATCGCGCGGCGGCTCGGCGTCGACTACGCGCTAGAGGGGAGCCTGCGCCGCATCGGCTCGCAGCTCAGGGTCACGATGCAGCTGATCACGACCGCGACGGGCGAGCACGTCTGGGCGGAGCGCTACGACCAGGACGCCGACTCGCTCCACCGTTGTTCCGACGCGCTCGTGCGGACGATCGTCGCGTGCGTCGCCGGACGGGTGGAGGTCGACCGCGCCCGACTCGCCGCGCGCCTCGAGCTCCCCGCGCTCAGCGCCTACGAAGCCATCTTGCGCGGCAAGCTCCATCAACACCGCTACACGCTCGACGACAACGCCGCCGCCATCGCGCTCTTCGAGCACGCGGTCCGGGTGGAGCCCGGGCTCGCCGCCGCGCGCGCCTTCCTCGCCTGTGGCTGGGTGCAGCGGGGCATGATGACCTTCGACCGGACCTGCCTGGAGCGCGCCCGGAGACAGGTCTGCGAGGCGCTGCGCCTCGATCCCGACGAGCTCGAATGCCACCGCGTCTCCGCCGCCGCGGCGCTCTACGACGGGCGCTTCGCGGACGCCGAGCACCACCAGCAGCGCGCCCTGTCGCTTAACCCCAACGACGAGCGCGTCCTCGCCCAGCACGGCCAGCTCATGACCTCGCTCGGCGACCCCGAGGAGGGCGCCCGCTGGGTGCGCGCGGCGATGGGCGCAAACCCCTTCCACTCGAGCCGACTCTGGCACTACCTCGCCAGGAGCCAGCTCCTCCTCGACGACCTCGACGGCGCCCGCCACTCCCTCGCCCAGGACCGCGGCGCCGGCTCGCCGGTGACCGCCTATCGCGCGCTCTGCCTCGCCGCCGAGGCGCGCGAGGACGAAGCCCGTCGCCTCGGGCAGGGGTTGCGTGCGGCCGGCGCGCCCGCGGGCAGCGTGCTCCTGACCGAGCCGGTCGCCGACCGCGAAGCGCAGGCGCGCATGCGCCGATGGCTGGAGATCGCGGGCCTCGGCTGACGACGCCCCCCGAACCTCCGCGTCCCGCACGACCTCCGCTTTTTTGACGCCGCTTTGCACGCGGCCTTGACGCGGCCCCTGCAGGCTCGGGCCGCGGTGGACGCCCTCACGCCCACCGCGTGGCTTGCGGGCGGTTGCCCGTCATCATTTGCAGCCGGAGGCTGGGATGGAGTCGAATGAGACGGCACTCGGCGCTGCCTTCGATCACGACGCGATCGCGCGCGAGGTCGAGTCGCGCTTCGGCGAGTTCTTCAGGAGCCGCGTCAACCCGACGGCCGCCCAGCGCGACCGCGACTACGCGACTTTCGCCCCGGAGCTCCTCGCGGAGATGGCCGCGCTAGGGCTCGTCGGCTTCACGGCGCCCCGCGAGATCGGGGGCGGCGGTCGGACCTGGGAGGAGTGGGGACACGCGCTCGAGGAGATCGGCTATCGCTGTGAAGACACGGGCCTGCCGATGTTGCTCTCGTATCGCGAGACCGCGACGAACCTCATGTACACGTCGGGCATGCGCGGCCGCCCGCACCTGATCGAACGCTACGCCGAGCCCGCGGTGCGCGGTCGCCACTTCATCGGCTGGCTCTACACCGAGGAGACGGACGCCTTCGACTTCACCACCCGCGTCGCGCGCAGGGACGGCGCGTGGGTCCTCGATGGAATGAAGAAGGCCTCCACCGGCGCGCCCACCTGCACCTGTTGGATCGTCTATGCGCGGATCGAGGACAGCGACGACACGATGGTGGTCCTGGTCGAAGCCGCCGACCCCGGCGTGACGACCCTCCCTCAGCGCAGCCTGGGCATGAGATCGCTCGGCGTCTCGAGCGTCCGCTTCGACAACGTGGTGCTCGGCGACGACCGCATCATCCAGGCGACCGACGGCCTCAGCCACTCCCAGCTCTTCGTCAACGAGCGGCGCGTGACGGGATCCTCGTGGCTGCTCGGCCGCATGCGCGCCTTGATCCAGCACATCATCGACGACACCCTCCCGAAGTCCCGCTTCGGGCGGCGCCTGGTCGAGTTCGACACCTTCATCGCCGCCATCGGACGCATGCAGGCCGCGCTGGAGTCTGCGCGCGCCCTGCTCTACCGGGTCCTGCATCGCGTCGAGCAAGGCAAGCACCGCTCCAGCTACCTGCACGACCCCCTCGTCGCCGTCTCGAAGTACGTCGCCACCGAGGCCGCCGTGCTCTGCGCCGACACCGCGCAGCGCCTCGCCGGCGATCACGGCTTCTTCGAGCGCTTCGAGATCGATCGCTACCTCCGCGACTTCTACTCGATCGTGCCGATCATCGGCGGCCAGTACGCGATCGAGACCGAGCTCGGCCGCCGCGTGCTCTTCTTCCACAAGGGGCGCGGCGACGCGTCCGAACCCCGCCCGCTACACCGACCCGAGAGCGACGCATGAAGATCAAACTCTCAGGAAACCTCAAACGTTTTGCAAACTTCAACAGCGTCGTCGAGGTCGAAGCCGCGACCGTCCGGGAGGCGATCCGCGGGCTCGTCGCGCAGCACCCCCAGCTCGGCCCCGTGCTGCTCGACAACGCGGCTACGGTGAGGATCGTGCATCGGCTCTTCCTCGACGGCGATCAACTCGAGCCGGACCAGCTGGACAGACCTGTCGGTCCGCAGGCGGAGCTCGGGATCCTCACGGCCCTCGCGGGGGGATGAGATGCCGCGCGCGATCGCCTTCGAGTGGCCGGTGGACACCCGGACCTTCAACTGCCTGCAGCTCCAGCCCGGAGTCGTCGCCGCGCTCGCGTGGAGCGCACTCGCGCGCTGGCTGCGCAGCTATCTCGTGCCCTTCCCGAGGCTCATCGGCGAGCACGACACCGGCCTGGTGGTCATGGGCTTTCACCTCCACTACCACGAGCCCGGCACCTTCTTCGACATGGACGCGATCCGGGTCCTCGCGACCTTGCGCTCGATGCGCCAGGGCGAGCGCGCCGTGCTCGACCTCAGCGTGCGACGCCCGGACGAGGTGACACTCGCCGACGCGCGGCTGGTCCTGTGTCCGGTGCGGATCGTCGAGCCGCACAGCCTCGCCGCGACGCCCGCGCCGTTCGACGCGCGCCTCGGCGAGCGCTTCCGCCCGGACGAGACGACGCCGCTGTCGCCGGCGCGCGTCGTGCCCGAACTGCGCACGGACGTCGAGACCGGCGGCAGCCTGATCGCGGAGGCGACGCGCCCGTTCACGATCCACCGCCACTTGACCGAGGTGGCCGAGCAGTGGTCCTGGACCGAGCTGCCCGCCTTGCTCGAGGCCTCTCGCGAGGCGATGGCGACGCGGGACGACACGCCGCGCGTGCTGCTGAGGGCGGTGAGCTGCCCGCTGCGGCGGCTCGACATCGAGTTCACCGCGCCGCTCTTCTCGTTCGAGAGCGGCGCCACCCGCTCGCGCGCCTACGACTGCGGCGAGGCTGGCCTCGCGCTCGTGCACCGGGTCACCTCGGACGGCGGGCGCGTCCTGAATGCGACCGCGGTGGAGCGAATCTGATGAACACCCTGCACGAAGTTCTCGGGCTCGCTGGAGTCGACCTCAGTTCGGAGGCCATCGCCTTCGACGCCGCCGATCAACGGCTCAGCACCGACAGTGTCGATGAGGCGGCGCTCGCCGAGATCGACGCGTTGGCCGGGTGGGACGCGCTCGGCCCCGAGGCGCTCCAGTTGCACCGAGACGTGCGCGCGCTGCTCGCCGACCGCTGGCTCGGTCGCGCGGCGAGCACCTTCCTCGCCGGCACCTTCTCGCGCGACCTCTTCCTCGAGCTCGGCAGCCTCGGCGCGCTGGGCGCAGGGTTGGTCGGTGACCACGTCGCCACGCCGCGCGAGAAGCTCGCGGTCTTCGCGGTGATGCACGCGCTCGAGTGGGGCGATGGCGGCCTCCGCTGCGCCGTCACGATCCAGGACTCGGTGATCCAGGCGCTCCTGCGGTTCGGCACCGCGGAGCAGCAGGCCCGCTGGGTGCCGCGGCTCGTGAGCGGCGAGGCGGTCGCCAGCTTCGCGCTCACCGAACCGCAGGCGGGGTCCGATCTGCGCGCCGTCTCGACGCGCGCTCGCCGCGTCGGAGGCGACTGGGTCCTCGACGGCGCCAAGAGCTGGGTCACCAACGCGCCGGCGGCCGACCTCATCCTGGTCTGGGCCCGCTCCGGTGAGGCGAACGACGATCTCCGCGGGTTCCTCGTCGAGCGAGGCGCGGTCGGCCTGACCGTCGACCCGATCCGCAACGCCGCCGCGTTGAGGGCCGCGACGCTCGGGCGCTTGACGCTCGACGGCGTGCGTGTGCCCTCGGACTCGCTGCTGCCGCACGCGTGGGGTCTCGGCGACATCAACGCTTGCCTCGACTACAACCGCATGACGGTCAGCTTCGGGGTGATGGGCGCGGCCCGTTTCTGCCTCGAAGCCGCGATCACCCACGCACGCGAGCGCGAGCAGTTCGGGGCGCCGATCGGCACGCGGCAGCTCGTCCAGAGCGAGATCACCGAGATGGTCACCCGCGTCGTGCTCGGGGAGATGCTGTCGATCCAGAGCGCGCTCCGCTGGAGCGCCCGTGCGCCCCGGCGCCTCGAGGTCAGCCTCCTCAAGCGCCACAACTGCGCCGCGGCACGTGACGTCGCTGCGCGCGCCAGGTCAGTCCTGGGGGCGCGGGGGATCGACCTCGAGAGCCACGTCGCCAGGCACATGCTGAACCTGGAGGCGTCCTACAGCTACGGCGGGACCCACGAGATCCACGGGCTGGTCGTCGCCAAATCCGTGCTCGGGCTCGGCGCATTCTGAGCGCAGGCACCTCCCCGATGGCTCGGTCGGGCTACCCGGGCCTCCGCGCGGTTGACAGTGCGCCTCGCGTGGACTCACGCTCGGCGAGGTCCGTGGGGAGCGCAGTCGCGTCATGCCGCCGTCTCGAGTCGTGATCATCGGTGCCGGGTTCGCGGGGCTGGGCCTCGGGATCCGGCTACGCCTCGCCGGCTACGACGACTTCGTCATCCTCGAGCAGGCCGACCGCCTCGGCGGCGTCTGGCGCGACAACAGCTACCCGGGCGCGGCGTGCGACATCCCCTCGCATCTCTATTCGTTCAGCTTTGAACGCCACTACCCGTGGAGACGGGCGCACGCGACGCGCGACGAGATCGTCGCGTACCTTCATCACTGCGTCGACAAGTACGGCCTCTCGCCCCATATCCAAACCGGCAAGGCCGTCACGCAAGCGCGCTTCGACGAGGGGACCCTCGCCTGGGAGGTGACCTGCTCGGACGGTAGCCGGTGGCGCGGCGAGGTCCTGGTCATCGGCGCCGGCAAGCTCGGGCACCCGTCGATCCCCGAGCTGCCGGGGCTCGCGACCTTCGAGGGCGTGTCATTCCACTCGGCGCGCTGGGACCACACCTACTCGTTCGAGGGCAAGCGCATCGCGGTCGTCGGCACCGGCGCAAGCGCCATCCAGTTCGCACCCGAGCTGGCGAAACGAGCAGACGCGCTCACCATCTTCCAGCGCTCGGCGCCCTGGGTGGCGAGCAAGCACGACCACGACTTCAGCGACCGCCGTCGCTGGCTCTACCGCGCCTTGCCGCTGCTGCGCACCCTGGAGCGCGCGTGGATCTACGCCAAGCACGAGACCTACCAGCCAGGGCTACGCCTCCCGAACCGCATGCTGCGCAAGCTGCGTGCGACCGTCGGCGCCCAGATGGACCGTCACATCGCGGACCCGCAGCTGCGCGCGCAGGTCACGCCGGACCACGCCTTCGGCTGCAAGCGTATCCTCTTCTCGAACGACTGGTACGCCATGCTCACGCGCCCCAACGTCGTCCTGGTCACCTCGCCGATCGCGCGCGTCGAGCGCGACGCCGTGCTCACCGAGGACGGCGCGCGCCACCCGCTCGACGGCATCGTCTTCGGTACCGGCTTCGACACCGACAACTTCCTCGGCCGGCTGGAGGTCTTCGGGCGGAGCGGACGTGCGCTCTCGCGAGCGTGGCAAGATGGCGCCGAGGCCTACCTCGGCCTCACGGTCAGCGGCTTCCCGAACCTCTTCTTCCTCTACGGTCCGAACACCAACGTCGGTCACACCTCGATCCTCTATATGCTCGAGAGCCAGTTCAACTACGTGCTGTCCGCGCTGCGGGCGCTGAGCCGGATCCGCGGCGCCGCGGACCGCCCCCCCGGCGCTCCGGCCGTCGCCCTCGACGTGCGCCCCGAGCGCCAGGCGCGCTTCAACGAGGAGCTCCAGCGGAAGCTCGTCGACATGGTTTGGCAGTCCGGCTGCCGCAGCTGGTACGTGACGGCGGGCGGCAAGAACACCCACAACTGGCCGGACCCGTCCTACCGCTACCGGGCGCGCACGCGCCGCATCGACCTCGACGACTTCGAGCTGGTTCGAGCATCGGCCCCGCCGGCGCCCTGAAGACCTGCGATGGTCCACGCTCCGTCGTCCGCTCGCTCCCGCGCGTGCGAAATCGAGCGCATCCGTGTAGGACCGCCCCATGAACGTGCTCGTCCTCAACGCCGGCTCCTCCTCGATCAAGTACCGCCTCATCGACACCGCCTCGTCCGCGACCCTCATCGACGGCAAGGTCGAGCGCCTCGGCGCCGAGGGCACCCACGCGCGCGCGTTCTCCGAGATCCTCGCGCGCCTCGACGGCCAGCGCGTCGACGCCGTCGGCCACCGCGTCGTGCACGGCGGCGAACGATACGCCGCGCCCACCCTCGTCGACGACGACGCGCTCGACGCGATCGAGGCGCTCTGCCCGCTCGCCCCGCTGCACAACCCCCACAACCTCGCCGGCCTGCGCGCCGCGCGCGCCGCCCTGCCCGCCCTGCCACACGTCGCCGTCTTCGACACCGCGTTGTTCGTCGGCCTGCCGCGCCGCGCCCGCACCTACGCGCTCGACCTCCCGCTCGCCGAGCAGCACGGGCTTCGCCGCTACGGCTTCCACGGCACCTCCCACGCATACGTCGCCGGCCTGGCCGCGCGCGCGCTCGGCCGCCCGCTCGCCGACCTGCGCCTCGTCACCTTGCACCTCGGCAACGGCGCCTCCGCCAGCGCCATCGAGCACGGCCACGCCACCGAGACCTCGATGGGCATGACCCCGCTCGAGGGCCTGGTCATGGGCACGCGCCCCGGCGACCTCGACCCCGGGATCCTGCTCCAGCTCCTGCGCGCCGGGCTCTCGCTCGACGCGCTCGACGAGCTCCTGCACCACCGCTCCGGCCTCGCGGGCCTCTCCGGGATCGGCAACGATCTCCGAGACATCGAGGCCCACGCCGAGGCGGGCGACGACCGCGCGCGCCTGGCGATCCAGGTCTTCGCGCACCGCGTGCGCAAGTACGTCGGCGCCTACGCCGCCACCATGGGCGGCCTCGACGCGGTCGTGCTCACCGGCGGCATCGGCGAGAACGCCACCGCCATGCGCCGCCGCATCCTGCAGCGCTTCGACTACCTCGGCCTCACCTACGATGAGGACCTCGACGGCGCCGTGGCGCTGAACGACGCCGCCCCGGTCGCCTTCGTCTCGGCGCCGCACTCACGCGTCGCCGCGCTCGTCGTCAAGACCAACGAGGAGCTCGCCATCGCCCTCGACACCGCGCACGTCGTCGACGCCCAGCGCGCCGCGACCACCCCGACGCGCAAGATCCCGATCGCCGTCAGCGCGCGCCACGTGCACCTCGACGCGCCCGCGCTCGCCGCCCTCTTCGGGCCCGACCACGCGCTCACCCCGCTGCGCCCGATCTCCCAACCCGGCCAGTACGCCGCGCACGAGACCGTCAACCTCGTCGGGCCGCGCGGCCGCATCGACCACGTGCGCGTGCTCGGCCCCCTGCGCAAGCGCTGCCAGGTCGAGGTCTCGCGCACCGACGAGTTCAAGCTCGGCGTCGACGCGCCGATCCGCGACTCGGGCCAGACCTCGGGCTCGGCGCCGATCACCCTCGAGGGACCGGCCGGCACGCTCCAGCTCAGCGAGGGCCTCATCTGCGCCAAGCGCCACATCCACATGCACCCCGACGACGCCGCGCACTTCGGCGTCGCCGATCGCGACGAGGTCGAGGTGCGGCTGTCGGGCGGCCCGCGCGACCTCACCTTCGGCGACGTGCTGGTGCGCGTCTCGGACAAGTTCGTGCTCGAGATGCACATCGACACCGACGAGGCCAACGCCGCCGAGATCGGCCCGGGCGCCGTCGGCGACCTCGTCTACACCGAGACGCCGGCCACCGCGACGGTCACCGCGCGCCGCATCACCGCATGACCGCCGCTGCGTCGATCCCGCCTGGTCAGCCCTTGATGATCGCGGTCGCCGCGTTGACCCCGCTCAGCGCCGCACCCTCCATGAAGCCCTGCCAGCTGTAGAAGCTGTCGGCGTGCTCGCCCGCGAAGAAGAGGTTGCCAACGGGCTTGGCCTCGTTGTCGGCGATGGTCGTGAAGTAGCCGGGCGCGTTGTTGGTGTAGCTGCCGCGCGAGGTCGGCACCGTCGGCCAGTGCTGCAGCGTCGCCACCACCTTGCCGCTGCCATTGCGGCGCGCGTCGCGCAAGACCCCCGGCCAGACCTGGTCGAGACCCTGCAGGAACTTGAGCGCCTCGCCCGAGGCGTCGTTGGGCTTGAGGTTCGCACCGAGCACGCCGCCGGTGTAGTCGGTCAGCACGGCGCGCTGGGCGCTGGCGTTGGACCAGTTCGTCTCCCAGGTGTTGAGCACGTTGGGCAGGCCATAGCAGAAGCTCGCGCCGCTGCGATCGTAGTCGTGCCAGGTGCCGCGCGTGAACGAGACCATCAGCTTGGCGTTGGTGCCGTAGCTGTAGTTGTCGATCGCGTAGCGCTTCCAGTCGGGCAGGCCGAGGCTCGCGTCGAGCTCGACGCCCTTGAGGATCGAGAACGGGATCGCCAGCACGACGACGTCGTGGTCGCTCGACCAGGTCGGCCCGTAGCACTTGCTGCCGTCGAACGAGCGGAAGTACAGCCGATACTTGCCGCTGTCGCGCCGCTCGACCTTGGTGAGCCACGCGCCGTACTCGATCTGATCGTCGAGGCGCTGCGCCAGCGCGCGCGGGATCTGCTCGTTGCCGCCGACGAGGTGGAAGCGCTCGTCGGAGAAGACGCCGAACGGCTTGAACTTGCCGCGGTTGTCCATGTGCATGAACAGGAGCAGGTTGAACGCGCTCTGGTTGGCGATCTCGGCGCCGTACTCGCCGGTGTAGGCCGCGTCGAGCACGCTGCGCACGATCGGCCCGGCACCGGCCTGCACCAGCAGCTCCGACAGTGGCAGGTGATCGAGGTACACGTCGTAGGCGCCGTCGTTGACGTCGGCGGTCGGCGCACCGCTCGACAGGCGCAGCTGCTCCTTGAGGTAGGGCACCAGCGCGCGCCACTCGTCGACGACCTCCTCCTCGGAGTAGTCGTGGCCGTTGACGAAGAAGGTCTCGTGGCCCGGGTTGGTCTTGACGTCCTCGGTGGCGAAGCCGAACTGGTTGGCGTAGGCGCGCATCGTGCCGTGCGTCGTGTCGATGAACTCGCCGCCGAGCTCGATCACCTGCCCCGGGAATTCCCCGGGGCCGGGGAAGCTCGCCCCGCGCGAGTAGATGCGACCGCCAGCGCGCTGGGTCGCCTCGTAGAGCGTCGCGGCGATCCCCTTGCCGAGGAGCACGTCCGCGCAGGTCAGCCCGGCCATGCCGGCGCCGACGATCGCGACGTCGGGCGCGCTCGGCTTGTTGCCGCCGGCTGCCGCCCAGGCCTTCTTCGGCGCCATGATCCGCGCGGTCAGCGCGCCCGCCGCGACGACGCCCGCGCCCTGGATGAGCTCGCGCCGCGAGAGCCCGCGCCGTGTGGTGGCCTGGCGCGCCTCCGCGAGCGCGTCCGCGCTCGAGAGCCCGCGCGCATCGGCGCTGGCGGCGACATGGATCAACTGACGAAGCCGACGGAAGAGATCAGTGCGTGACGACATGATCGGGATCATAGCGCTACGCGGGCGCCTCTGCTAGCGGCAATTCGCTATGTATTCATACATCTACGGTCACCGGCCCGACACCCCGAGTATTCCAGGAGTATACGAGCCCGGCGCGCTCCCGCTGCCCGGTGTTTGACCCGAGGCGCCCACCTGTGGCACGTCGCGCGCCGACGTCCCACCGGCGTCGCCACCACCTGGGGTGGCCGTTCCTACCGAGGTATCGCCGATGTCGACGCTCGTCTTCCTGCAGTCCAGCGCCCCGCAAGAGCCCGTGCTCGACGCCCCGATCCAGCCCGGCTCCCCGGCCGCGCGCGAGCGCGACCCGGCGCTGCCCGCCGACTACAAGCTGCACCGCCGCTTCGATCGCATCGGTCGCCTCGTCGGCGACCGCGCCATGGCCACCCTCGAGCGCGCGCACGTCATCGTCATGGGCGTCGGCGGCGTCGGCTCCTTCACCGCCGAGGCCCTCGTGCGCAGCGGCGTCGGCGTCGTCTCCCTCGTCGACTTCGACCTCGTCTGCGCGACCAACGCCAACCGCCAGCTGCACGCCCTGCAGGGCACGACCGGCGACCCCAAGGTCGAGGTCATGGCCGAGCGCCTGCGCCGCATCAACCCGAAGGCGCGCGTCATCACGCGCCGCGCCTTCTACAACAGCCAGACCTCCGACGCGCTCCTCTTCGCGGAGGACGCGCCGCCGGTCGACCTCGTCGTCGACGCCATCGACAACATGACCGCCAAGTGCCACCTCATCGAGACCTGCAAGAACCGTCAGATCCCGATCGTCGTGTCGATGGGCGCCGCCGGCCGCCTCGACCCCACGCGCGTCAAGGTCGTCGATCTCAACCGCACCGAGATGGATCCCTTCGCGCGCATGGTGCGCAAGGTGCTGCGCGAGAAGCACGGCTTCCCGAGCCGCGCGCTCACCGGGATCCCGGCGGTCTTCTCCGACGAGCCCAAGATCGATCCCCAGGAGCTCGCCTACGACGGCGGCGACGGCTTTCGCTGCGTCTGCCCGCAGGGGCAGAACGACTTCCACTCGTGCGAGCACCGAAACCAGATCGAAGGCTCGGCCGGCTTCGTCACCGGCGCCTTCGGCCTCGCCGCCGCGTCGGCCGCCGTGCGCATGCTCATCGGCCAGCGGGTCCTCTGAAGAGACACCGACCCCGTATCTGAGGAAGCCAGGAAGTGAGGAAGCCAGGAAGTGAGGAGGCCAGCGGCTCCTGTTCTCCTCCATTCCTGGTTTCCTGAGAGAAGGAACCGACCTGCCTGCGTTTCATCTCTGCAGGTGGCCCCAACGGGCGGTCCACGACTGATCAGGGCACCAGCACGGTCACCATCGTCTCGATCATCCCGGTGATGCTCTCGCCGGCGATGAGACCCGCCGCGACGACGATCCCGAAGCGCGTGTACCAGCCGGTGACCCAGCGCGTGAGCGCCCAGCCGAGGAGCCCGCCGAGGAAGAACGAAAACGACAGGGCCGCCGAGATGATGAAGGCGATCCCGATCGCCGACGCGCTCGGCGCCCACTTGCGCCACGCCTTGGGCAGGCTCTTCTCGAGCACGGTCAGCACGACGCCGATGACGCCCGCCCACAGCATCGCGTCGAACGCGCCCCTGGGCATCTTGTCGAAGCCGTCGCGGAAGAGCTCGGCGACCGCCTTCCACTGGACCATCGCCGGCGCCGCCCACTCCTGGGTCATGAGCTTGTCGGCGATCCCCTCCATCAGCACGAGGTAGACCGCCGCGCCGACGAGCGAGCCGGCGACCACCCCGACGAGCTGGCTCACGCCCTGGGCGACCGGCGCGCTGCCGATGAGGAGACCCGTCTTGAGGTCGTGCATCATGTCGCCGGCCTGCGAGGCCGAGCCCCCGGTGATGTTCGCCGCCATGAGGTTGGTCGAGACGCTGCCGGGATCGATCGCGCCGAAGGCGAGCTGCGTCACCTTGCCCATCGGCCCGACCGGCGTGACGTTGGTGTCGCCCGTCACGCGCAAGGCCACGATCGCCAGCACGCCGGTGAGGCCGACCGCCGCCAGGCCGATCAGCGGATGCATGCCGAAGAACGCGTGGCCGGCGACGAGCGTCACGACCGTCACCACCGCCACCCCGAGCCAGAGCCAACGGCTCGGCATCTCGTAGCGCCGATCGCGCCCCGACTCGGCGGCGCGCTCCTTGGCCATGCGCTCGCGCACCCGCGCGGGCAGCACACGCCCGAGGCCGAGCGCCATCGCGAACTGCGGCGCCACGTAGATGAGCGACGCCAGGGACGAGGTCACGAGCAGCGCCACCCCCGGCCACAGGAGCCAGCCGCCCGGGCTCCCCCCGGTCATGACATGGAAGCTCTCGCTCTCGAACATGGTCGTGCCCAGGACGGACAGCGCCATCGTGCGCTCCGCCAGCCCGACCGGCACCCAGCCCTGGTCGATCACGTAGGTGCCGATCCCGAACCAGGCGATGATCGCGCCGATGAACATCCAGGTGCACACGCGCACGCCGATGATCATGCCGCCGCCGACCATCAGGAGTCCCGGGTCGAGCGCGAAGCCGACCTTGCCGGTGCTCACCGCCGCGACGCCTGCCTTGGCCGCGGCACCGTCACTGGCCAGCGGCAGCGAGCCCGGGAACGGCAAGGCCTTCACCTTGGCGACGGTCACCGTGACCTTCCACGCCGACGCCGCGAACGCCGCGATCAGGAGGGCCTTGACCCGCGCCATCGCCTCGGCCCCACGCGCGTACATCTCCTTGAGCGTCTCGGCGGTGGCGATGCCGTTGGCGAAGACCAGCCTGTCCTTGATCAGCATCTGCCGCCGGAAGAGCATCGCGACGAAGACGCCGAGCGACGAGCAACACAGGATCCAGGTGGCCAGCTCGAGGTAGGTCCACTGGTAGCCGTCGAGCACGGTCAGGGCCGGCACCGCCGAGACCAGCCCGGCCGACGAGATCGACGCCGCCGCCGAGGCGCCGGTCTGGTTGAGGTTGTTCTCGAGCAGCGAGAAGCGCCGCTTCGTCACGCCGACCGCGTTGAGCAGCGCCCAGAGCCCGAAGGCGAGCAGCGCCGCGGTGATCGACATGTTGAAGCCCCAGCCGATCTTGAGGCCGGTGTAGATGTTGGCCATCGCCAGCGCGCCGCCGAGCACGGCGCCGGTGACGATCGCGCGCACCGAGATCAGTGGCTCGCTGGTGATGACGGGCGGGAACTCGGGGGCGTCCGGATCGTGCGACTCTGCGTGTGGCTCAGACATGGGTCGGCTCTGATAGCAGAGGCATCACGCCTGTCCAACGACAACCGTGCGCCCGCGCGCAAACCGCCATGGGTGCCCTTGCCAAGCGCGCCAGGTTCCCGGATCGTGAGACCTCTCGGACTGGAGGACCGTCATGATCTCACGCGCACTCATCGCCGAAGCGATCGGCACCGCCTGGCTCGTCTTCGGCGGTTGCGGCAGCGCCGTGCTCGCCGCCGCCTACCCCGAGCTCGGCATCGGCTTCACCGGCGTCGCGCTCGCCTTCGGCCTGACCGTGCTGACGATGGCCTACGCCGTCGGCCCGATCTCCGGCTGTCACCTCAACCCCGCCGTCTCGGTCGGCCTGGTGATCGCCGGCCGCTTCCCGGTGCAGAAGCTCGGTGGCTACGTCGCCGCCCAGGTCATCGGCGCCATCGGCGGCGCGGCGCTCCTCTACCTCATCGCCTCCGGCAAGGCCGGCTTCGACGCCGCCGCCAGCGGCTTCGCCTCCAACGGCTTCGACGCGCACTCGCCCAACGGCTACTCGATGCTCGCCGCGCTCGGCACCGAGATCGCGCTCACCGCCTTCTTCCTGATCGTCATCGTGCTCGCGACGAGCAAGAAGGCCGCCGCCGGCTTCGCGCCGTTGGCGATCGGCCTCTGCCTCACGCTGATCCACCTCATCAGCATCCCGGTCACCAACACCTCGGTGAACCCGGCGCGCTCGACCGGCCCGGCGATCTACGCCGGCGGCTGGGCGCTCGAGCAGCTCTGGCTCTTCTGGGTCGCGCCGATCGCCGGCGCCATCGTCGGCGGCTTCATCGGCAAGTTCCTCGACGGCGACGAAAAGGCGACCTGAAACCCCCTTGCCCCGACTGTGCTTGTCGCGCGCGGCGGCGAGGTCCATCATGGCGGCAGCGGCGGTCGGTGCCCGGGTGCGCTCGGCCGCGCTCCAACCTGCCACGACCATGACCACGCCGAGCGACCGCGAAATCATCGCCTCCATCACCGACGACCTGCCCGTCGGGATCTGGGTCGCGCGTGCGCCCGGCGGCGAGTTCGTGCACGCCAACCGCACCTTCGTCGAGATCATGGGCATGGGCGCGCGCGACGACGTCGCCGCCGGCGAGTACGCCGCGCCCTACGGGATCCACACGCGCACGGGCGAGCTCTACCCCGAGTCGCGCATGCCGTTTCTGCGCGCGCTCGAGGCGGGCGAGACCGTCGTCGTCGACGACATCGTCATCCACCGCCCCGACGGGGGCCGCGTCTACATCCGCGCGACCGCCAAGCCCGTGCGCGACGCCGCCGGCGTCATCACCCACGTCGTCATCGCCTTCATCGACATCTCGCGCGAGGTCCTCGCCGAACAGGCGCGCCACAGGAGCGAGGCCGAGCTCGAGCGGCGCACCCGCATCGAGGCGGTCGGCAAGCTCGCCGCCGGCGTGGCGCACGACTTCAACAACATCCTCACGGTGATCCGAGGCCTCGCCGGCGGCCTCGCGCGCGACGAGGTCGACCCGGCGCGGCGCGAGGACCTCGCGCTGATCGACGACGCCATCGGCAGCGCCGCCTCGCTCGTGCGCTCGCTGCTCGACTTCTCCAGGCGCCGCCCCGCGCGCATCGAGCGCCTCTCGATCAACGACCCGGTCGCCCTCGTGCTCGGCATGCTCGAGCGCACCACCGACCGCGCGATCGCCTTCAGCCGCGAGCTCTCCTCCGCGCGCGCGATCGTCGGCGACCACGGCGCGCTCGAGCAGGTCGTCATGAACCTCGTCGTCAACGCCTGCGAGGCGATGCCCGACGGCGGCCGCGTGCACGTCGCCACCTACGACGCCATGCACGACGGGCGGACCGCGGTGTTCCTCGAGGTGAGCGACACCGGCCACGGGATCCCGCCCGCCGCGCGCGAGCGCATCTTCGAGCCCTACGTCACGACGCGCGAGGGCACCTCGCGCCGCGGCACCGGGCTCGGCCTCGCCACCGTCTCCGGCATCGTCGAGGGCCACGGCGGCGAGATCGCCGTCGCGCGGAGCGACGCCAGCGGCACCACCATGCGCGCCCGCTTCCCGGCGCTCGACGACGCGCCGTCGCCGAGCGGCGCCACCCCGACGGACGAACCCTGGAGAGCGTGATTGACCTCGAGGACTCTCAACGGCACGCCGCGCATCGCCGTCACCGGCGGCCCCGGCGCCGGCAAGACCACCGCCATCGACCTCTTCCGCCGCGAGCTCGGCGAGAGCACGGTCATCGTGCCCGAGGCCGGCACCATCCTCTTCGCCGGCGGCTTCCCGCGCTCGGACCTGGCGGGGCCACGCCGCGCCGCGCAGCTGGCGATCTATCACACGCAGCGCCAGCTCGAGGCGGCGCAGGCGGAGATCTTCCCGCACCGCATCCTGCTCTGCGATCGCGGCACGCTCGACGGCGCGGCCTACTGGCCCGACGGGCCGGACGACTTCTTCGAAGCGGTCGGCTCCACGCTCGAGGCCGAGCTCGCCCGCTACGACGCGGTGGTCTTCTTCGAGACCGCCGCGGCCGGCGGGATCGGCATCGAGGGCGGCAACCCGATCCGCAACGAGTCGCTCGATCAGGCGGTCGCGCTCGACAAGCGCCTGCACGACGTGTGGTCGAAGCACGGGGACTTCTTCTACGTGCCCCATCACCCGAGCTTCTTCCGCAAGCTGACGATCGGCCTCGGCGCGATCGAGAGCCGCGTCGCCACCCTGGCCAAGGCCGTGCGCGAGCGCGAGGCCCTACGGGCGACCCCGACGCCCTGAACGCGACGCCCGTCGTGGGCTACTCGATGTCCTCGGGGCGACACTTGTAGTTCGGCGTCATCGCCGACTTGAGCGCGGCGACCAGCGCGGCGACCTTGGCCTTGCGCTCGTCCTCGCTGCCCTCGTAGAGGCCGATGGCCTCGACGTTGGTGCCGCCGCCGGCGTAGGCGATGCGCGCGTTGATCGACGGCGTCGCGTTGACGGTGATCACCGTCGTCTTGATCGAGATCGGCGTGCCGTCCGGGGTCGCGAGCGCGCCGTAGCCCTCCCCGGACACGCTCGGGGTGTCGAGCGTGGTCTGGTCCTTGCCGATGCACTTGTCCGCGATGCAGGTCGCGCCGCCGCGGCAGTCCGAGTCGTCCTGGCAGTCGAGGCCGTAGGCCAGGCGCTTGGCCTGCACGACCGGGTTGAAGAACTCGGTCTCCTGCTGGAAGAAGCTCTCGCCGCCATCGGTGAAGAGCACGATGAAGTCGTCCTTGCACTTGCGGTAGGGATCGACGCACTTCGCGTCGCGGCACAGATAGCCCGCCGAGTCGCAGTCCGAATCCACGCTGCACGCCTTGCCGTCGACCCGCACGAAGCGGCGGAAGTACTCGCCGGCGTAGAAGAGGCTCTTGCCGAGCGGGGTCTGGCTGATCGCGCGCAGCTCGGGATCGGAGTGATAGAAGCAGCGGCGCTCGCCGTTGTAGTCGCCGCAGCGCCCGCCCTCGCCGCAATCGGCCGCGTCGACACAGGTCTCGAGGCTCGCGGCGAGCCGCTCTTCGTGGTCGATCCAGCTCAAGAGATCCGGCGTGTTGTCGATGGTCGTGCGCACCGGGAACGGCACGGCCAGGACCTCGCCGAGGTGGTCCTCGAACCAGGTCGCCGCGTCGGTCGCGCGCGCGTCGTCGTCGCCGGTCACCACGTCCTGCGCGACGTACCAGCCGTTGGCGCACGACGGGCTGAGACCAGGGGTCTCGCGCTGCGGGAAGCGCATCAGCGCGAACTGCGAAAACGATCCGATCGCGTCGCTGACCACGGTCGAGAAGACGTTCTTCGACAAGGTGAAGAGCGACAGCGGCGCCGCGACGTCGTCGCAGACCGGGAACTCCGAAAAGCACGGGTGGGGGTTTTCTTCGCAGCGCAGCGGCGAGTGGTTCAGGTTCCAGCTCGGCTCGAGATAGCTCCACATCGACGCCGAGGTGTCGAAGACCAGGAGCACGTTGTGGCGGAGCTGCTCGCAGCGGCCGCTGTAGCAGGCCTCGCCGGCGCCGCAGGTCTCCTCGACCTCCTCGGTGCCGGACGCGTTGCAGGCCTCCACCCGCGTCGGCGACAGGCACGTGGCGTAGCCCGGCTCGCACACCCTGGGTCGGCAGCTCACGGGACCGCCGATCTGGCCGCTCGCGACGCAGACCTCGCCCGAGGCGCACGGATCGGGCTCGTAGAAACCGCCCTCGAGCTCGCCCACGCCGCTGGCGCGCGGCTGCTCGCACGTCTCGCGGGTCGCGCGCTCCGGCGAACCGACGCAGCGCTGGATGAAGCCGACGCACTCGACGCACACCCGCGCCGTCGTCTCGCAGTACTGTCCTTCTTCACACGGACTGTCGATCGCGAACGGGTCGCAGCTCACGAGGTCGCGCGCGTCGGCCTCCACCTCGGCGGCCGTGTCGCGCGTGTCGCGCGTGTCGCGCGCGTCGGGCTGGCCGCCCGGCAGCTCGGCCACCTCGCATCCGACGCCCAGGCTCACGACCGCGCCGACAATTCCTGCTAGCTTCGTCATACCCATCTACGTCTATCGTTGCCCCGAGCTCGATTCCAACCGCACGCGAACGCAGGTATCACGACCGACATGCCCGAGCACGCGCGAACGCAGACCCCCTATCCATCGCTGGCCCCCAGCGCGCACGAGCTCGAGCGCGCCGCCGACGCCCTCTGCCGCCTCGTCGACGCCGACTCGACCTCGGGGCGCGAGGCCCCGGCGGTGCCGGTCCTGCTCGCGATCGCCGAGGAGCTCGGCCTGCCCGCCGAGGCGCAGCCGATCGCGCCCGATCGCCACAACATCTACGTCGGCGCGCGCGACCCGAGCGTGCTCCTGTGCACGCACTACGACACGGTGCCGCCGTTCATCCCCGCGCGCCGCACGCCCGACGTGATCTGGGGTCGCGGCGCCTGCGACGCCAAGGGCGTGGCGATCGCCATGCTCTACGCGATGGTGATCGCGCGCCGCGCCGCCCCCGACCTCGCGTCGGGCTGCCTCGTCGTCGCCGGCGAGGAGACCGATCACCTCGGCGCGCGGGCCGCGGTCGCCGCCGCACACCTTCGCCCGCGGCGCGTGATCCTCGGCGAGCCGTGCGGCATGGCGCCGGCGATCGGGCAGAAGGGGCTCCTCAAGGTGCGCCTCACGACCGTGGGCAAGAGCGCCCACTCCGCCTACCCCGAGCTCGGGCCCTCGGCCGTGCATCGCCTCGTCACCGCGCTCGCCGCGCTGATCGAGGCCGAGCTGCCGGCCGACCGCGCGCTCGGCCGCACCACCGTCAACGTCGGCCGCTTCGAGGGCGGCGTCGCGGCCAACGTCATCGCGCCGAGCGCCGAGGCGCTGGTGCTCGTACGCTGCGCCGCCCCGGTCGACGCCGTGCTCGCGGCCGTCAAGGACCTCGTCGGCCCGCACGTCACCGTCGCCGAGCTCTCGCGCTCCGAGCCGATCGACTTCGACACGCTCGACGCCTCCGAGGTCGGCGACGCCGTGCCATTCAACACCGACGCCGGGATCCTCGGCGCGCTCGGCGTGCCGCTCACGCTCATGGGCCCGGGCGACATGCGCTCAGCCCACGGCGACGACGAGCACCTCACCCTGTCCGACCTGCGCGAGGGGATCGAGCGCTACGCCCACGTCCTGGTGCGCGCGAGTTGAGGCCCCTCCCCCTCCCGCTCCCGATCCCGGTCCGCCGACTCGCGCGATTCGAACTCGCGAACGAGGCGCGACACGGCGCGATCGTTTCCGTATAGTGCCGCCCACCGCAGGCGGCCCGCGCGCTCCTGGCCGCGCCGCCGAAGGTCGCCCGAGGGCTCCGCCATGCCGATGCGCCGCTTCCCGATCATCTTCGTCCTCCTGAGCCTGCCCACCTGCACGGACGCAGAGCTCGAGGGCGTGCCGCGAGTCGATCGGGACGGCTTCGCCGACGCGACCTCCGGCGACGTCACGAGCGACGTCGACCCCGACGCGCCCCCGCCCGACGGCACCATCGCCGACACGACGCCCCCGCCCGACACCACGCCCGCGGACACCACCCCGGCCGACACGACCCCGCCCGACACGGACGGCGGCTGCATCTCCAACGCCTGGTGCAGCCAGGTCCTCGGACCGCTCGGCCCCTGTCAGGAGCCGATCTGCGACCTCCAGTCCGGTACCTGCCGCGTCTTCACCCGGAGCGGGTGCTGCGCCATCGACGCCGACTGCCCGCCGCTGTCCGACCCCTGCCTCTCCAACCGCTGCCCGATCCCCGGCGGCGGCTGCGTCGCGATCAACGTCTGCCCGGTCTGTCGGAGCGATGCCGACTGCCCGACCAACGACCCGTGCACGATCGGCCAGTGCGCCGCTGACGGCGAGTGCGTCTACCAGACGAACCCCGCCTGCGCCCAGTGCCAGAGCGACGCCCAGTGCAACGACCAGTCCGCATGCACCATCGACCGCTGCGTGCAGGGCCGCTGCGTGCACGACCCCGCGCCCGGCTGCTGCTCGACCGACGCCGAGTGCCGCGACGACGACCCGTGCACCCGCGACTTCTGCCGCCCCGGCAGCGGGATCTGCGGCTACGAGGAGATCCCCGGCTGCGCGCCGTGCACGCCCGAGCTCTGCAACGACTTCAACCCGTGCACGCAGGATCTCTGCACCGAGCTCGGCTGCACCCACATCAGCGACCCCGACTGCCGCGGCTGCCAGGGCGACGGCCAGTGCCAGGACGGCGACGTGTGCACCCGCGACCGCTGCGTCAACGGCCGCTGCACCCACGAGACCGCGGTGGGGCCGGACGGGCAGGCGCTCTGCGTCTGCCAGGACAACGACCAGTGCGACGACGGCGACCCGTGCACGCTCGACTTCTGCGACGCCGGGCAGTGCTTCAACGTCTTCGACCCGAGCGTGGAGAACTGCGGCGGCTGCGCCGGCTCGACCTGCGACGACTTCGATCCCTGCACCACCGATTTCTGTGACGGCGTGAACTGCCAGCACATCGCGACGCCCGGGTTGCCCGGCTGCGACGGGCGCTGCGTCTCCGACGATCAGTGCCCGCTGCCCGACCAGTGCAGCAAGTCCTTCTGCGACGCCGTCGTCGGGAGCTGCGTGACGATCTCGGTGCCCGAGTGCTGCCAGGGCGTCGCCGAGTGCGACGACGGCGATCGCTGCACCGAGGACTCGTGCCTGTCCGACGGGCGCTGCTGGCACCAGGCGATCCCCGGCTGCGACGATCCGTGCGCCGGCGCATGTGACGACAACGACCCGTGCACGATCGACCGCTGCACCGCCGACGGGCGCTGCCTCTTCGAGCCGATCCCGGGCTGCGGCGAGATCTGCCCCGGCGGCTGCGACGACGGCGACCCGTGCACCGCCGACCGCTGCATGCCCGAGAGCGGCCGCTGCCTGCACGAGCCGATCGCCGGCTGCCAGACCGGCTGCCAGACCGACCTCGATTGCGCCGACGAGTCGGTCTGCACCGAGAACGTCTGCGCCGACGACGGGCGCTGCATCACCACCGGGATCCCGGGCTGCTGCCAGAGCCAGCGCGACTGCTTCGACGGCAACCCGTGCACCACCGACTTCTGTGCGCCGGGCGTCGGGCTGTGCGTGAACCTCGCCGAGAGCTGCGACGACAACAACCCCTGCACGATCGACACGTGCGACGCCAACGGCGGCTGCGTCTCGACGCCCGACCTGAACAACCCGGCGTGCCAGTGCGTGCCCCAGCGCCTCTGGGTGCGCTCGTTCGTCGAGGGCGAGGCGCCCGACATCGAGATCGACGGCAGCGGCTTCGGCGTGCGCTGGCGCGTCGACGGCGTGCGCTCGTTGTCACCGAGCCAGTCGCTGCGCTACGGCGACGAGGAGGGCGAGGACTACGACACGGGCTTCCGGACCTTCGGGCGCGCGACCGGGCCGTCGATCGACGTGCCGCGCGCGGCGCGTGAGGCGCGCCTCGACTTCCAGGTGTGGATCGACGTCGAGCCGGATCCCGACCAGGACTCGTTCGTCGCGCGCGTGCTGCGCGGCAATCAGAACATCGTCGTATGGGATCGCACGAGCGTGCCGCCCGAGCGCTACCGCACCTGGGTGCCGGTCTCGGTGCCGCTGCCGCCGCAGGTGATCGGCGACGACATCCGGATCCGTTTCGTCTTCGACTCGCTCGACGACGACGACAACGACGGCCAGGGCGTCTTCGTCGACGACGTCGTCGTCTACACGACCTGCGGACCGTGATCGCGGGCGGTTCGCGCGTGCTGCGGCGGACCCTCGTCGCGTCGGCGTCGGTGCTCGTGACGCTCGCCTGCGGTGGGCGCTCCGACGAGGTCGAGACGCGCACCGCGGACGACGCGGTGACCCTGCCGGAGGGTGGCGGCGCGGCGCCGAACCGACGCCCTTCCGAGGGCGAGGGACGCCGGGAGGACGACGTCTCGGCGGCGGCGATCGACGCCTTCGACGAGGCGATGCGCGATGGCGACGCGGCGCTCTATTCCGGGCGCTACGAGGTCGCGCGCGTCGCGTTCCTGCGTGCGATGGAGCTCCGGGTCGAGTCGATGTCGCCGGCGCTCGGCGCCGTGCGCGCGCTGGTCCTCGAGGGGCAGGCCGAGGCGCGCTCACAGATCGCCGAGCGCATCGAGAAGAAGGCGCGTGACCTCATCGCGCGGCCGGCGACCGCGGGCTCGGGCTGGCTCTTGCTGGCGCGCCTGGCGCTGGCGCTGCACGACACCGGCGGCGCGCTCGACGCGGCGCACATGGCGGTGCAGGAGCTCCCCGAGATGGGCGTGTCCTGGCGCGTGCTGGGCGAGGCGGCGATGGCGGCCGAGCACTGGGGCGAGTCGGTCGACGCGCTGCAGATGGCGGTGGCGCTCGGCCTCGAAGCCGAGGCCGGCACCTGGGAGCGGCTGGCGGACGCGCAGGACGAGCTCGGCGATCTGCAGGCGGCCGAGCGCGCGGCGCGCCAGGCGGTCGAGATGACCGGATCCGACCCGCACGCGCGGCGGCGGCGCCTGAACCTCCTGGCGGTGATCCTCAAGCACCGCTCGAACCTCGAGGGCGCCGAGGAGGTCGCGCGCCAGGCGCTGGCGCTTGGTGCCGACGACCCGGCGGTGCTGCACAACCTCGGCGCGATCGCCGAGGCGCGTGGTCGCCCCGAGGAGGCGCTCGAGCACTACCGCGCCGCGGTCGCCGAGGTGCCGGTGCCGATGACGCTGTGGCGGCTCGGGCGGCTCCTGCTCGAGCGCGACCGACCGCAGGAGGCGCTGGCGTCGTTCAAGCGGGCCGCCGGCAACCTGCCGCGCTGGACCTGGCCGGCGAGCGAGCGCTGGCTGCCGGCCTACGAGGTCGGCAAGCTCTTCGCGCGCGCCGAGCGCTGGGGCGACGCCATCGGCTGGTTCGAAGACGCGCTGCGCGAGGCGCGCACCGCGGACGCGATCCGCGAGGTGCAGAGCTGGCTCGCCTACGCGCGCCTGCAGTGAGAGGGTGGCGCAACGCAGCCAGTATCGAGACACGTTCTGAAGAGAAGCTGATCCGTTCCTGAGGAAACCAGGAAGTGAGGAAGCGAGGAGCTCCTGCCTTCCTCCGTTCCTGCGTTCCTCACAAGGAGCTGACCTGCCTACGGTTCACCTCTGCGGGTCGCCCCAGGCGGCCCTGACCGACCTGAGCGGACGTCAGAAATTCGCAATGGCTCCGACGAATTCAGGCCGGTCGACGAACGGGTTGCGGTTGTCCTGCCAGATGCGGATCCGCAGGTTGCGCTCGCGCTCGCGGTCGTCGACGGGGTCCTCGACGTGCCACGCGCGCAAGGTCGCCTCGACCGCGTCGTCGATCGGCATCGCGTAGCGCACGGCGAAGTAGAACTGGGCGCGCGCGACGTCGCCGCGCCGCGCGGGGCGCACCTCGAAGACGCGCTGCCCGTCCCAGGTGTCGCCGAGCTCGGAGCCGGCTTCGCTCCACACGCACGCCTCGGCGACGCAGGCGGTGACGCCGAACGGGTTGGCGTTGCGGCGGAAGTTGGCGAGCTCTTCGCTCGGGAAGAGGTGGTGCAGATCGCTGCGCATCGGCTCTTCGTCGGCCCCCTGGGACTGGAGCCAGGAGTGCTCGGTGTTGAAGGCGCAGCCGCCCGGCACCGGCGCGCCGAAGGCGTCGCGGCAGTCCTGGTCAGGGGTCGTGTCGATCGGAGAGAGCTGCGCGTCGTCGCCGACGGGCGGCGCGTCCGGGTCCTGGGCGAGCACGGTGCGCCCGGTGTAGATGCACTCGACGCGCCCGTCGTACGCGTCGATGACGGAGAACATCACCTGGCGCGCGTAGCCGGGCGTGACGTAGCCGAGCGCGACGTGACCGCCGATGCGCTCGGCGAGCGCCTGGCGCAGGGCGTCACCCGAGAGCGCGGCGAGGTCTTCGAACGGGGGGTCGCAGCGGCGGGCGGCCGGGTCCTGGGTCGGGTCCTGCGCGGGGTCGTCCGCGAGGTCGACGCAGATCTCGTCGAGCCCGGGGCACGGCTGGAACGCGCAGGCGTCGATCTCGCAGGTCACCGGTTCGGGACCGACGAAGGTCCCCAACACGAGCGGCGCGCCGCACGTCACGTTGTCGAGGCAGCCGTCGAGCGCGTCGACGCCGCTCAGGATCCAGTCGGCGGGATCGAAGTCCGAGCGCGCGGAGGCGCCGTCGCGCCGCAGCGCCCAGCCATCGGTGTAGTCCCAGGCGGTGCCGTAGCCATCGACGTTCGCGTCGCCGAAGGTGTCGACGAGCACGTCGTGCATGAAGAGCTCGACGGCGTCGTTGCCGTTGAACTGCACCGCCCAGCCGCCGAGCAGATCGGGCGCGAAACCGAAGTAGGCGACGAACGAGACGTCGTCGCTCGTGATGTAGAAGAAGTCGCCCTGAGCGAGTGGCACGGCGGGCAAGTCGAGCTCGGGCCCGTCGGAGCCGCCGCCGTTGTTCGCGGCGCCCAACGCGAAGGCGGAGAGGTCGGGAATCGCGGCGAGCGCGAAGAGCTCGACGACCTTGGGGTCGCCGCCGAGCGGGCCGTCGAGGATCGCCGTGATCATGAGCGGCGTGCGCGCCGGGTCGTCGCACGGTTCGCCGTCGTCGGTATCGTCGTCGGCGGTGTCGCCGGTGTCGTCGGTGTCGGCCTCCGGTCCGGCGGTGTCCTCGGACACGAGCGTGTCCTCGGGCACGAACGTATCCTCGGCGACCGCGGTGTCCTCGGGCACGAAGGTGTCTTCGGGTACGAACGTGTCCTCAGGGACGAAGGTGTCCTCCGCGAACGTGTCCGCGATGTCCTCGGGTACGAAGGTGTCCTCGGGTACGAAGGTGTCCTCGGGTACGAAGGTGTCCTCGGGTACGAACGTGTCCTCGGGTACGAACGTGTCCTCGGGTACGAACGTGTCCTCGGGCACGAACGTGTCCTCGGCGACCGCCGTGTCCTCGGGCACGAACGTGTCCTCGGCGACCGCCGTGTCCTCGGGAACGAACGTGTCCTCCGCGACCGCCGTGTCCTCGGGAACGAACGTATCCTCGGGTACGAACGTGTCTTCAGCGACCGCCGTGTCCTCGGGAACGAAGGTGTCCTCGGGCACGAACGTGTCTTCGGCAACCGCGGTGTCCTCGGGAACCAACGTGTCCTCGGGAACCAACGTGTCCTCGGGAACCAACGTGTCCTCGGGAACCAACGTGTCCTCGGGTCCGATCTCCGGATCCGTGTCCGCCACGTCGCGCTCCTCGCGCGCGACGTCCTCGACCGTCTCCGCCGACACCTCGACGTCCTGCTCGACCGCGCCGACGTCCTCGCAAGCCGCCAACGCGACGCTCACCACCAGCCACAACGGGATCCGCACCAGGCCACCTCCACGGGCCTTGGACTCGGCCAACCGTCCCGGTAAACTGAAGCGAATTCACAAAACGCACCTCATCCCGCGCCGAGGCTCGTAACCTCCTCCTCGGTGAGCGCGCGCGTCTGCCCTACCGCCAGCTCCCCCAAAACCAGCGGCCCGTAGCGGATCCGATGCAGCGAGGTCACCACCCCACCGAGCGCCACGATCATGCGCTTGACCTGATGATACATGCCCTCGTGCACGGTCATCTCGCCCCGCCCCTCCCCGTGCCCCTCCCCGTGCACGACCAGCTCCGCCGCGCGGCAGCGCGTGCCGTCCTCCAGCTCGACGCCGGCCGCCACCCGCGCCACCGCGTCCGCCGGCAGCGCCCCCTGCCACGTGAGCGCATACGTGCGCGGCACGTGCCGCCGCGGGTGCGTCAGACGGTGCAGGAGCTGCCCGTCGTTGGTCAGCAACAGGAGCCCGGTCGCGTCCTTGTCGAGCCGCCCGACCGGCGACAGGTCCTTCACCCTCAGCGCCGCCGGCACCACGTCGAGCACCGTCTCGTGCACCGCGTCGCGCGTCGCCGTCACCACCCCGGCCGGCTTGTGCATCATCAGCACGACCTGCCCCGGCAAGCGCACCACCGCATCATCGACGCGCACCTCGAGGCCCGGCTCGACGTGCATCGACGGATCGCGCGCCACCTCCCCGGCGATCGTCACCCGCCCCCGCCGCGCCAGCCGCTGCGCGTCGCTGCGCGAGATCCCCATCCCATGCGCCAGATACCGGTCCAAGCGTGGCTTCGACATCGCACTCCCCCTCGCCGCGGCCACCCGATCCCGACCGCAGCCTTCACCGCGCCATGCTCTGCGCATTCCTCTCCCCCATCAAGATGTGATACGGCTCGCCCCGTGTTCGCGCTCGCGCCACATCCCCGCCCACGCCTCGTCGCCGACCTCGCCGCGCTGACCGTGCTCGCCGCGCTGACCGCGCTGAACGCCCCGCTCCTCGCGGGTTGCGCGTCCACGCCCCCGCCCACGCCCGAGGTCATCCACCAGCGCCCGCCCCCCGACGACGCCCGCGCCGCCCGCTACCGCGAGCTCACCCGCGCCGCCAACGCCCGCGCCGCCGCCGGCGACTTCGCCGCCGCACTCGGCCACGCCGACGACGCCCTCACCCTCATCCCCTTCGGCCTCGAGGCCGCCCTCGCCAAGGTCGAGTCCCACCTCGGGCTCGGCCAGCGCACGCAGGCCCTCGACTTCGCCCAGCGCCTCGCCGACCGCCACCCCCAGGATCCCTTCGCGCACTACGCCCTCGGCAAGTCGCTCTACGCGCTCGGCCGCCTCGGCGCCGCCCACGACGCCTTCGCCGACGGCCTCGCCCGCGCGCCCGACGACCGCCTCCTGCAGCTCGCCCTCCTCACCGCGCTCACGCACGACCCCGACGTCACCCTCGACGAGCTCCACGCCCGCGCCGCGCTCCTCGGCGCCGATCCCGAGCTCGCCCCCGACGTCCTGCACGCCCTGGCCATGGCCCACGAGATCCGCGGCGACCTCGCCCAGGCCGACGCGCTCTACGTGCAGGCGATCGCAGTGCGCCCACACCACCCCTTCGCCCACTACAACCTCGCGCTGCTCCGCCACGCCAACCGCGACCCGGCGCGCGCCCGTCCCCACCTCGAGGCCTTCCTCGACCAGGCCCCGCCGTCGGCCGCGCGCGAGCGCGACGAGGCCCGCAAGCTCCTCCAGGAGATCCGCCCATGACCGAAACCCTCGCAGCGCTCGCCGCCGTCGACCCCGAGATCGCCCGCCTCATCGAGCTCGAGACCGCCTACCAGCGCGACCAGGTCCGCCTCATCGCCTCGGAGAACTACGCCTCCACCGCGGTCATGCAGGCGCTGTCGACCGTGCTGATGAACAAGTACGCCGAGGGCTACCCGACCAAGCGCTACTACGAAGGTCAGCGCTACATCGACCAGGTCGAGCAGCTCGCCATCGACCGCGCCAAGGCGCTCTTTTCCGCCGAGCACGCCAACGTGCAGCCCCACTCCGGCAGCCCCGCCAACCTCGCCGTCTACACCGCGCTGCTCGCCCCCGGCGACACCATCTTGGGCATGGCCCTGCCCGCCGGCGGCCACCTCACGCACGGCTGGAAGGTCTCGGCCACCGGCAAGCTCTGGAGCGCCGTGCAGTACGGCGTCGACCGCGACACCCACCTCATCGACTTCGCCGAGGTCCGCCGCCTCGCCCACGAGCACAAGCCGAAGATCATCGTCTGCGGCGCCTCGGCCTACCCGCGCACCATCGACTTCGCCGCCTTCCGCGCGATCGCCGACGAGGTCGGCGCCTACCTCCTCGCCGACATGGCCCACATCGCCGGCCTCGTCGCCGGCGGCCAGCACCCGAGCCCCGTGCCCCACGCCGACGCCGTCACCACCACCACGCACAAGACGCTACGCGGCCCGCGCGGCGGCATGATCCTCACCACGAAGAAGCACCAGAAGGCGATCGACCGCGCCGTCTTCCCCGGCCTGCAGGGCGGGCCCCACATGCACAGCATCGCCGGCATCGCCGTCGCCCTGCGCGAGGCCGACTCGCCCGCCTTCAAGGCCTACGCCGAGGCCGTCGTCGACAACGCCCGCGCGCTCGGCCAGGCGCTCGTCGACGCCGGCTTCTCGCTCACGACCGGCGGCACCGACAACCACCTGCTCGTCGTCGACGTCACCCGCCTCGGCGTCGGCGGCGGCCAGATGGCCCAGGCGCTCACCAAGGCCGGCATCGTCACCAACATGAACGCGATCCCCTTCGACACGCGCCCGCCCGCCGATCCCTCCGGGATCCGCATCGGCACCCCCGCGGTCACGAGCCGCGGCTTCGGCCCCGCCGAGATGCAGCAGATCGCCGGCTGGATCGCCGATGTCGCGCGCCACATCGACGACGATCGCCACCTCGCCGCCATCGCCGAGGACGTGCGCGCGCTCTGCCGCCGCTTCCCCGCCCCGGGGATCCCCGCCTGATGCGCCGGGCGCCGCGTCCCTGGCCGCTCGTCGCGCTCGCCCTCGCGCTCGCGCTCACCCCGACCCGCGCACACGCCGCCGAGCCGGTCGGCGATCGCTTCGCCCGCACCCTGGCCGACCTCAGCCCGGCGCGCGTGCGCGACCCGGTCGATCACGCGCTCGCGCTCTGGCAGGCGCGCGAGCTCTCGACGCTGGTGCCCGGCGGCCCCGACGCCCTGCTCGCCGCCCTCGATCGTCTGCTCGCCGCGCCCGCGCGCCTCGCCCGCGTGCCCTTCGCGCTCGCCGAGACCCAGCTCGCCCGCGGCCAGAGCCTCGCCGAGACCGGCCGCCCCGACCCCGCCCCGTTCCTCGCCGCCGGCGTGCCGAGCCACGGCCTCGTGCTCGGCCCCTTCCCCGGCCCGAGCCCGCGCGACCCGCCACCGCGCTCCGACGGCGCGTTCATCGGCAAGCACGGCCCGACCGGCTGGCGCCCGTTCTCCCTCGGCGCCACCGCCGAGATCCCGCTCGGCGATTTCCTGCCCTCGCACGGCGACGCGCACGCGCGCGTCGGCTTCGCCTTCGAGGCCGAGGGCGAGCTGCGCGTGATCCTCGGCAGCAACGGCCCGCTCGTCGCGACCCTCGACGGCGCGCCGCTCGTCTCCTTCGAAGGTGAGCGCGCGCTCCTCGACTGGCAGCACGACGTCGCCGTGCGCCTCGCCCCCGGCGTGCACTGGCTCGAGCTCGCCGTCGGTCACCGCACCGACGCTCCCGCCCTGCGCGTGCGCGTCATCGATTCCCGCCAGCGCCCCCCGCGCTGGCTCGCTCCGTCCGCACCCCCTGCCCCGCTCGCCGGCTGGACCGCGCCACCCCGCGCGACGCCCGGCCTGCCCGCGCTGGCGCGCACGCCGATCCGCGCCGCCGCGCTCGGCCTCCACACCGAGTCGAGCGCCCCCTCCGAGCGCCACGCCGCGCGCCGCATCGAGGCCCTGATCGCCGAGCTCACGCGCACGCCGCGCACCCCATCGGGCACGCTCGCCGATCTCCACTACCTGCTCGGCCGCGCCGAGGCGACCGATCCGAGCCGCGCCATCGCCGCCTTCGAGACCGCCGATCGCCTGGCCGGCGGCCACGCCCAGGCGCTCGCCGCGCTGATCGACCTCGCCGAGAAGGCCGGCCTCACCGCCCGCGCCGACGAGCTCGCGCGCCGCCTCGCCGCCTTCGACCCGCGCCACCCCGCCGCGATCGGCCACCGGATCCTGCGTCGCTTCCAGCTCGGCGACGCGCTCTCGGCGTTGCCGCTCGTGCCCGAGGACCTGCCTTTCAACGCGCGCCTCGCGGCGCTCGAGGCGACGCTCGCCGAGACCGCGGGCGAGCTCCTGCGCGCCTCACGCGCCTATCGCCGCCTCGCCGCCGCCCGCTCCGGCGCGACCGAGCCGACCGAGCGCGCCGCGATGCTGGCGCTGCGCGCCTCGCACCCCGACGAGGCCGTGCTCGCCCTCGAGCTCGCGCTCGCGCTGCACCCGCACGCCGCCGACCTGCACATCTTGAACGCCCGCGCGCGCGCCAATCACGCCGAGAGCCCCGAGGCCCTCGCGCGCATCGTCGCCGAGCTCGATCGCCACCGCGCCTTTCACCACCAGAGCCCGCACTTCGAGGAGATGCGCGGCCGCCTCCTGCTCCTGGCCGGGCGCCGCGGCCCGGCGATCGAGGCGTTCGATCGCGCGCTCGAGCTCGCGCCCCAGAACCGCGAGCTCGCCGACTACCGCCGCACGCTCGTCGCCGAGCGCGGTCTCGCCGAGCGCTGGGCCGAGCCCGCCGAAGCCCTGCTCGCGCGCGCCGCCGATCTGCCGCGCGCGTCCGAGGGCGCCATCACCGTCTTCGAACGCACGGTCACCGAGGTCTTCGACTCGGGCCTCTCCTCCCAGCTCCGCCAGATGGCGGTACGCATCGACCGGGAGAATACGGCGGAGCGTTTCGAGGACATGCTCTTCGCCTTCACGCCTGGCGAGGATCGGCTGGAGGTCCTCGAGGCCGAGGTGATCCGTCAGGGCAAAAGCGGCGAAATAACAAGAATACGACCCCAGCAGGTCGGCGAGCAGACCCAGCGCGGCAAGTCCGAAGGGGTCTACACGCTCACCGCCTTCAAGGTGATCCGCTTCCCGGCGCTCGAGGTCGGCGACCTCGTGCACGTCGTCCTGCGCCGCGACGAGATCGGCAGCCGCAACCTCTTCGGCGACTTCTTCGGGGTGGTGCACCCGATGTCGGCCGCCTACCCCAAGGCGCGCGCCGAGGCGATCATCGTCGCGCCGGCCACGCGCCCGCTCTACCACCGCGCCGCGCGCCTGCCGCCGCCCGAGGTGACCCGCGACGCGACGACGCAGCGCCTCGTCTTCGCGGTCGACGACCTGCCGGCCCTGGCGATCGAGCCCTCGATGCCCGGCTACGGCGACGTCGGCGCCTGGGTCTCGGTCTCGACCTTCGAGGGCTGGCAGGATCTCGCCGCCTGGTATCGCGAGCTCGTCCAGGCGCAGCTCGAGGTCCCGCCCGACCTCGCCCGGACCGCCCGCGACCTCGCCGCCGCCGCGCCCGATCTCGAGGCGAAGGTCGCCGCCATCCACCGCTGGGTCGTCACGCGCACGCGCTACGTCGGCATCGAGTTCGGCATCCACGGCTTCAAGCCCTACAAGGTCGCCGAGGTCGTGCAGCGCGGCTACGGCGACTGCAAGGACAAGGCGGCGCTCCTCGTCGCGATGCTGCGCGAGGTCGGGATCGGCGCCGAGTTCGTGCTCGTGCGCACGCGCGACCTCGGCCGCCTCGACGACACGCCCGCGACGCTCTGGGCGTTCAACCACGCCATCGCCTATGTGCCCGCGCTCGACCTCTACCTCGACGGCACCGCCGAGTCCTCGGGCCTGCGCGAGCTGCCCGAGCTCGACCAGGGCGCGCAGGTCCTGCGCCTCGACCTCTACAGCGACCGGGCTCCGGTCCTGACGCAGATCCCGATGCAGCCACCGAGCGACAACCTCGTCGTCGCCAGCGCGCGCTTCGTCATCGACGAAGACGGCGACGCCACCGCCGACCTCGTCGAGACGGTGCGCGGCACCTCGGCCGGCCGCCTGCGCGCGCGCCTCCAGGACGCGACGCGGCGCGACGCGCTCATCGCCGAGATCATCGCCGGCCAGCACCCCGGCACCACGCTCGAGACCGCGAGCTACGAAAACCTCGACATCCTCGGCGCGCCGGTCACCATCCGCGCGCGCGTCACCCTGCCGCGCCTCGCCCAGCGGAGCGACCGCATCCTCGAGCTGCCGCTCGTGCTCGAGCCCGGCCATCGCCTGCTCCAGCTCGCGCCGCTGGCCACGCGCACCCAGCCGCTCATGTTCACGCAGACCGAGCTCGAGGACAACACCGACGTCTACGTCCTGCCGCCGGGCACACGCCTCGTCGAGGTACCCCCGCCGGTCGAAGTCGTCTCGCCCTTCGGGCGCTGGTCGATGGAGGTCCGCCAGGACGGCGCCGAGGTCGTCTCGAAGAGCCGCTGGCAGATCGACGTCACCCGCATCGAGCCCGCCGACTACCCGGCCTTCCGCCGCTTCCTCGAGGACGTCGCGCGCACCGAGACCCAGCGCCTGCGCTTCGAGCTCCCCGATCCGGCGCGGTGACACCTCCGGCTTCCACCGGTGTTGAACCACCGGAGGTACCGATGAGGCTCACGTCACTCTTCGCGCTGGTCACGCCGCTCTGCATCACGAGCCCCGCGCTCGCCAACCCCTTCCCCGAGCTCGGCGTGCAGGTCCACTACGCCCAGTGGGAGGGCGAATACTCATCCCACGGCGCCGGCGGCCGCTTCCGCTGGGAGCCGCTGTCCTGGCTCGGCGTCGAGGGCACCTTCGAGGCGCTGATCACCGAGCACGAGGCCGGCCGCACGATCGACATGCCGATCGGCTCGCAGGTCTACCTGCCCTGGGAGTTCCTGCCCGGCGCCCGCGCGCGCGCGCTCGCCGGCCTCTGCGCGATGATCTCGCTGTCACGCGGCGCCACCGCGCACGCCAGCGACTCCGACGACATCCAGCTCGGCTTCAAGGCCGGCGCCGGCCTCGAGGTCGCGCTCGGCGGCGGCTGGACCGCGTTCTCCGATCTCGCCTGGCAGCGCTACCTCGGCCACTCGCGCCAGGTCTCGGTCTGGTCCGACGCGCTGGACGGCGAGCTCCGCCCCGTCGATCGCCTCACCTTCGCCATCGGCTTCGGCATGGGCCTGTAGGGCGGGCCTCGTGCCCGCCCGCGCTCAGGCGTACCAATCCTCGCTGGCGAGGCCGTGGATCCGTCCGAAGTGCTTCGTGTTCCTGGTGACGAGCACGAGCCCGAGGCTGCGCGCATGGGCCGCGATCAGCGTATCGAACCCGCCGATCGGCGTGCCGCGCCGCAGGAGCTCTGCGGCGAGCGGGCCATACTCGTCCGCGGCCGCCGCGTCGAACGGCACGACCGCGACCGCGCCGAAGAACCGGTCGACGAGCCCGGCGAGCTTGCGTGACCGGCGCCTCGCCACGCCGAACCGGAACTCGGCGAGCGTGATGCTGCTCGCGCAGATCGACGACGGTGGGTGCTCGAGCAGACGCGCGCCGACCAGCCCCTCGCCTCTCAAGGCGTAGCTCACCGTGTCGGTGTCGAGCATGTACCGCGGGCTCACCCGAACGGGTCCTTCAGATCCGGGAGCCGCGCCCCCTCCGGCCGCTCGATCCCCTCGCGCCAGGCGCCGAGGCAGGCCAGAAACTCGTCCGGCCATGCATCGATCGGCTCGAGGATGATCCTCGACCCCTCCCGCCGCACCCGGACCTCGTCCTGTCCATCGGGGAAGCGGAACTCCTTCGGCAACCGAACGGCCTGGCTGCCGCCGTTCTGGAAGAGCTTCGCGCGGTCGGTCGAGGGTGCCATGCCCGAAGTATATACATCGATAGATACAGCATCAAGCGCGCGCGGCCCGCACACCGTCACCGCCGTAGGGGCGGGCCTCGTGCCCGCCCGCGCTCAGGTCGCGATCGAGATCACCCACGACAAACCGACCCACGCCCCGATCGCGCTGCCGAGCGACGCGCCGACCGCGACGATCAGCGTGCGCGTGAACGGGTTTCGGAAGAACCCGCGCAGGGTCTGCACGTCGCGGTGGATGTTCTCGCAGTCCTCGACCGTCGGCCGCCGCGCCCACGCCTCGACCGGCCCGACGATCATGCCCGAGGCGACCAGCGGGTGGATCGTCGTCAGCGGCGAGCACAGGATCGCCGTCAGGATCGACCACGCCTTGCCGCCGACGAGCAGGGTCGCCAGCCCCGAGAACAAGGACGTCGGCAGGACCCACGCCTTGACCATCTCGCCGAAGGCCTGCCCCTCGGTCTTGCCGAGCCCGAGGAAGAAGGTGCCGACCAGCAGCGCCGGGATCAGCCACTTCCAGAGGTGCGACCACCAGCGCTTCTCGGGCAGCGCCTCGAGGGCCGCGCGATCGACCTCGGTCCGGGCGTGCTCGACCATGCCCGGCACGTGGCCGGCGCCGACCACCGCGACGATCGTCGCGCCCGGCGCCTCGCGCACCTTCGAGATCAGGTAGAGGTCGCGCTCGTCGATGAGCGGCCCCTTGACCTGCGGCATCACGCGCGCCAGCTCCTGCATCATCTCCGAGAGGTTCTTGTGCTCCTTGAGCGCCTCGATCGCCTCCGCGTCGACGACCGCCTCGCCGTCCTTGGCGGGCCGCTCGAAGAGCGACGCGATGATCCCGGCGAGGAGCTTCTGCCGCTGCCAGAAGCCGACGCTCCGCCAGGTACGCTTGAGCGTCGTGTTGACGTCGCGATCGGCCAGCACCACCTCGGCCCCGATCGCCTTGGCCGCCTCGACGCCCTCGAGCAGCTCGGCGCCCGGCATCACCCCGAGGCTCTGGCCGAGCCGCCGCTGGTAGGCGCCGACCGCTAGGTTCCCAAGCAGGAACAAGGACTTGCCGTCTTTGAACACCTTGAAGATGTCGAGCTTCTTCCAGCGATCGGTGTCGCTCAGCGCCTGGTAGCGCGCGTCGCAGAGCTCGACGCAGACCGTGTCCGGCCGCACCTCGTCGATGAGCCGCCGCACCTCGTCGACGCTCGCGCGCGAGACGTGCGCGGTGCCCAGGATGTGGATCACCTTGCCGTCGAGCTCGATCGTCCTGACGTTGGGCGAGCTCAGCGCTCGATCGGTCATCGCGCTCTCACGTCACTGTGCCAGCCGTTGCAGGTCGTGCACCGCGAGGCCGAAGTGCGGCTCCTCCTTCACGACCTCCTCGAGCTCGGCCTTCGCCTCGATCTTCTTGCCCTGGTCCATGAGATCGAGCGCCTTGCCGTAGCGCGCCGCGGTCCTCGTGCGGAGCCGAGGCGGCGCCTGCGGCTTCTTCTTGACCACCGGCTCGGGCTTGTCGGTCTTCTTCGGCGCGCGCCCCTCGTCGCCCTTGCCCTCGTCGCCGCCGAGCCCGCTCAGGATCGCGTCGAGGCCTTTGACCAGGGCCTGGTGGACCCCGAGGAAGTCGTCGCCCTGGCCGGTCACGCCGAAGCCCTTGACCACCTCGCCGGTCTCGACGTCGACGACGCGCACGTCGACCCGCAGGCTCTTGGCGAGCTCGAAGTAGCCGCCCATCACCAGGTAGCGCGCGCCGAGGAGCTTTCCGATCTTCGCCGCGCTCGCCCGATCGATCGACCGCGTCTGCCCGAGCTTCAGCTCCTCGAGCACCGCCTCGAGCTGCAGCCGCTCGACCAGCGCCAGCTTCGGGTTGTCCGAGAGATCGGTCACCAGCATCTGCGCGAGCCCCTTCCTGAGCTGCGCCAGCGCCTCGTCCTTGCCCGCGTAGTCGAGGTAGAGCACCGCGATCGTCGGCCGCGCCACGACCGGCGCAGGCGCCGGCTCCGCCGCGTGCACGACCCCGCCCGCGCCGATCGCCACGGCGCACGCAACCCAGCACTGGACAACGCTCGTCTTCATCACGCGCCTTCGTCATGCCACCAGGGGACCATGCAACACAAGGACCCCGAGCCTCTTCCCCGACAACCGCGCGCGCGCCTGCCCCGACCGCGACCGGCGATGAGATTCGCATTCCTTATTGATTCCGACCCTCTGGCTCGTGGATGATGTCGCGAGGCCGCATGCTCGACGCGGCCCGCGATCCTCACCGAGCGAGACGTCATGCAGGCTTCGCTGTGCCTGGCCCTTTGTGCCGGCTTCGTCCTAAGCGCCACCACCGCGCACGCACGCGACTACCTCGTCGACACGACCTCGGGCGGCTCCGGCTTCAGCTTCGCGCAGTGCTTCCTCGGCAACGCCGAAGGGACCCTCGAGGGCGAGACCCCGCTCAGCGAGGCGCTCGCTCTCGCCGACGACGGCGCGCTATCCCTGCGCGAGGCGCTCTGCCTCGCCAACCTCGACGACGAGGACCCGAGCATCACGCTGCCCGCCGGCGAAACGATCGTGCTCAGCGCGATCGACAACGCCTTCTACGCGCCCAACGCGCTGCCGATCGTCACCCGCGCCATCGTGATCTTCGGCCACGGCGCGACCCTCGAGCGCGCGTCGGACGCGCCCGCCTTCCGCTTCTTCTACGTCGCCGGCCCCTTCCACGACACCGGCGCCGGCGCGCTGACGCTCGTCGACCTCACGCTCTCGGGCGGCCTGGCCAAGGGCGGCGACGGCGGTCATGGCGGCGCAGGCGCGGGCCTCGGGGGCGCGATCTACAGCCAGGGCGAGCTCGTGCTCGAGCGCGTGCGCTTCGCCGACAACGCCGCCGTGGGCGGGAGCGCGATCCGGCCCCTCTTTGGCAATTCTCGAGCACTCGGCGGGGGCGGCATGGGGGGGGCCGGGGGCCTGAACCGGGGCGGGGGCTTCGCCGTCGCGCCGTTCCAGGACGCGGGCCCCGCCGCCGCCGTGCCGTTCCAGACCAGCGCCACCAGTGGCGGCGACGCCGGGCAGTTCTACCAGGAGGATGGGATCTGGCAGACTGGCGCCCCAGGCGCGGGCGGCGACGCGGGAAGCGGTTGGCCTCGCGATACCGGTGGCGGCCAGGGAGAGTCGGGCGATCCAGGCATGCGCGCGATCAAGATCGGGGAAAATCCCGACCGTTGGATCAGCGCGCGAGGCGGCGACGGGGGCACGGGGGGCTACGGGGTGGGCTTCGACGGCCACCCGGGCGGCGACGGCGGCGGGCAGGCGAGCGGTGGCGGCTCGGGTATGGGCGGCGAGGAGTCGAACACATGCGGCCACCTCGAATTCTGTGTGGGGGGCTCCGGCGGAGGCGGCGGCGGAGGCGGAGGCCTCGGGGGCGGCGGCGCCGCAGGAGGGTTCACCTGGTATCAGCATGAGGGCGAGAACTGGTTGGAGAGAGGCGGCATGGGCGGTGCTGGAGGAGGCGGTGTCGGGGGGGGCGGCTCTGGCAACCCGGCGCTGGGGGCAGGGGAGGTTTCGGGCGGTAGCGGGGGCTTCGGCGGAGGCGGCGGGAGCGGCGCGCTCACTTATCGTGAAACGGAGGTGAGCGGCGGCAGTGGCGGCCCGGGCGGCTTTGGCGGCGGAGGCGGCGGTGGTGGCTTCAGCATTGGGACCTCGGGCGGTGCCGGAGGGGCCGGCGGCTTCGGCGGCGGCCATGGGGGTGCCGGAACGGGTAACACCGACGATGCCTATTCAGGCAGGGGCGGCGGCGGCGCGGGCATGGGAGGAGCGATCTTCAACCACGGCGGCCAGGTGATCGCGACCGGCTGCCTCTTCGTCGACAACAGCGCGGCGGGCGGTGCTGGCGCTCTCGACATGGTGCCCGGCCCTGATCAGAACAACGGCTCCCAGGGCGGCCAGGGCCTCGGCGGGGCGATCTTCAACCTCAACGGCGAGGTCCACCTGCGCCATGCCACCCTCATCGACAACCGCGTGACCGGTGGCGGCGGCGAGCTCCTCGGGGGCGCGGCGGGCGGCGCGCTCTACAACCACTTCCAGGCCGACGGCGTCGGCAACACCATCCTCGGCCGCACCGCGGGCACGACGACGATCGACCTCAGCGACTCGATCGTCGGGCGGCGCGCAGGCGTCGAGCTGCCCGGCGGCGCGAACGACTGCGACGGCAGCGGGGTCGCGGTGAGCAGCTCGTGGGTGCACTCGGGCTGCGGCCATGGCCAGGGCAGCCCGCCGCTCGATGACATGCTCGTGCCGATCGGCGGCTCGGCGCTGATCGACCAGGCCAGCGGCGCACCCGGTGCGGGCGCGCACGATCTGGCCGGCCTGCCGCGCGCGATCGACGGCGACGGCGACGGCGCGGCCGCGGCCGATCTCGGAGCCCTCGAGCTGTGGCCGATCGGCGTCATCCTCGTCGACGGGCCCGATCCGCTGATGCTCGTCGCCGGCAGCGCCTTCGTCGATCCCGGCGCGCGCGTGCTGACCGCCGACGGGGAGATCGTCGCGCTCACGACCGACGACGCCGTCGACACGAGCGTGCTCGGCCGGACGATCGTGAGCTACGAGTACGCCGGCTCGCTCGGCGCGAGCCGCGCCGTCGACGTGTGCAACGACGACTGCAACGGCGGCGCCTGCACGGGACCGGTCCTCACCTGCGACGACGGCGACGCCTGCACCGTCGGCGATCGCTGCGAGGACGGGGCCTGCGTCGACGGCCGCCCCCGGAGCTGCAACGACGGCAACGGCTGCACCGACGACGCCTGCGATCCGGTCACCGGTTGCACCTTCACGCCCAACACCGCGCCGTGTGACGACGGCGATCTTGGGACCTGGGGCGATCGCTGCTCGGGCGGGGTCTGCGTGAGCGTGCCGGTCGCGTGCGCGCCGGCCGGCGTCTGCGAGGTCCCCGGGACCCCGAAAGGCGTCGAGGACTGCCCGGCCGTGCCGCGTCCGGCCGGGGTCGTCTGCGACGACGGCGACCTCGGCACGCGCGACGACGCCTGCGACGGCGCCGGCGCCTGCCGCGGCACCGCGATCGTGTGCGCGCCGCCGAGCGGGCCGTGCGAGGTCGCGGGCGTGCCCGACGGCCGCGGCTGTCCCGCGGCGTACGCGTCCGCCGGCACGGGCTGCGACGACGGCGACCTCGCCACGCGCGACGACCGGTGTGACGGCGCGGGCGCTTGTTCCGGAGACGCGATCGTCTGCCCCGCGGAGACGGCGTGCGCGAGCTGGGCGCCCGACGGTGACGGCTGCGTGATGAGCCCGAAGAGCGGGCCCTGCGACGACGGCGATCTCGCGACGCGCGACGACCGCTGCGATGCGAGCGGCGCGTGCCTCGGCACGCCGATCATCTGCCTGGCCGGCCCCTGCGAGGCGAGCGCGCTGCCCGACGGCGAGGGCTGCGCGGTGATCTTCGCCGAGGCGGGCGCGCGCTGCGACGACGGCGATCCCACGACGCGCGACGATCGCTGCGATGGCGGCGGCGGCTGCGGCGGCACGCCCTACGGGTGCCCGCTCGGGGTCTGCCAGTCGAGCTCGGTGCCCGACGGGATCGGCTGCCAGGTGAGCTACGCCGATCCGGGCGTGGCCTGCGACGACGGCGACCCGTGCACGATCGACGACGCCTGCGACGGCACCGGCGGCTGCCTCGGCGCGCCGGAGACCTGCGGCGAGGGCGAGACCTGTGATGTGCAGCTCGGGTGCCGCGAGACCCACTGCGCGCCGTGCGAGGACGATCTCGCGTGTGGACCCGGTGGCGCGTGCGTCGACACCGAGCTCGGGCCGCGCTGCCTGCTCGGCTGCGAGAGCGACGAGGACTGCCCCGAGGGCCGCCTCTGTCGCGGCGCGCTCGACCTGCGGAGCTGCTACGATCCCGAAGGCGAGTGTGGCTGGATCGAGATCGCCGAGCCCGGCCCCGAGGAGACCGAGGTCGTCGAGGTCGTCGAGGTGATCGAGCCGGCCGATGTGATCGAGCCGGCCGATCTCAGCGAGCCCGAGGACGTTGGCGCGGAGCCAGAGGAGGTCGCCGACCCGAGCGACGTGCCGCCGGAGGCGAGCGAGGTGATCGTCGACACCACCGAAGACCTCGACGCGCACGCCGACCTCCCCGATGCGATCGCCGAGGGCCCGGGCGACGAGACCGACGTCGACGAAGCCGACGACGCCGTGACCCCGGATGACGTCACCGCGACCGAGCCTGCGCCCGAGGTCAGCGAGCCGAGCGCCGCCGAGGCCGAGACCCGGACGGCGGCGCGCGACGAGGGCTGCGCCGGCGGACCGATGGCGCCGGGCCTCATCTGCGTGCTAGCGCTCCTGGTGCTTCGGCGCCGACGCTTCACCGCGAGGGATGGATGAGCGAGTCACGTGAGCACGATCTGATCCTCTTTGGCGCGACCGGCTTCACCGGTCGCCTCGTCGCCGAGCGGCTCGCGCGCGCAGGGGCCTCGGCCGGGCGCTGGGCCATCGCCGGTCGCAACCGCGAAAAGCTCGCCGCGCTCGGCTTCGACGTGCCGATCGTCGTCGCCGACGCGATGGACCCGCAGGCGATGGCCGAGGTCGCGCGCCGTACGAAGGTCGTCTGCACCACCGTCGGCCCCTTCTCGAAGTACGGCAGCGCGCTGGTCGCCGCGTGCGCCGCGGCCGGCACGCACTACTGTGATCTCACCGCCGAGGTGCACTGGATGCGCGAGATGATCGATCGGCACGACGCCACCGCGCGCGCGAGCGGCGCGCGCATCGTGCACGCCTGCGGGTTCGACTCGATCCCGTCCGACCTCGGCACCCTGCTCGTCCAGGATCACATGATCGCGACCCACGGCCGCCCCGGCGACAAGGTCACCGCCTATTATGGTGCGATCTCAGGTGGGATCTCGGGCGGCACGCTCGCCTCGATGTTCGCGATCGCGAGCGCCTCGAAGGACCGCGCCGTGCGGCGCGTGCTCGCCAACCCCTACGGGCTCGATCCCGATCCGCACAAGAAGATGCCGCGGGTCGCCGACGAGGCGACCGTCGGTTGGGATGCGCGCGAGCGCAAGTGGACGGTGCCCTTCGTCATGGCGCCCTCGAACACGCGCATCGTCCGCCGCAGCCACGCGCTCGCGGGCTACCCTTGGGGCGAGCGCTTCGTCTACCGCGAGGTCAAGGCGATGGAGCCGACGGTGAAGGGGCTCGCGCTCGGACTCGGCATGACCGCCGGTCTCGTCGCCGCGCTCGCCGCGACGCAGGTGCCGTGGCTGCGCGATCAGCTCGCCAGGCGCGTGCCGCAGCCGGGCGAGGGCCCGTCCGCCGCCACGCGCGACAAGGGCTTCTGGGAGCTCAGGCTCGTCGCCGAGGCGGGCCCGCACACGGTCGCCTATCGCCTCGCCGACGACGCCGATCCAGGCTACGCCTCGACCGCGCGCATGCTCGCCGCGGCCGCGCTCTCTCTCGCGCACGACGAGCTCGACGCCGCGCCCGGCTTCACGACGCCGGCCCGCGCGATGGGCCATCGCCTCGCCGAGCGCCTGCGCGACGCCGGGCTGGTGCTCCAGCCGGCGTGACCCCGAGTTCGCGGCTGCAACGCGCGGGGGCTGCGTCGCTTCGCTTGCTCAGCGCGGGGCTCGGGGACGCCAGTCCCCGGGTACTCGAGTACGCCTCCTCCCTCCCGGCGCTTGCTCCTTGCCCGCGCGCGTTTCGCTCGCGACCTTGAGCTCACGCCAGCTTGACTTGAGCCCGGCGCTCACCGCTTCAATCGTCGATCGGCAAGACCTCGCCCGCTCCGCGCTCGCGCGGGAAGCAGCGCGGCGCGTGCACACGCAGGAGCGCGGCGATGGCGTCGAGGAGCGCGGTCTTCCAGCACGCGCGGTGACTGACCAGGCTCACCTCGCGCACGGGCGTTGGCTCGGCCAGCGGCCGGATCCGCGCGAGCCTGGTCTTCGGCGGCAGCGTGCGCGCATAGGACTCCGGCACGAGGGTGAAGCCGCCCGCTTCGTCGATGAGGGCGCGCAGGGTCTCGAAGCTGCCGGCCTCGAAGCGCACCGTGCCGAGCGTCTTGCGCGCGTGGCGCCCGCAGAGGTGGATCACCTGGTTGCGGAAGCAGTGCCCGTCCTCGAGCAGCCACAGCCCCGCGGGATCGAGGTCCGAGACGGCGACCTCGCCGGCCGCCAGCATCGTGGAGCTCGCCTCCGCGTAGACGTAGAAGGGATCGTAGAAGAGCACGCGGCTCTCGAGCAGCGACTCCCCGAGCGGGGTCGCCACGATCCCGGCGTCCATGCGAAGGGCGCGGATCGCGTCGACGATCCCTTCGGTCGTGCGCTCGACCACCGTCAGTTGCACGCGCGGGTAGCGCTCGACGAAGGGGCCGAGGAACCACGGCAAGACGTAGGGGGCGAGGGTCGGGATCACGCCGAGCACGAGCTCGCCCGAGGCGTCGGCGCCCGCCGCCGCCGCGACGAGCCGCTCGTGCGCCGTCAGGACCTCCTGCGCGAGCGCGATGATCGCCAGGCCCGGCTCGGTCGGCGCGACGGGCTTGGTGCGGCGATCGAAGAGCACGACGCCGAGCTCGTCTTCGGCCTTGGCGACGAGCGAGCTCAGCGTCGGCTGCGACACGTGGCACTCCGCCGCGGCCTTGCCGAAGTGGCCGGTGCGGTGGAGCGCCACGATGTACTGCAGCTGGGTGATCGACGGCATCGTTGTCCTCTGGCAAGCCGGCGTAGGGGCGGCCCTCGTTGCCGCCCGCGGCGTAGGGGCGGCCCTCGTGGCCGCCCGCGGCGTAGATCCTATGAAGGCCGAGCCGTCCTGGCATCCTCACTCTTCTAACCAGGAGGGTGCCATGCGAACGGTGTTCTGGACGGCTCGGGAGATGGATTCTACTTCGGACGTGAAGGTGATGTACATGGCGCTCGATCTGAGCGC
>WYBB01000135.1 GCA_011526585.1 Deltaproteobacteria bacterium
CAGCCGGGCACGCTCGGCGATCGGCGCGTCACGGTGATCGGGGCGAAGCCGATCGGGCGGCGCGGGCTGGCCGAGCTGTGGCATGCGCTGCTCGCCGATCAGGGGCTGGTGGAGGAGCGCCGCGGGGGGTACTGGCTGATCCGTCCGGTGCGACGATAGCGGCCTACTCGCGGCGGACGCGTGGGGCGTTCTTGGCGACCTTGCCCCAGAGCAGCTCGCGGTAGGAGTCGAAGTTGATGTAGGGCATCTCCCAGGGCTTGCGCTCGACCTTCTTGTCATCGGGAGCGAGCAGGCCGACGCGCGAGAAGAAGTACTCGAGGCGCTCGAAGGCAGCGTCGGCGCGGCGCACGTAGCGCTCGTAGAAGGCCTCGAGGCGCACGTGGTCGACGGCGCCGCGGATCGTGATCGGATCCTGCGCGCGCACGACGGCGAGGCGCCCGTCGCGGTAGAAGGTCGGCTCCCACGGGCGGCGGCCGCGGAGCTCGGCGCCGAGGTCCTCGATCCCCTTGGCGAGCTCGAGGCGCTCGCGCACGCTGGCCTCGCGGGAGGCGAGCTCGGCGGCGCGCGCGACGATCGCCTCGACGCGCTCGCGCACCGCGGGCGGCGCGCGTTTCTCGATGCGTTTCCAGAGGTTGGAGAGCGATACCAGGCCCCGCTCGATCGCCGCGGGGGCGATGGGGCTGTCCGCCTCGGGCGCGGGATCGGGCGAGGGCGCGTCGCTCACGGCGTCACCTGCAGGTACCGGCGAGCACCTGGTCGCGTTGCGCCTCGTCGTGCGCGATCCAGCGTGTCGCGACGTCGGCGGGCACGTCATGCTCGGCGAGCGTCTCGCGCAAGATGGCGATGCGTCGCGCGAAGTGCCCGTCGAAGATGCGATGCGCGGCGTGAGCCTCGACCATCGGGCGGCCGTCGTAGCTCACGGGGCCGCCGAGGTGCGCCGCCGCCCAGCGATATTCGAAGACGCGGATCCGCGCCTGCGGGGCCTTGTCGAAGTGGAAACCGATCATCACGTCGGAGAAGACGCGATCGAGGAAGTCGTCGATGATGATGCGCAGGCCGGGCTCGCCGCCGAGGCGCTCGAAGTCGGAGGCGCTGGGGTCGTGCTTGCGCGGGGCCTCGGGTGGGACCGAGCGGCTCGGGCGGAGCTGGATCACAGGTCCAACCCCAGCGCGCGCGCGACGCTGTGCATGTCCTTGTCGCCGCGGCCCGAGAGGTTGACGACGAGGTGGGCGTCGCGGCCGAGCTCGGGCGCGCGGGTGAGCGCGTAGGCGATGGCGTGGCTCGACTCGAGGGCGGGCAGGATGCCTTCGAGGCGCGAGAGGGTCATGAAGGCGTCGAGGGCCTCGCGGTCCGTGACCGAGACGTAGCGCGCGCGACCCGAGTCCTTGAGCCAGGCGTGCTCGGGCCCGACGCCGGGGTAGTCGAGGCCGGCCGAGACGCTGTGGGTCTCGATGATCTGGCCCTCGGCGTCCTGGAGCAGGTAGCTCTTCTGGCCGTGCAGCACGCCGACCGTGCCGGCGGAGAGCGTCGCGGCGTGGCGGCCGCTGTCGATCCCGTCGCCGGCGGCCTCGACGCCGGTCAGCGCGACGGCGGCGTCGTCGAGGAAGGGGTGGAAGATCCCGATGGCGTTGGAGCCGCCGCCGACACAGGCGATCACCTCGTCGGGCAGGCGGCCGATCCTGGCGAGGGACTGCGCGCGCGCCTCGTTTCCGATGACGACCTGGAAGTCGCGCACCATCGACGGGTACGGGTGCGGGCCGGCGGCCGAGCCGATGACATAGAAGGTGTCGTGCACGTGGCGGACCCAGTCGCGCATCGCCTCGTTCATCGCGTCCTTGAGGGTCTTCGAGCCGGACGCGACGGGGCGCACCTCGGCGCCGAGGAGGCGCATGCGGAAGACGTTCATGCGCTGGCGCTCGATGTCGTCCTCGCCCATGAAGACGATGCACGGCAGGCCGAAGCGCGCGGCGACGGTGGCGGTGGCGACGCCGTGCTGACCGGCGCCGGTCTCGGCGATGATGCGGGTCTTGCCCATGCGGCGGGCGAGCAGGACCTGCCCGATGCAGTTGTTGATCTTGTGCGCGCCGGTGTGGTTGAGGTCCTCGCGCTTGAGCCAGATCGAGGCGCCGCCGGCGTGGGCGGTGAGGCGCTCGGCGAGATAGAGCGGGCTCGGGCGGCCGACGAAATCGGCGAGCAGGGCGGCGAGCTCGGCCTGGAACGACGCGGTCGGCACGATCTCGCGCCAGGCGCGCTCGAGCTCGATGAGGTTCGGCATGAGCGTCTCGGAGACGTAGCGGCCACCATAGGGGCCGAAACGACCGGGCACGGACGCGGCGTCGGAGCTGGGGGTGGGGCTCGGGTGAGCGGGCGAGGCGGTCATGGCAGGCACGATAGACACGCGCGCCGCCTTCGGGCAAGGATGTCGGCCGTGAAGGCGACGTGCACGAGGACCCTGTGGGCGGTGGTGATGGCGCTGGCGTCGGTGCACGGCGCAGGCGCGGTCCAGGCGGCGGAGCCCGGGGACGACGCAGGGGAGATCGAGGACGAGGCGCGGGTCGACCCGGTGCTGGCCGAGCGGCGCGACAAGGCGCAGGCGCTGGTCCGGCGCGGCCAGGAGCTCGCGGGCATGGGGCGGCGCGAGGAGGCGCTGGCGGCGTTCGGCGCGGCGCTGGAGGTCTACCCGGCCTACCCGCTGGCGCACCATGAGCTCGGGGTGAGCTTCGCCGACCTCGGGGATCTGGAAAAGGCGGCGGCGAGCTTCGAGCGCGCGCTGGCGCTGGCGCCGGACTTTGCGCGCGCGCGGCAGGCGCTGGGTGAGGTGCGGCGGCGGCAGAAGCGCTTCGGCGAGGCGCTGGACCAGTTCAAGGCGGCCCTGGCGGTGGCCCCCGAAGACGTCGCGACCTGGTACGGCGTCGCGGCGACCTTGCGCGCGCAGAAGAAGAACGGCGAGGCGCTGCATGCGCTGCGGCGGCTCGTGCGCGCGGCGGACAACCCGATGGCGCCACCGGTGATCGAGGCGAACAAGGAGATCGCGGCGCTGGAGAAGGCCGGCGTGCGCGAGGTCGCGTGGGGTGTCGAAGGCGAGCCGGACGCGGTGGGCGAGACGCCGACGCCGACCGTCGCGACCGCGCCGGGAACGCTGACGCGCCACGACGGCGACGCGGAGTTCACCGAGCGGCGGTATCTGGCGGCGCTCGAGCGCTACCTCGGCGCGTGGTCGGACGAAGGGCCCGACGCGGTCTTGGCGTACAAGATCGGCGCGACCTTCGCGGTGATGAACGACGATCGCCAGGCGCTGGCGTGGTGGCGCAAGGCGCTGGCGATCGACCCGGGACGCGAGCTGGTCGCGCGGCACCTGGCGCTGCTCGTGGCGAAGCTCAGGCAGTCGGGCGCAGAGGTCAGCGATGGCGGCGGTGATGGGGGCGACGCGGTGGCGCGCGCGAAGGAGGCGTTGCGCCTCGGTGACCCGGGCAGCGCGCTCTTCCTGGTCAAGGGATCGGATCGGCCGGGCGCGGCGGCGGTCGAGGCCGAGGCGCGGCTGAGGCTCGGAGACTTCGCGCGGGCGCGGGCGATCTTCGAGGAGCTCCTGGGCGAGGATCCGGAGGATCGCGTCGCCAAGGGCGGGCTGGCCGAGACGCTCCTGCGCATGGGGCAAGCGGGCGCGGCGGAAAAGGCGATCCAGGCGTGGGTCGGCAGCGTGGGCTCCGAGGGCGGCTACAAGGCGCGCCCGGAGACCTTCCTCGTGTTCCGGCGCGGTGAGGTCGAGGCGCGGCTCCTGGCGCCGCCCGAGCCGGAGGACTGAGGCGGCGCGAGCGCGCTCGTGCCGGTCGAGGCGTTGCCAAGCGGGGCGCGCGGTGGGATGCTCCCGGCGCCGCGCGAGCGGGAGGTGACGTCAATGAGCGACGAGGACGAGGGCAAGGCGGGCGGCGGCGATGCAGGCAAGACCGGAGCCGGCGGCTCGAGCCCGATCGACGAGCTGCGCGACAAGGTGAGCGAGGCGGCCAACGAGTTCCTCAAGGCCAGGTTGGGGCTGGAGCAGGGGGTCGACGGGACGCTGCGCCTGCCCGAGCGCGGGGTCTTCGAAAACATCGGTCAGCGCGCCGACCAGTTCGTGCGCGGGTTCTTCCGCGGGTTCGTCGCCAAGACGCCGGAGGAGCGGGAGGCGGCCGCCGGGTTGCGCGATCCGAAGGACGTGCCGGGCGGCACCGAGATCGCGGCGCGGCTCCTCGGGCGGGTGAGCGAGACGATGTCCGGCGCCTTTCACGCGTATCTGAAGGACCACGTCGTCGATCCGAACAAGCCCGAAGAGCAGGTCGTGGTCGATGGGCGGTTCGTGCTGCGCCACGGGGCGCCGCTCATCGCGACCTTCGTGCAGGCGCTCGGCACGCGCTTCTCGAACGAGGCGCCGGGCGAGGGCGGCGACAGGGCGCCGGAGGCGACGCCGCTCAACGCGCCGATCGAGGAGGCGCCGGAGCGTGAGAGCGGAGCGCCACACGTCGACTATCGGGTCGACCTGCCGTCGGTCTTCACGTCGTTGTTCGTGAGGCCACCGGCCGGCGACGAGGGGGACAAGCGATGAACCGCGAGGGAGATGAGGGCGGACCGGACGACGGCGCGGCAGAGGGGGGCGAGAGCGAGACGCAGGGGGGCGAGGGCGCCACCGAAAAGGACAACGTCATCGCGTTCCCGGGTGCGCGGGTGCGCGCGGTTCCGACGACCGCGGAGGGCGCGGCGGCAACGGACGACGAGGCGGAGGGCCAGGGCGTCGGCGAAGCCGAGAGCGCGGCCGAGGCGAGCGCGGCCGAGGCGGGCATGACGCTGGATGCGTTCGAACGGGCGGTGCGCAGCGCCGTGCGCGAGAAGCTCGGCGAGAACCCGGAGGGGCGGCCGCAGGGGGCCGACGAGCTGGTGGCGCAGGTCTTCTCGGCGCTGACGGGCAAGGACGCGAAGACCGCGCTGGCGGAGGTGCGGCAGCGCCTGGCCGAGCCGCTGACGCCGGGCGGTGGGAACGAGCCGGCCGATGTCATCGATCTCGGCGCGGTGCGCGAGGCGCGGCAGAAGGCCAGCCTCGAGTCGGCGCAGAAGATCGGCGGCGCGCTCAGGGACACCTTCAACCAGTTCCTGGCGAACCTGGCCGAGCGTCAGGGCATGCGCGGTGAGATCACGCTGGACGCGGCGTTCTTCAAGCAGCACGGGACCTCGCTGCTCGGCAACCTGTTCCAGGGGTTGGCGTCGGCGCTCATGCAGCAGAACAGACCCCAGGCGTCGGGACCTGCCGCCACGGACGAAGGGCCGGCGGCCCGAGCGGCCGGCATCGAGGGTGAGGCGGGTGAATCCGAGACGGTCGGCGACGCCGACGCCCCGACGGCCTCCGAGGCGGGCGGCGAAGGCGAAGCAGCGACCTCCGAAGGCCAGGACACCGCGAAACAGGCCGGCAAGGACACGCGCGCGGTGCAGGTCAAGCTCGACCTCGGCAGCATCCTCGCGGGCTTGTTCAGGCGGCGCGAACCGCCGCCGCCGTCCGAGCCTACGCAGGATTGACCGATCGGTCAGGAGACCACCGACGTTGCCCTCGGGCGGTCGGGTTGCGGCGCGGGTGACCGCTTCGGCATACTCGGTTGCGTCGCGCCGACGGGGAGACGCTCGGCGGCGCGACGCCCCCTGAACGACGAACGCGAGCCGACGTGTCCGAGGCCTCGAGGATCGAACGACGCGAATACAAGTACCTCGCCGACGAGGCGATGGTCGATCGGATCCGCCATGCGATCCGCCCGTTCTGCGAGCTCGATCCCTACGCGGCGCGCGCGCCGGACCACCGCTACACGATCGAGAGCCTCTACCTCGACACGCCGGATCTGGCGCTCTATCGCGCCAACGACATCGAGCTCGTCGAGCGCTTCAAGCTGCGCGTGCGCCACTACCCCGACGCAGCGGCGAGCCCCGTCTTCCTCGAGCTCAAGGCGCGCTATCACGACACCATCGTCAAGTCGCGCGCGCGCGTCGAAGCGGACTGGGCGCGGGTCGCAAGCGACCCCTTCGTGCCGCGGCGGCTCCTCGGCAACGCGCCGGCGGCGGAGCGCTTCGTCACGCGCGTGCACGCGATCGGAGCGCGCCCGACCCTGCTCGTGCGCTACACGCGCGAGGCGTGGGCGAGCATCGTCGACGACTACGCGCGCGTCACCTTCGACCGCGGCGTGACGGGCTGCCTGGTCGCGCCCGACGCGTGGCGCTTCGACGCCGATCCGCGCGACTTCCGTGCGTGCGACGACCCGACGGGGGTGCGCGACGACGGCTCGCTGACCATCGTCGAGCTCAAGTTCACCGCGCGCGTGCCGCGCTGGATGGTCTCGCTGATCGAGTCGCTCGGGCTCACGCGCCGCGCCTACTCCAAGTACGGGCGCGCGCTCGAGGCGCATCACATCGCGCCCGAGCTGCGCACGCCGAGACGCGCGTGGATCTCGGGGCACGGCGTACGAGGTGCCGCATGAACGAGCTGACGAGCCTCTTCTCCGGACCGAACACGCCGACCACGCCGGAGAACGCGTTGCTCTCGCTGCTCACGGCGCTGGCGCTCGGCCAGGCGATCGGCGCCGTCTACATGTGGACCTTCCGCGGGCTCTCGTACACGCGCTCGTTCGTCTTCGCGGTGGTGACCGGGTCGGTCATCACCTGCACGCTGATGCTCGCGATCGGCAACAGCCTGGCGGCCGGGATCGGGATCGCCGGCGGCATGGCCCTCATCCGCTTCCGCACCTCGATGCGCGACCCGCGCGACCTGATCTTCGTGCTGGCGTCGCTGTCGGCCGGGATCGCGTGCGGGCTCAAGGCCTGGGGCCCGGCGATCATCGGCAGCGCGATCTTCATCGCGGGCGCGGTGATCTTCACCTACAGCGACTTCGGCGCGCGCGAGCGGGCCGATGGGCTCCTGCGCGTACAGATCCCGGCGCGCCCCGAGAGCGAGCGGCGCCTCGCCGACGTGCTCGGGCGCTACACGCGCTCGTTCGCGCTGGTGACCTTGCGCGAGGCCGCGCAGGGCGAGGCGATGCAGCACGCCTATCAGGTGCGGCTGCGCTCGGCGGCGGATCGCACGCCGCTCTTGCTCGAGCTCGAGCGCCTCGAGGGCACACGCGACATCTCGCTCTTGATGCAGGAACCGACGGTGGAGATCTGATCGACCATGGCCTCTCCTGCCATCGCTGACGTGATCCGTCGCAAGGTGCTGCCGCTCGTGCTGTGGCTCGGGCTCGTCGCGGCGGCGTTCTTCACGTGGCGTTCGATGGGCGCGGGACAGGCGGTGCGCGGCTTCGCCGAGGCGATCCCGTTTCGGCTGGCGTCGCTCGAGCCGGCGCGTGTGGAGGCGGTATTGGTGCGGCTCGGGGATCACGTCAGCGCCGGACAGGTGGTGGCGGTGCTCGACGCGCGCGCGCTCGACGCCGAGCTGCGCGCGGCCGAGGCGGAGAAGGCGCGGGTGCTCGGCGAGATCGCCAAGGCGCGGATCGAGGCGCGGGCGGGGCGGACCGAGGCCCTGCGCGGGATCGCCAACAGCCGGTCCGAGGTCGAGCGGGCGCTGCGCGAGGCGAGGACGCGCCGTGAGACGGCGCGGGCGGAGCTCGGCGCGCTCAAGCGCGAGCTCGGGCGGCAGCGCGAAGCAGTCGCCGCCGGGCTGATGCGCGCGGCCGAGATCGCCGAGCTGGAGATCCGGCTGGCGGCGCTGACGAAGCTGTCGGCGGAGGAGGACGCGGCCGTCGCGATCTACGAGCGCCAGGTCGCCGAGATGGGCGAGCTCGAGACGACGGGTGAGCTCGCGTGGATCGAGGCGGCGATCGCCCCCCTCGAGGCCGAGCTGGAGGTCTGGGAGGGGCAGGCGCGGGCGCTCATGGCGCGGCGCGACCAACACATCTTGCGAGCGCCGGCCGATGGGCAGGTGAGCGCGGTGCACGGGGCGCGCGACGCGACGGTGACGCCCGAGCTGCCGCTGGTCGAGATCGTGGCGCACGCGCCGGGACGAATCGTCGCGTGCGTGACCGAGGACGTGCCGGTCGCCGTCGGGGTCGGGCTGGCCGCGCGCGTGCGGCCGCTGTCGGCGTGGGACCGCGAGCTCGAGGGGCGCACCGTCTCGGTCGGGCCGGTGATCGAGCTGCCGCTGCGCTGCTGGCGTGACGCGCGTCAGCCGCTCTGGGGGCGGCTCGTGACCGTGGAGCTCGGCCCGGGTGAGGCGATCGTGCCGGGTGAGTCGTTGGAAGTCCGGTTCGAGCCCGATGGAGGTTGAGCGCCCCGGGCCGGGGAGCACGTCGTGCCTGGTCGCGCTGGTGTGCGCGGGCGCGCTCGGCTGCTACCGGCCGCTGGCGCCGCTGACGAGCCCGGAGGACAAGCGCGCGTGGGTGGCGCGGCTCGGCGTCGAGGCGCCGGTGGCGGCGCCGGACGATGGGGCGCGCGGGGCGCATTGTGCTGCGACGCTCGACGAGGCGGCGCTCGCCGCGCTGGCGGTCGCACGCGATCCGGAGATCGCGCGGCTCGAGGCGGAGGCGCATGCGCTCGAGGCGAGCGCGCAGGCATCGAGAGCGCGGGCGCCGGAGCTGCGCATGAACAACTTCAGGCTCGACGAGGTGGTGCGGAGCGAGCCGCGCTTCGAGCTCGGGTTGCGCGTGCCGTTCGAGCGGCCGGGCACGCTGGCGGCGGAGGCGGACGCGCTGCGGCAGGAGGGCGCGATCGTGCGGGCGCGTGCGGGCGAGGTCGCGCGCGAGCTCAGGCGTGAAGTGCTCCGCGCGGTCGCGCGCCATGCCGGCGGGTTGGCGATCGCCGAGACGGCGCGCGCCGAGGTCGACCGCGCCGGACGTGAGATCGCGCGGCTCTCGGCCGGGGCGGCGACGCAGGCGGTCGAGGCGCTGGCGTTGGCCGAGGCCGAGGTCGCGCTGGCCGAGGCACGCAGCGCCGTCGCGCTGGCCGAGGCGGAGGCCGCGCGTTGGGGTGCGCTGGTCGCGGCGCGCTGTGGTTGCGTGCCCGAGCCGGGCATCGCGCTGCGCTGGCCGGAGCGCTGGCCGAGCGATCGTCCAGGTGCGCGCGATGAGCTGCACGCCCTGGCGCTCGCACAGCGCCCGATCCTCGATCGGCGCACGGCCGAGCTGGCGGTGGCCCATGCGCGCGCGCACGAGGCGCGGGCGCTGATGTGGCCGTGGCTCGACTGGGTGCAGCTCGGCTACGAGCTGACCGAGCCGGTCGCCGCCGACACCTGGGTCTTCTCGCTGGCGCTCGCGATCCCGATCGGCGCGTGGGATGGCGAAGCGCTCGAAGCCGTCGAGATCCATCGGCGCGGGATCGTCGAGGCGGCGCGCCGCGATGCGATCGCCATCGGCGCCGAGGTCGACGCGGCGCTCGGACACTGGCAGCGCTGCGACGACGCGCTCGCGGCGCTCGCGCACGCGCGCTCGGGGATCGATCGCCAGCGCCTCGCGGCGCTCGATGACGCGGTCGCGCGCGGGCTCGCCGATCCCGCCGATGTGCACGCGCTCGCGCGTGACCTCGCGCGCATCGAGCGCCGCCGGCTCGAGGCGCTCGTCCTCCTCCGCGAAGCCAGGATCGAGCTCGAGTACGCGCTCGGGCGACGCTGATCGCGATCGGCCGACCTTGCGATCGGCGCCCATCGTGTTACGCCCGTCCGACCATGGCGTATAGCGACCGTAAAGGCTTCCTCGCGTGGGTCGAGCGCACCGGCAACCGCCTGCCCGACCCGGTCTTCATCTTCCTCTACCTCATCGGCGCCCTGATCCTCTTCTCGGTGATCGCCGCCGCCACCGGCATGTCCGCGCCGCACCCGACCGAGCTCAAGGACGGCGCGCCCCTCCTCATCGAGGCGCAGAGCCTGCTCTCGGGCGACAACATCCGGCGCCTCTTCGTCGAGATGCCGCAGACCTTCACCCACTTCCACCCGCTGGGCTACGTGCTCGTCGTCATGCTCGGCGCGGGCGTCGCCGAGCGCTCCGGCCTCTTTGCCACCGCCATGCGCGCGGCCGTGCGCCGCGCCCCCAAGTCCCTGCTCACCCCCACCGTCGCGCTCGTCGCGATGATCTCCAACCACGCCGCCGACGCCGCCTACGTCGTGCTGATCCCGCTCGCCGGCGTGCTCTACGCCGCCGCCGGCCGCCACCCGCTCGTCGGGATCGCCGCCGCCTTCGCCGGCGTCTCCGGCGGCTTCTCCGCCAATATCGCCCCCGGCCAGCTCGACGCCCTGCTCTACGGGATCACCCAGCAGGCCGCCAACACCCTCGTGCCCGAGTACCACGCCAACATCGCCGGCAACTGGTACTTCATCGTCGCGCTGACCTGCGTCTTCCTCCCGGTGATCTGGTACGTCGCCGACAAGGTCATCGAGCCCCGCCTCGGCACCTGGTCCCCGACCCCGGGCGACGCCGCCCACGCAGCGGCCGCCGGCTCGGGCGACGGCGCGCTCACCCCGGCCGAGCGCCGCGGCCTCGTCTGGGCCGGCGTCGCCGTCGCGGGCGTCATCGGCCTCTGGGTCCTCGCCACGATCGGGCCCGGCACCCCGCTCATCGACGAGACCGCCTGCTCCGAGGCCGACGCCGCGGCCGGCTCCTGCTCGGCCCAGGCCCGCCTCACGCCGCTCTACCGCTCGCTCGTCGCCGGCTTCCTCGTGCTCTTCCTGCTCGCCGGCTACGCCTACGGCAAGGCCGCCGGCTCGATCAAGAACCACCGCGACCTCGTCAAGATGACCACTGAGTCGATGAAGGACCTCGGCTACTACCTCGTGCTCGCCTTCGTCGCCGCGCACTTCGTCGCGATGTTCAACTGGTCCAACCTCGGCCTCATCAGCGCCGTGCACGGCGCCGAGGCGATCCGCGCCTCCGGCCTGCCGCTGCCGATCGTGCTCGCGCTGATCGTGCTCTTCTCGGCGGCGATCAACCTCTTCGTCGGCTCGGCCAGCGCCAAGTGGGCGCTGCTCGCCCCGGTGCTCGTGCCGATGCTGATGCTGCTGGGCGTGAGCCCCGACGCCGCCACCGCCGTCTATCGCGTCGGCGACTCGGCGACCAACATCATCACCCCGCTGATGGTCTACTTCCCGCTGATCCTCGTCTTCGCCCAGCGCTGGCAGAAGGACTTCGGCCTCGGCTCGCTCACCGCGACCATGCTGCCCTACTCGCTCTGGCTCCTCATCGTCGGTGTCGCGCTGACCATCGCCTGGGTGCTCATCGGGATCGACCTCGGCCCGGGCGCCCCGGTCGAGTACACGCTGCCCGCCGGCGTCACCCCCTGACGTCCCTATCCTGCAGCTCAGTCGACCCAGCCGGGCTCCACGCAGAGCTCGCCGAGGCATACGAGCGGGCTCGGGCACGCGCCGTCGGCGCCGCACGCTGGCCGGCGACAGAAGCCGCCGTCACACACGTAGGGCGCGACGCAATCGGCGCTCTCGCCGCAGCTCTCGAGCACGCAGACCTCGGCGCTCGGGTGGCAGCGCAGGCCGCTCGGGCAGTCCTCACGCGTCTGACAGTCACGCGAGCACGCGCCGAATTGATTGCACGTGTGATCCGCGGGGCACGGATCCGACGCGCTGCAGCCGTTGCAGATCCCGCCCGGCGCCGACTCGGCGCAAAGAAGCGAGCCCGGGCAGTCGGCGGAGTCACCGCACTGTCCGAGCGGCCCCTCGACGATCGTCTCGGGGTCGTTCGTGTCCACGACCTCGAGCGCCGTGTCGCCCGCCGTCGTGTCGATCGGCTCCGCCGTGTCGATCGGCTCCGCCGTGTCGATCGGCTCCGCCGTGTCGATCGGCTGCGCCGTGTCGCCCGGCTCCGTCGTGTCGATCTCGGGTCCGACGTCGCCTGGCTCACTCGCGTCGGGCTCGACCGTCGTCGTCTCGGGCGTGTCCGGCGGGTCGACCTCGAAGCCGTTCGTGTCGCCTGACACGGTGTCCACACCCGAGCGACCGTCGTCGCCGCACCCGGCGATCACCCAGAGTCCCATGATCGATATCAGCAGTCCCTTCATCGCGTGCCGGACTATGATCGATCGCGCGCTCGATCAAGGAGGACCGAGTCGCTCCTCCGCCAGCCGCAACACGAGAGCGTTGTCCGGCGCGGCGAGGAAGCTCTGGCGATAACGCGGCTCGTCGATGCGCGATGCACGGTCGAGGATCAGCGCGCGCAGCTCACCGAGCCGTTCGTCGGCGGGCACCCCCGCGGCGTCGCGCGCGCTGATGTAGGTCGAGAGCTTCACCAGGCCGATGATGTCGACGATGCCGGCCTCGGCCAACAGCTGCTCGCGCTCGAGGGTGGCGGCCAGGGCCTCGTGCGCTCGACCCTGGGCGAGCCGCAGCTCGGTCAGCACCGAGAGCGCGAGCGAGCGGAACCCGGCCCCGCGGAACTCGAGCGCCAGCGAGACCTGCTCGTCGGCCCGCGCGAGGTCCCCCTGCCCGAGGGCGACTTGAGCGAGCAGCGCGCGGTTGACGGCGATGTCCACCGCCGACTGCGATGCGATCATCGCCGGCAGGATCGCCTCGACCAGCGCTCGCGCCTCGGCGTGGCGCTGCCTCCAGAGATAGATCATCGCGAGGAAAGACTTGACCAGCGGCCCCTCCCCACCTTCGGTGCCCAGTGCGCGGAGCTTCGCCTCGGCCGCCTCGTAGTCGCCGAGCATGAGCGCGGCGACCGCGACGTGCAGCTCGACATTGCGGTTGAGGTTCGGCTCCTGCGCCTCCCGAAAGCGCTCCAGCGCCTGGTGCAGCAGCTGCCACATCGCCCACGGATCCGCGTCCATCTGATAGGCGGCGAACGCCTTGCTCAGCGCGAACCCGCCGAGGACGACCGGATCGTGGCGCACCCTCGCCCCCACCGTCGCATCTTCCAGCACCAGGCGCTCGGCCTCTTGAATCCGTCGCTGCAGCTGCCGTACCTCGGCGTAGTGCCCGGTCAGCATCATGTGGAACTGGAGCATGCCCCAGGTGAAAAGCTGCGCCTGGAAGACTTCGCGGTTGGGGAACTCGTTGATGAGCTCCTCGAGGAGCCGCGCGCTGCGTGGGTCGCCCTCCTGCGTCACCCCGGTCGCCGAAAGCAGCCACCCCGCGGTCCGGTACCAGCTCGCGCTCGCGCGCGGGATGAGCTCGAGCGCGTCCCAGCCCCACTCCGAAATCACCTCCATCCGTCCCGACCAGACGTTGGCCTCGATCTGCAACGCCAGCAGCTCGCCCCGCGCCTGGCCTTGCGCACCGAGCGCGAGTGCTCGCCGGACGAGCGCGAGGATCGGTTCGGGAGCATGGACGAGCGAGGTCGCCAGCGCGTGCCGTGCGGCGCGGATGTACTCGGCGATGGCGCGCTCGGCCACGCCGCCGCGCTCGAAGTGCTCGGCCAGGACCAGCGGGTCTCGCTCGCGTCCCTCGGCGAGCCACGCGCCGGCCAGGCGATGCGCGACCCGACGATCGTCGTCGGTCAGCGCCGCGTAGGCGGCCTCGCGCATGAGCGCGTGCCGGAAGACGTACTCCTCTTCGTCGCGCACGGCCGCCTCGGCGCTCCGGCCGATCACCTCGCGCTCGACGAGCGCGCGCAGCCGCTCGCGAAGGGCGCGACGATCGCCCTCGCCCAGCGCCAGGAGCCCGCCGAGCCAGAAGCGCTCGCCGAAGACGCTCGCCGCGCGCAAGAGCTTGCGATCTTCGACCGAGAACGCCTCGAGGCGCGCGCCCGCCATCGCCACGACGGTGCTCGGCAGGCGCTCGTCGCGCCCCTCCGCGGCGGCGCGACACAGCTCCTCGAGGTAGAACGCGTTGCCCTGCGATCGCTCGCCGATCTGCTGCGCGCGCCCGGGATCGAAGTCGTCGCCCAGCGCGTTCGCGATGAAGCGCGCGATCGACTTCTTCGGCAACGGCGAGAGCCCGATCTCGATCACGCCGCAGCTCGACCAGAGCTCGGGAAAGGTCGCGCGCACCTCCGGCCGAGCCAGCGCCAGGACCATGAGCGGCCGGTCCGCGAAGGTACGCAGCGCCGCATCGAGGAGCCTGACCGTCGCCGGATCGGACCAGTGCAGATCCTCGATCGCGATCAGCACCGGCCCGGCCCGGAGCTCCGCGCGCAGGAAGGCCTCGAAGGCCCGCTGGAGCTGGGCGCCCATCACCTGCGGGTCGCGCCGCGCCGCCTGCAGGATCGGGTGGGTCTCATCGGGCAGCTCGGTGCCCGCGAGCTCGCCGAGGAAGAGGCTCGCCGTCTCGAGCTCGGCCCCGGCCAGGTGTCGCGACAAGCGCGCGCGCAGCTTCTTGTGCCGCAGCGACGACGTCTCGCCGCCGCGGATCCCGGCCGCGTCGCGCAGCGCGTCGCCGATCAGGGCAAGGGCCGATCCGGCGCGCAGCGGCTCGGCGCTGGCGACGAAGACCTCGAAGGGCGGCACGCGCCGCGCGAGGCGCTCGATCAGCTCGCGCCGCAGCCGCGTCTTGCCGACCCCCGGCGGGGCGGTGACGAGGACCGCGGCGGCCGCCTCGTCAGCCACGCACTCGCTGGCGATCGCCTCGAGCCCCGCCAGCTCACGCTCGCGCCCTACGCAGGGCAAGACGCGCCCGAGGAAGGTGCGCACCTCCCAGAGCGCGCGCTCGCGCTGGAGCTCGAGCCCGCTCGCGTCGCCGCCGACCTCGAAGCGTTGGTCGAGGAGCCCCGCCGTGACCTCGTCGACCCAGATCCCCGGGCGGCGCTCCACGTCGCGGTGGCCGGTATCCGGATCGGGCACGGCGAGCGGGTCGCGCAAGAGCAGGACCGCGCGATCGATCGCCTCCCCGACCGGATAGGCGTGGCCCGCCTCGCCGCGCCCGGTCGCCAGCGCGATCGGGACCTCGGGGAAGGACGCGCGCAACGCCAACGCGCAGCGCGCCGCCTGAGCGGCCAGGTCGGTCGCCACCTCGAGCCCCGCGAAGGTCACGAGGCTCGACCCGTCGAGCAGCGCGTCGAGGTGCCCTCCGAAGCGCACCACCTCGCGCGTGATCGTCGCACGCTCGCGCTCCGACCGCGCGGCGCCATCGTCCGAGCCGCGCCGCGCGGCGTCGGATCCGAGCAGCAGCACGCACAGGAGCCGCCGCTCGGCGCCGCTGAGCACATGTCGCTCGACCGCGGAGCCTTCGCTCGCGCCGGCCCCGCCCTCGCGCACGGCGCGGAGCCGCGACGCCAGCGCTGCGCCGTCCCGCGGGCGCGCCGCCGGATCCTTGGCGAGCGCCTCGATGATCAGCTGCTCCAACGCCGCCGGCACCTCGGCGCGCTGCTCGCGCACGCGCGGCGCCTCGGCGAGCAGGATCTTCGAGAGCACCGCCAGGGCGTTCTCTCCTCCGAAGGGGAGCTGACCGGTCAGGCACTCGTAGAGCACGCACCCGAGCGAGAAGACGTCCGCGCGCGCGTCGAGCCCCCGCGCGCCTCGGGTCGCCTGCTCCGGGGCGAGGTAGCCGGCCGTGCCGAGCAGCGCCCCGGTCGCGGTCATCGCCGAGAGCTCGCCGCCGGCTCGCGCGATCCCGAAGTCGATGATCGTCACCTGGTCGAGCCGCCGGCCCGGCAGGAACAGGTTGTGCGGCTTGATGTCGCGGTGGATGATCCCCTGGGCGTGCGCGGCCCCCAGCGCGTCGGCGACCCGCACCGCCAGCGCCAGCGCCTCGTCGATCGGCAAGGGTCCGCGCTTGAGCCGCTGGGCGAGATCTTCGCCGTCGAGCCAGTCCATTGCGAGAAACGGCGTGCCGATCGGGCTCGTGCCATGGGCGACATAACGCACGATCGCCGGGTGCGCGAGCGCCGCCAGGAGCTCGGCCTCGCGCGCGAAACGCTCGACCGCGCTCGGCTCGGAGCGCTTGAGCACCTTGAGCGCGACCGCGGTCCCGTCCTGGTCCCGCGCGCGGAACACGATGCCCATGCCGCCCTGCCCGATCGGCTCCTCGAGCACGAAGCGCCCCGCGATGACGTCGCCGCTTTGCATTCCGAAAAGACTGCTCCCACGGCACTCTAACCCAACGCGCCAACTTTGTGGACGACGTAGAACTCGTTTACTCCTAGATACTTGAGTCGAACTCCGCGCGACCGTCGCCAACAGGCTTGGCGGTCTTCTTCGCACCCCGCACCCGCACGAGCGGCCTCGAGCGCGCCCGCGCGAGGACCCGCGTGCGTGGCACGGCCCTTGCGATTGCCTCGGCATGCTCGAAGCCAGGAGCCGTCACGCTCCCAAAAGCGTGCGAGGCCGCGACCGCGAGGACGAACCCGCCGAGCCACAGCGGCAGGCGCGGACCTCCCTCGCGCGCCTGCACGCCCTCGAGGATCTCGACGCGCTCGGCCAGCACATGCTGCTCGCCGACGCGGACGCCCCATCCCGCGGCGCGCTCGATTGGATCTTCGACCAGGTCGAGAGCGGTGCGCTCGACGAGGAAGAGATCGGTTCCGTCCTGGGCGCCCTGGAACGACGCCTGGGTGACGAGCGCCGAAGCGAGCGCGACGCCGACGCCAGGGCGGCGTCGATCGCCCGGGAGATCGCGGCCGAGAGCGGCGCGGTCCGCCCGGACGACGAGGCACGCGCCGCCGCGATCGCCGCGACGCTCGTGCGCGTCCTGCCCCAGGTCGGGCTCGCGGTCAGGCGCGAGGCGCTGCGTCTCGATGCACGCGCCCGAGCGCGCGCGCGTTCTCGCGGGGTACCGGCGTTCGTCGAGGACGACGCGATCTGGCTCGACGTGCGCGCGGTCGATCCGGCGACAGCACATGGACGCGAGGTGATCGCCCACGAGGCCATCCACCTGGCCCAGGCGCAGCGAGGCACGGTGCGTGCGAGCGCCGCCGTCGCCGAGCTCGAGGCAGCCCACGGTGCTCGCAGCTTCGCGCACGGGCACGCGCTCACGCCTCCTGTCGTGACCTTGTCGCGAGGCGAGGTCGCGGCCTTCTCGTCGATGAGCGAGGCCGTGCGTGGCCTGATCGCCGACGCGTATGCGCTCGGGTCGGGCGCTCATCCAATGGCACGGAGCTTCCTGCCCGTGGTCCGCCGCTGGGCCGACGGCAACCTCGGCAAGCGCGACGAGGTCGAGGCCCCCGAAGTCGACGAGACCGACGAGATTGGCGAGATCGACGAGGACGCCGCGCTCGCGCAACCCGAAGCCGAAGGCGAGGAAGGACGACGCGAGGACAAGCCGCGCGGGCGCTGGCTCGGCCGGCTCGTCAAGCGCAGCGCGGAGCTCGCGCTGCGCTCGATCCTCGCCTTCGCGCACCTCGTGCGAGTGCTGCCGCGCGAGGGCGTCAAGGAGGACCACAGAGACATCCTGGGCATGTCGCTCGGGTTCAGGCTCTCGGCGGGCATCGACGCCAATTTCAGGAACGCGCGCGTCTGGGGCTCGCTCATGCTCGACCTCTTCGGCTTCAAGGTCCTGATCGGTCGACCGGGCAACGGCGAGGATCGGGCGCCCATGCCTGGCGTCGACGTGATCTTCGACCTCGATCTGAGGCGCGCGCTGGACTTCCCGCCGCGGATCGAAGGCCAGGTGCCGAACGTGAACATCGGGCGCACGTTCGAAGCCGGACCCGGCCGCGTCAGCAATGACCGCCTCGAGATCGATCGCATCGCGCTGACGCCTCCGCGCCTGCCGTTCGGCACCTGGACGCCGGCCGCGCCGAAGCTCGCGCTCTACGGCCTGTCCATCGGAACGGGAGCGCCTGCGCCCCGGCTCGCGCTCGAGCCCGGGGAGAGCAGCTACGCGCTCGGCAGCTTCCTGCATATCGACGGGCTGCACCTCGAAGGAGGCGCCGCGCCGAGCCGCGCCGACGGCGCCGGGGGCGGATACGAGGTGCGCCTCGGCGCGCGCGGGGCGGGCCTGCGGGTCTTCGGCAGCGACGTGCTGACGGCCGAGGACGTCGAGATCGGCGTGAGGCTCGGCGGCGAAGATTGGGCGCTGTGGGCCGAGCTCGGCCGCGGCGAGGTCGCCGGACCGCTGGCGATCACGGTCGAGGGGGCGCGCCTCTCGACCGACGAGGGCCTCGCGGTCGAGTCGCTGGCGATCGGGGCCCCGCCCGGGCTGCGCAAGCTCATCGAGCACGTGACCAGCGTCACCTGGACGATGCAGCGACGGGACGATCCACGCGATACCGCCGAGGGCCTGCCGGACTTCCGGCTCGTGTGGCGCGGCCTGAAGTTCAACGGGGCCGAGCTGCCCAAGGGGCTCCTGCCGGCGATCGAGCCGGATCTGCGTGACTGGGTGGTCTCGATCGCGGTCGGCGACTGGCTCCGCCTCGACGGCCTCACGCTCGATGTCGAGGGGCCGCTTGCGCCCGCGCTCGACCGCGCGCCCACGGAGTCGGACACGAGCGGAACCCGGCTCGCGCTCCGCTGCGGATCGGGTGCGCTCAACCTCTTCGGCATGAAGATCGACATGCGCTCACTGGCGATCGGCGTCGACGCGACCGGCCTGCGTGGCGCGTTGGCCCGCGCGTCGATCGATCCGATCGCCGAGGTCTCGGGGCTGACCCTCGACGCCGAGGGGCTCTCGATCACCCACGCGCGTGTCGGCTACGACGGCCCGTTGCCGGTCGCGCTCCAGGGGCTGCCCCTGCCCTCGAACCTCACCGCCGAGCTCGTGGTGCGCGGCCTCGTCTTGCGGGGCAAGGCGCCGGCGTTGCAGGAGGCCACCTTGCGCATCGGGCAGACGGAGGTGAGCCTGGCGTCGATCGGCGTCTTCGCGCTGCAGGTCGTCAAGGGCGGCTTCGATCTCGCCGCGTGGGCGCTCGCGGCCAACGACCTCTCCGTCTGGGCCCTGGCCCGGTCGGCGCACTTCTCCGCGATGACGGTCGGCGCGGTGCTCACGCCGCTGAGCGCGCGGCTCTCGAGCCTCTTCCATGCGGTGGTCGACCACGTCACCGGCTCGGGGGCGCCGCCGGCGGCGCCAGCCTCATCGAGCGGCGCGCCGACCGAGCTCGACGTGCGGGTTGCGCGCGCCGTGCACCGACCCGAGCACCTCGGGGCCTTCCAGCTCGCGATCGCCGAGCTCGACAAGCGGCTCCCGTTCTGGGACCCGTCTCGCCAGGCCGCGCACGCGACGGCCGCGACGGCTCTCGCCACCGGGCACTGGGCCAAGGCGCTCTTGCACCTGCACGCGATCGCCGCCGCCGAGGCGCTGCCCTGCGCCGCGATCTTCCTCGTGATCACGCAGGCCGCCCTGCGCTCCCCGCCGGTCGCCGGCGTGAGCCCGGCGGTGCTCGTCGGGGACGCCGCGCCCGGGCCCGAATCGGACACGCATGCTGCCGACGCTGATGCCGGCACGACGGAGCTCGGGACGCAGACCAGCGCCGGGGCGAGCGCCAGGCGTATGATGGTGGTCGACCCGGACGCGCGCTTGCGCGACCCGAAGAACCTGCGCAAGACGCTCGGTGCGGAAAGGAGCCTGCCGCAAGGCATGCACGTCGAGGTCATCGAGACCCTCGGCACCTACGTGCGAGTGATCTCCGCGCCGGGCGAGGTTCCGGTCATCGACGAGAGCGCACAGGCATGGACGGCGGCGATGAATCTCGGAGGACTCGGAGCCGACGTCGGTCTGGGCAACGAGCGCAGCGACGAGGAGTCCGCCGCACAGAGCGAGGCCATCCGCGCGGCCCTGCCACCTGGACGCAAGCCGGGGCAAGGCGGACATGGCTGGCGCTTCGGCAAGTCCTTCGCGCTCTCGCTCGACGGCACGTCGATCGACGGCGAGCTCCTCGACAAGGTCGTCCGCCTCTGCGAGTGGGCCGCATTCAACGACATGATCACGGACGAGATCGTCATCGGCTCCGGCATGCGCAGCCTCGCCAATGCGCACGCGCTCTGCGTCTCGTGGGAGATCCAGTTCGGGGAGCGGGTCACGCTCGAGGCGCTCCGAGCCCTCCCGGACGGCAAGGATCGCGATGGCAACCTCTGGTATCGCGAGGGCTGGACCTGGGAGCAGATCAAGGCGAACGCGAACGCGATCCGGGCGCGCACCCAGGACGCGACCGCCTCGGAGGGTTATCCACCAGGCGACCCGCGGCGACTCCCCGTCGACGACACGCGCGACGTTTCGCGCCACTGCTCGGGTGGAGCCATCGACGTGACGATCCCGTGGCGAGTGAGCGGCAAGGACGCTGGGAGCAACGCCACAGACGTCTGGGGGTGGCCAGAGATCTACACGCAATTCGGGCTGAGGCGTCCGGTCTCGTCTGAAGCGTGGCACGTGCAAGCGACGTCGACGCAGCTCGCACCTGACCCGGTGCCCGAGACGACTGCCGAGACCCCGGCTGACACCGGCACCCGGCCGACGTCGACCGCAGCGATCGAGCCCGGACCTTCCGCGCCGGACACCGCCCCCGGCGACGACGTGCCGACCCACCAGGATGAGCAGCAGACGTACAGCGCAATCGCCTGGGACGGGATCCGACGGGCGACGAACAGCGCGGCCAGCTGGTGGTACGGCGAAGGCGAAGTGCACTCCTCGACGCCGGACCACTCGACTCCGCTGCCGGCAGGCGAGCCGACCGCGAACCTGGACGAGTCCGAGCCCGGGACCGAAGCGAGCGTGGGAAGCGAACAAGCGGATGACGCGGCGTACTTGGATCAGGTCGACAACGAGTCGCCGTACAGTGAGGGCACCGCCCAGTGCAGCCCGACCTCGTTCACGATGCAGCTCATCGGCGTCTACCAGGGCGACGTTGAGGCCGTGAAGGCGCGGGCTCGGGAGATCCTGGACGAGCGCGGCGAGCGGTCCGACTACGAGCAGCCCGAGGACCTCATCATCGAGATCCTACAGACGACCGACTGGGACAAGGCGTGCGCCGAGAAGCCGTCGTTCTTCTGGAGCCCCCGGACGTGGGCTGAATGGGCCGCCAAGAAGTACCAAGGCAAGTACTACAAGGATCCGAACGCCCAGCAGTACGTCGCATCGCTATTCGACGCTGTAGGCAATACCGGCGAGCAGACGTTGTCGAAGTGCTACACGCGGAAGGACTGGGCGCCGGTCATCGACGCCCTGGCCAAGGGGGCTCTTGTGAGCGGCCAAGGCGCGTTCACGGAGGACGGGCACGTCGTCTCGATCATCGCCGCCGACGATGATGGGGTGGTCATCAACGACCCCTTCGGGCTCTACGGCGCCGCTCACGCCGCCGCCTCCCACCCCTGGGTCTCTTCGAGGCGCACGTAGGACGCCTCCATGCCCTCGGCCATGCCGGTCGCCAGCATCGCGCTCCGCGTCTCGGCGTCGGGCAGGGTCATACGCATGGTCATCAGCGTGCCGCCGCCGTCCGCCTCGAAGGTCGTCTCGACGTGGTTGTCGGGCGTGGGGTCGGGCAGGTGCATGCGCTCGACGTGCACGATCCGCCGCGGCGGCTCGACCTCCACCACCTCGCCGGTGAGGTGGAAGCCCCCGCCCTCCCCGTTCACCCACTCGTAGCGGATCTTGCCGCCCGGCCTCGGGTCCATCTGGCAGACAGGCATCGTCCACCCCGGGGGGCCGAGGCACCACCTGGCGATGAGCGCCGGCTCGGTGTGCGCGCGGTAGACCGCCTCGGGCGGCGCCCGGAAGCGGCGGGTGATGATCACGAAGCGGTCTCCCTCGGTCGTCAGCGAAAGCTTGCTCATCGTCTTCCTCCCTTGTCGGACGCCGCGAGCGCCTGCTCCTCCAGCAGGGCGTCGAGGCGTTCGTAGTTGTGTTCCAGCGCGCGGCGGAGCTGCCCCAGGTAGGCGTCGAGCTCACCGAGGGCCTCGGGCGCGAGCCGGCACGGGCGCCTCGTCCCGTCGACCCGCTGCACCAGCAGGCCGGCGTCGGCGAGCACGCGCACGTGGCGCGAGATCGCCGGCTGCGAGATCGAAAACGGCGCCGCCAGCTCGCTCACCGTGGCTTCGCCCAGCGCGAGGCGCGCCAGGATGGCCCGCCGCGTCGGGTCGGCGAGCGCGGCGAAGGTCGCGTCGAGAGAGCGTTGCACCTGCATGCGAGATATATAACTCAGACGTTATATAACCGCAACGGCAATCAAACGGTCTTCAGCTCAGTTTGAGGCGGATCAGCATCTTGCGCAGGCCCTCGCGGCTCACGCCGAGGGTCTGGGCGGCCTGGGTGCGGTTGCCGCCGGCGGCCTTCATGTGCAGCTCCACGAGCTGCCGCTCCATCTCGGCCATCGTCAGGAGCGGGCCCTGCGTGGCGGGGTTGCCGACCTTGGGCGAGAGGCGCGCGAGGGTGATCGCCTCGCCGTCCGGGGTCAGGGCGCTGGCGCGCTTGGCCTCGTTCTCGAGCTCGCGGATGTTGCCGGGCCAGCCATAGGCGACGAGCGCCGCCTGCACCTCGGGCGCGATCGCAGGCGCGGCGCGACCGGCGGCCTCGGCCGCGCGCGCGAGGAAGGCCGTAAAGAGCGGCAGCACGTCGCCGGGGCGCGCCGAGAGCGACGGCAGCTCGAGCACGACGGCGTTCAAACGATAGAGCAGGTCCTCGCGGAAGTTGCCCTCGCGCACCTCGTCCTCGAGGTCGCGGTTGGTGGCGGCGACGAAGCGCACGTCGTAGGTCTCCGCCCGCGTCGAGCCGACCGGCGTGACCTCGCCGAACTGGAGCGTGCGCAGGAGCTTGGCCTGCAGCTCGCGCGGGAGCTCGCCGACCTCGTCGAGGAAGAGCGTGCCGCCGTGCGCCGCGGCGATGAGGCCCTGCTTGTTCTGGGTGGCGCCGGTGAAGGCGCCCTTGAGGTGGCCGAAGAGCTCGCTCTCCAAGAGGCTCGAGGTGATGGCGCTGCAGTTGATCGTCAGGAACTGACGCGCCTGGCGCTTGCTGTTGAGGTGCACGGCGCGGGCGAGCAGCTCCTTGCCCGTGCCGCTCGGGCCCTGGATGAGGACCGGCAGGTCGCTCGGCGCCACCTGGGCCGCGGTCTCGAGCACCCTGAGCACACCGGCGTCGCGCGTGATCACCCCGGGGAAGCGGTAGCGCGCGAAGAGATCGTGCTCGAGCAGGTTGTTCCTGCGCTCGAGCGCGAGGCGGCGCGCGCAGGCCTCGAGGACCTTCGCGGACAGCTCGAGGATGCGGCTGAAGAGCTCGCGCTCGGGCGCGCCGTAGTAGTACTGGTTCGAGCGGCTCTCGAGGTAGAGCACCGCGCCGAGCTCGCCCTCGATCCGCAGCGGCGCCGCCAGCACCGAGCGCGTCAGGAGGCGCATGATGCTGCCGGACTCGCCGAAGCGCGGATCGGCCTCGACGTCCGGCAGGTGCAGGAGCGCGCCGGTGGCGAAGACCTCCTCGACCAGGGTGCGGCTCACCGCCTCTTCTTGCGAGAGCAGCTCCTCGGCGCTCCAGTTGGCGATCACCTTGAAGTTGCGCCGGTCGCCGGCGCGCGCGACGAGGAAGCCGCGGTCACCGCCGAGGATCGCCAGGGAGCGCAGGACGATGGCGTCGAGCAGCGCGTCGGGATCCTCGGTGATCAAGAGCTCGCGCGCGAGCTCGTAGAGTCGCTCGAGGTCTTCGACGGGGTCGCGCGCACGCGTGAGGTGGGGCATGCAGATCCTCCGAGGAGGACGAGCCCTTTAGTATTGATAGAAGGCGGTGTACAGCGCGAACGCCGAGAGCGCCGCGACCGGATCCTGGTCCTCGCGCAGGTGCAGCGCGTCGAAGCCGACGCGCGACATCCACAGGATCTGATCGCGCAGGACGTCGCCGTGCGCGAGCAGCGTGCCGCGGTAGCCCCAGAGGTAGCGCAGCTTGCGCGCCTGGCTGTACGCGCGGCCGTCCTTCCAGTGCGGGAAGGCGAGCGCGATCACCGGCAGCTCGGACAGATAGGGCTTGAGCACCGCGGGGCTCACGTCGTTTTCGAGCGCGACGCCGACCTCGCTGAGGTCGCGGCCGGCCGCGCGCAGCTCGAGCCAGCGCGACAGCGGCACGATGGTGCCCGGGCTCGCCTCAGCGCCGTCGCCGAGCGTCCAGCGCCGCGCCACGACCTGGCGGTCCTCGATCATCACGCCGCTGGCCGACACACGCGGGCGGGCCGCGCCGGCGCCCGCGCTCTCGCGGACCACATCGTAGACGTCATGCATAGGCTGCCTCCTGGAAAGGGCTCACGCCGAGCCGCTCCACGGTTTGAACGAAGGTCTCGTCGCCCTGGCGCTGGTGGCGGTAGACCTCGAGCACGCGCTCGATCACGTCGACGACGCGGTCCTTGTCCACGGCCTGGCCGAGGATGCGCCCGACGCGCGCCGGGTCGTGCGGTCCGGTGCCGGCGTAGCCGCCGATGGCGATCTGGTAGAAGTCCTGCCCGCGCTTGTCGATGCCGAGGATGCCGATGTGGCCGACGTGGTGGTGGCCGCAGGCGTTGATGCAGCCCGACATCTTGATGTGCACCGGGCCGAGGTCGTAGGCCTCGTCGAGGTCGATGAAGCGTTCGTGCAGCGCGCGCGCGATCGGGATCGAGTGCGCGTTGGCGAGGCTGCAGTAGTCCATGCCCGGGCAGCAGATGATGTCCTGCACCGTGCCGATGTTCGGCGTCGCGAGGCCGAGCGGCACGAGCGCGTCGTAGAGCGCGGAGAGGTCGGCGCTCTTCACGAACTGGAAGGCGAGGTTCTGCGCGTAGGTCGAGACGCAGTAGCCCTGGTTGAAGCGGTCCATCAGGTCGGCGATGGCATAGTGCTGGGCCGTGGTGACGTCGCCGGGCGCGCGCTCGGGGTGCTTGAGCGACAGGAGCGCGATGCGGTAGCCGGGCCAGCGGTGCGCCAGGGTGTTGGTCGCGATCCAGCGTGCGAACGCCGGGTCGCTGGCGGCGCGCGCGAGATGCGCGTCGACCGGCGCGTCGGGGTCGGGTCGCACGACCTCGAACTGACGCGCGATGGCGTCGACCTGCGCGAGGTCGACGTGCTTGTCCTTGTCGGGGATCTCGGCGTACTCGGCCTCGACCTCCGCCTTGAACTTGTCGAGCCCGAGCTCGCCAACGAGGATCTTGATGCGCGCCTTGAACTTGTTGTCGCGGCGGCCGTGGAGGTTGTACACGCGCAGGATCGCCTCGGTGTAGGCGACGATCTCGTCGAGCGGCAGGCCCTCGCGCACGATCTGGCCGACGCGCGGGGTGCGCCCGAGGCCGCCGCCGACGTAGACGCGCCAGCGCTTTTCGCCTGCGTCATCGAGCATCGCCTCGATGCCGATGTCGTGGATCTGGATGGCGGCGCGGTCTTCGCGCGCGCCCGAGAACGCGATCTTGAACTTGCGCGGCAGGTACATGAACTCGGGGTGCAAGGTCGTGTACTGGCGCAGGATCTCGCACCAGGGCCGCACGTCGAAGAGCTCGTCGGGTGCGACGCCGGCCCACGGATCGGCGGTGATGTTGCGCACGCAGTTGCCCGAGGTCTGCATGGCGTGCATCTCGACCTCGGCGAGGTGCGCGAGGATGTCGGGCGTGTCCTCGAGGCGGATCCAGTTGAGCTGGAGGTTCTGGCGCGTGGTCCAGTGGCCGATGCCGCGGTCGTAGCGCTCGGTGATGAAGGCGAGCTTCCTGATCTGCGCCGACGAGAGGAGCCCGTACGGCACGGCGATGCGCAGCATGTAGGCGTGGCGCTGGAGGTAGAGCCCGTTCATCAGGCGCAGCGGGCGGAACTCGTCCTCGGAGAGCTCGCCGGCGATGCGGCGCGTCACCTGGCTCCGGTATTCTTCGACGCGCTCGCGCACGAGGCGTATGTCGGTCGGGTTGTAGCGGTACATGCGGCGTCTGGGATGCCTATCTTGAGTAAGGTGACCAACTCGGTCAACAATCTACGTGAGTAAGTAGACAAACTTGGTCAACAATGCAATTCCTAGCGCGCAAGATATTGATCTTGATTGGGAAAGTCAGACTGGCCAGGGCGGGCCGGAGCGCACAGCGCGCCTTCGCCGCTGACCGGGGGACCCCTCCTTCGCGCACGAACGGTTGCGGGCGCGCGGCTGGCTGCGCATCCTGTCGCTCGATGCTGCGACGCGCCGCCCGCTCCACCTTCATGTTCGCGCTCGGGCTTTGGTCCACCGCGGGCTGTGGCGACGCCGACCTCGGCGAGCGCGCGCACACCGAGACCCTCGCGGACGCCGAGACCCTCGCGGACGGCGAGGTCGCGAGCGACGAGACCGACACCACGCCGGAGGTCCTCGACGTCGCGCCCGAGGCCGAGCTCCCACCGACCGACAGCGCGAGCACCCCCGACACCGATGGTGACGCGGATGGCGACGCGCCGCTCGCCTGCGCGCTCCGCCCCCTGCCCTTCACGCCCCCGAGCCAGCCCACGCCCTGGCGCTCGCTCGCCTCTGAGGCGATCACCGCGCTCGGCAGCGCCAACCACCGCGGCCAGGACGTCATCGTCGCCGTCGGCGAGCCGCAGGTGCTCGTCGCCAAGTTCGCCTACGCCTTCGTGGACAAGGACATGACCTGCGAAGACGTCGAGGTCTGGATGCAGCGCGAGGTGCCCTGCGGCGCCTGGGAGCTGGTCGGCCGGGCGCGCACCAGCGACAACCCCGACGACTCGACCGAGTGCGAAAACCACGGCACGCGCTACGGCATCGAGGACGACGGCGGCCGCGTCTTCTTCGAGATCCCCGAGCACGCGCGCTTCGACGTGGGGCGCTACCCGGTGCGCATGGTGCTCGGCGGCGACCTCAGCGTCGCCAGCTTCGATCTCATCGTCGTCGAGCGCGGCACCCAGGCGATCGTCACCGACATCGACGGCACGCTCACGACCGGCGATGACGAGCTCATCACCGAGGTCGCCTTCGCGATCTTCAACGAGACCTACGAGCAGGTGGCCTATCCCGACGCCGACCGCATGGTGCGCGCCTGGCACGACAAGGGCTACCTCGTCGTCTACCTCACGGGCCGCCCCGATCTGCTGCGCCGGATGACCGAGCGCTGGCTCGAGCCGCGTTTTTCCGCCGGCCCGCTGCACCTGACCGACACCAACGCGCAGGTCCTGCCGCGAAACGACGCGGTCGGCGTCTACAAGCGCGACTACATCGCCTACCTGCGCCAGCAGGGCCTCGACATCGTCGCCGCCTACGGCAACGCCACGACCGACATCTGGGCCTACGCCGAAGCCGGGATCCCCAAGGAGCGCACCTTCATCATCGGCAAGCACGCCGGCGAGGAGGGCACGGTGCCGCTCACGGCGAGCTACACTGCGCACCTGCAGACGGTGCTCTCCTTCCCGGCGGCGACCCACCCTGCCCCGCCGGCCCCGAGCGGCGGCCCCGATCCCAACGGCTGGTGGTGACGGCCGCGATGCAGATCGGCGTCGACCTCGGCGGCACCAAGATCGAAGCGATCGCGCTCGCCGGCGAGCACACGCTGGCGCGCCGGCGCGTGCCCACGCCGGCAGGCTACGAGGCGATCCTCATGGCGGTGCGCGAGCTGGTGCGCGAGGTCGAGAGCGAGGCGGGTGACGCACCGCGGCCCGAGGCGATCGGCGTCGGCACGCCGGGCGCGCTCTCGCCGACGACGGGGCTGCTCGAGAACTCGAACACCACCGCGCTCAACCAGCGCCCGCTCGACGTCGATCTCGCGGCGGTCCTCGGGCGGCGGGTGATCCTCGAGAACGACGCGAACTGCTTTGCGCTCTCGGAGGCAAGCGACGGCGCGGCGGCCGGCGCGCGCTCGGTCTTCGGCGTGATCCTCGGCACCGGCGTCGGTGGCGGGCTCGTCGTCGCCGGGCAGCTCGTGCGCGGGCCCAACGGGCTCACCGGCGAGTGGGGCCACAACCCGCTGCCGTGGCCGAGCGCGTGGGAGCGACCGGGCGCGCACTGCTACTGCGGCAAGCGCGGCTGCATCGAGACCTGGCTCTCGGGCGCGGGGATCCGGCGCGAGTTCCTCCTGCGCAGCGGCCACCACCTCGAGGTGGAGGCGATCGCCGAGCTCGCCCGGGGCGGCGAGCCGCACGCGCAGGCGACGCTCGCGCTCTACGCCGAGCGGCTGGCGCGCGCGCTGGCGACGGTGATCAACGTCGTCGATCCCGAGGTGATCGTGCTCGGCGGCGGCGTCTCCAACCTGGCGCATCTGTATAAGGATGTACCGGCGATCTGGGGACGCTTCGCCTTCGTCGCCAGCGGGCGCGGCGGGCCGCTCTACACGCGCCTGACGCCTGCGCGCTGGGGGGACTCGAGCGGCGTCCGGGGCGCCGCGCGTCTGGTCGCGCCCGGTGCGTAGACGCCTTCGCGTCCGCTGCGAAAGAACCTCCGCGTTGCCCTGACCGATCCGGTGGTGTAGGGACCGCCTTTCGCGCGCTCCCGGGCAGCCCGCAAGCGAGCGCGGCCATCCGACCGAGAGGATCCGAGAGATGAAGAAGACGACGCGCTTCAAGCAGATGCTGGCCTCCCCCGAGCTCGAGTTCATCTGCGAGGCTCACAACGGCCTGTCCGCCAAGATCGTGGAGGAGGCCGGGTTCAAGGGGATCTGGGGCTCGGGTCTGAGCATCTCGGCGGCGATGGGCGTGCGCGACAACAACGAAGCGTCGTGGACGCAGGTGCTCGAGGTGCTCGAGTTCATGGCCGAGCAGACCTCGGTGCCGATCCTGCTCGACGCCGACACCGGCTACGGCAACTTCAACAACATGCGGCGCCTGGTGCAGAAGCTCGAGCAGCGCGACATCGCCGCCGCCTGCATCGAGGACAAGATCTTCCCGAAGACCAACTCGTTCATCAAGGGCGAGGCGCAGCCGCTGGCCGACATCGACGAGTTCTGCGGCAAGATCAAGGCCGGCAAGGACGCGGCCAAGGACTCCGACTTCTGCATCGTCGCGCGCACCGAGGCGTTCATCGCCGGCTGGGGCTTCGACGAGGCGCTCAAGCGCTGCGAGGCCTATCGCCTGGCGGGCGCCGACGCGGTGCTCGTGCACTCCAAGCTCGGCGTCGCCGACGAGATCTTCGCCTTCATGAAGGAGTGGGATAACCGCCTGCCGGTCGTGATCGTGCCGACGAAGTACTACGCGACGCCGACCGAGAAGTTCCGCGAGGCTGGGATCTCGCTGGTGATCTGGGCCAACCACATCCTGCGCTCGGGGATCCGCGCGATGAAGGACATGGCCGCCTACCTGATGCAGCACCAGTCGCTGGCGGCGATCGAGAAGGAGCTGCCGACGGTCGAGGAGATCTTCCGCCTGCAGGGCATGCAGGAGTACGAGCGCTGGGAGAAGCTGTACCTGCCGAAGACCTCGGCGCCCGGCAAGGCCGTGCTGCTCGCGGCCTCCAAGGGCACCAACTTCGGCAACCTCACCGACGAGCGCCCCAAGGCGATGCTCGAGGTCGAGGGCAAGCCGGTGCTGGCGCACGCGGTCTCGGCCTTCAAGACCGGCGGTCTGCGCGACGTGACGGTCGTCACCGGCTACAAGCCGGAGGCGTTCTCGCTGACCTCGGTCAAGTACGCGCACAACGCCGAGTGGGAGGCGACCGGTGAGGTCGGCTCGCTGATGACGGCGAAGAAGGCGATCGAGGGCAAGTGCGTCATCGGCTACGGCGACGTGGTCGTGCGCCCGTTCATCGTCGAGAACCTCTTGCGCGCCAAGGGCGAGATCACCGTCGTCGTCGACTACAAGCAGCCGAGCAAGAAGAACCGGAGCTCGGTCGACTGGGCGCGCGTCAGCCCGGCGCGCGTGGAGTCGCAGCCGCTCAAGGACGTCGACTACAGCCTCGTGCGCATCGACGATCGCATCGCGCCCGAGGAGGCCTCGGGTGAGTGGGTGGGCCTCGTCGGCTTGTCCGAAGCGGGCGCGAAGACCCTCGTGCAGACGATCGACCAGCTCGCCGCCTCGGGCGCCGAGGTCAAGAAGTGGACCCTGCCGCAGCTCCTGAACCACCTGATCGAGAGCGGCGCCAAGGTCGAGGTGCAGTACGTGCACGACAACTGGATCGACATCGACGACATCGCCGACCTCTCCGACCTCTACAAGTTCTGACCGGGCCGCTCGGAAGGGCCCATCTGCGTCGTCGCTCAGTCGCTCGCTTGTGCGGCGACCGTGAGGTCGCCTCCGCGCTCGCTCGTTCGCTCCTAGCAGCTGGACCCTTCGGAGCGACCCGGAGCCCATGACGAAGTCGAGGATCACCGTAGATTCGAAGGAAGGTACCGGCGAGCGGCTCGATCGCTTCCTCGCGCGGCACCTGCCCGAGCGCAGCCGCAGCGCGCTCGCGCGCCTCATCGAGGGCGGGCGCGTCACGGTGCGGGGCGAGGTCGCGACCAAGGCCGGCCATGCGCTGCGCGCGGGCGACGAGGTGGTGGTCGAGCTGCCGGCCGAGGCGCGCGAGACCGGGCTCGTCGCCGAGGCGATCCCGCTCACGATCGTCTACCAGGACGCGCACCTCGCGGTGATCGACAAGCCGGCGGGCCTGGTCGTGCACCCCGCGCCCGGGCACGCGTCGGGCACGCTGGTCAACGCGCTGATGCACTGGGCCAGGGAGGAGGAGGTCGCGCTCGAGATCGACGACGAGGTGCGCCCCGGGCTCGTGCATCGCATCGACAAGGACACGAGCGGCCTCCTGGTCGTCGCCTTCGACGACGAGACCCTGCGCGGGCTGCAGGCGCAGTTCCAGACGCACGCGATCGAGCGGCGCTACCGCGCGGTGGTGCTCGGCAAGAACCTCGCCGACGAAGGCACGATCCGGACGCCGTACGGTCGCGATCCGAAAGATCGCAAGCGTTACACCGGGCGCCTGTCCCAGAGCCCGCGCGAGGCGATCACGCATTGGCGCGTGCGCATGCGCGGCAAGGCCCTGAGCCTCGTCGAGCTCGCGCTGGAGACCGGGCGCACCCACCAGATCCGTGTGCACATGAGCGAGCTCGGCTTCCCGATCATCGCCGATCCGATCTACGGGCGCGCGCTCCCCAGGAGCGCGACGGGCGTGCACGCCGGCGTCGCCAACCGCGAGCTCCGCGCCGCGCGCCAGATGCCGCGCCTGGCGCTGCACGCGGCGGTGCTCGGTTTCGCACACCCTCACGGCGGGGCGCGCCTGCGCTTCGAGTCGCCCGATCCGGAGGACCTGGCGACGCTCGTCGCGGCGATCGACGACCAGTGATATGAGGATCACCAAGAGGTGATCCCATGATCGAGATCGTCGCGCTCGCCGTCGCCACGCTCCACCTTTCGCAGGTCCCGGCGGGCCCGCCGGCCGGCTGCCGGATCGCAGTCGAGGACGGGCACCTCGTCGTCAGGAGCCAGGGCCGGGAGGTCCGCCACGAGCTCGCGGGCGACGAGCTGCCGGCGAGCCCGGGCGAGCTCGGGCCGCCGCGCGTGACGGCGCTCATGCACCCGCGTGGTGAGGGCCTCGTCTTCGCGGCGCTGAGGGAGCGCTGGGACCTCGGCGTCGCGCCGCTCGGGCTCGGGCGGCTCTACGAGATCCGCTGCGGCGCGGAGCCGTCGCTGACCGTTGCGATGGTCGCGCCCGGGCTCGACTTCGGCCGCGTCGCCGTCGCGCGCGACGGGCGCTGGGTGGTCGGCGGCTGGGGTGGGCTACGCGTGCTCGACCCGGTGCGGCGCCGCCTGACCCCGCTGACGAGCCCACCGCCCTACCCCGCGCCACGCTGCTGGAGCGCCGAGGAAGACCAACCGGCGCGCGCCGCCGACGTGCCGCTCGTCGGCGATGAGGGCGTCGCGGTCTCGCCGCCGGGCGCCGGCGACGAGGAGATCGCGTTCATCCGCGGCGGCCCCTGCGGCTACGAAGCGGAGATGGAGACGACCCGGCACGCGCTCTTGATCGATCGCGGTGTGGTCCGCTCCAAGCGGCACGTCGGCGCCTTCGCCATCGCCGACGACGGACAGATGCTCGTCGGCGACGGCGGCGGCTCGTGCGCCGAGTCGAGCGGCGGCGCGCTCTGGCGCTCGGCCGACGGCGAGCGCTGGCAGCGGCTCATCGTCAAGGACAAGGGCCGCGCGGGGATCGCGGCGCTCGCGCGGATCGCCGGCGGTCCGACCGTCGCGCTGACCGGGATCTGCAAGGCCGGCGGGGCCGTGACCGGCGGCGAGCTCTTCGTCAGCGACGATCTCGCGCGCTGGGATCCGGTGAGCGCGGTCGACGAGGGCGGCGGCCGGATCGGGGCGCTCTTCGCCGAGGGTGAGCGGGCGTTCATCGCGGTCGAGCAGGACGGCGCGACGCGTTGGCTCGCGTCACGCGACGGCAGGAGCTGGCAGGCGAGCGGCCCGCGGCGCGTGCCACCGGTGGCCGGCGCGGCGGCGCTCGCCCGCACGCTCGCGGTGGAGGCGGTGCTCGGCGTGCGCGACGAGCGCGGCCAGAGCTTCGCCTGGACCTCGGACGGGCTCTTCGAGAAGGACGCGGCCGGGCGCTGGGCGCGGATCTTCCCGCGGCCGTGAGGTGGGGATGACGCGCTCGATCGCCCTGGTCGTCGCGCTCGGCGCGGCGGCCGCGTGTGCCAGCGGCGAGGTCGAGCGGGCCGGCGGCCAACCGCGGGAAGAGGACGCCCCCCGGCGCATGCGTGCGCTACCAGGGCCGTCGCAGGCGATCTGCGAGCCGAAGCACTGCCCGATCTTCTGTCTGCGCATCCAGGGTTGCGTGGCCGAGGCCGAGTGTGTGGCCGAATGCCAGGCGGTCTGCGGCGACGGCTACTTCGACGATCGCGACGGGCCGGTGATGGCGTGCGTGGCGGGCGCCAGCGGCGACGCCTGCGTCGCGATGCGCGGCTGCTGCGAGACCGACTTCACGAGCCAGATCTGTCGGGCGTTGGGGACGTCGACGCCGATCACGCCGATCGAGCGATCGCGCATTGACGAAGGCGCTCGGATCGGGGACAAGCCCGGGCCCTGAACACTTGTGACGTGGAGCGGGTCGGCATGGAAGAAGCAGAGCAGGTGGTGACGGCGGCGCGCAAGAAGCGCGTGCTCAACGGCGAAGGCAAGGCGGCGCTGCAGGGCGAGCTCGGGCGGATCCTCGGCGCTCCGGTCGGGCCGGCGAGCGCGGACGTGAGCTGGGGGGCCGAGCGCGCGCTGGATCTCGTCGAGATCGCGCGCGCGCCGGAGATCGCCGAGCGGCTCGCGCTGATCCCGGACGCGCTCTTCTCGAGCGCGCGCGTGGCGGAGCTCGAGCGCCTGGCGCTGGCGGCGCTGCACCTCGACGAGGTGCACCAGCGCGCGGGCGGCGCGGACAAGGCCGGTCCCGGCGAGGAGCCGAAGCTCGGCGAGGCGCTCCTGCAGGAGGCCGAGGCCGTGCGCGCGACGCTGCACAAGCTGCTCGACTACCACTTCGGCGACGATCCGCAGATCGCGGGCGAGCTCGGAGACGGGCGCGGCCGGCGTGGGGCGTTCCGGGTGGCGGCGACCCTGGCGCGGCTGGCGGCGCTGGCGCGCGAGCGGGTTGCGGTGCTCGCCAAGGACACCAAGTACTGGCGCGAGAACCTGTGTGAGGAGGCGGATCGCCTGGCGGCCGAGGTGCACGACAGCGTCAGCGAGCTGTCGGAGAAGGACGCGCTCGAGCTCAAGCGGCGCGCTTTCCAGCTCCTCGAGGGGCCGTTCGCCGACCTGCGCTTGACCTTGAGCTGGCTCCTGCGCGACGAGCCGAGCAAGGTGCTCGCGCTGCCGGTGCTCAAGCGCCCGGCGCAGCGCAAGAAGGCCGAGGCGTGAGCGCGTGAGCGACGCGCGCCGCCTGCCCCGCGTCGACGTGATCGCCGACGCGCTCGACGGCGCCTACGCGCGCACGATCCGGGTCGAGGCGGCGCGGGTGGCGATCGGCGAGGCGCGTGAGGCGCTGCTCGCCGGTCACCCCGGGGCAAAGGCGGTCGACGAGGCGACGATCGTCGCGCGCGCAGGGGCCTGGCTCGAGGCGCTGGCGCGGCCACGCCTGCGGCGGGTGATCAACGCGACTGGCGTGGTGATCCACACCAACCTCGGCCGCGCCCCGCTGCCGGCCGACGCGCTCGCCGAGGCGCTCGGCTACTGCAACCTCGAGTACGATCTGAAGGCCGGTGAGCGCGGGTCGCGGCGCGCGCTCTGCGAGGCGCGCCTCGTGGCGCTCTCGGGCGCCGAGGCGGCGCTGGTGGTCAACAACTGCGCGGCCGCGCTGGTGCTGACACTGGCGGCGCTGGCCGATGGCGCGCCGGGCCGCGAGGTCATCGTGTCGCGCGGCGAGCTGGTCGAGATCGGCGGCTCGTTCCGGATCCCCGAGATCCTCGCGGCGAGCGGGGTCCGGCTGCGCGAGGTCGGTACGACCAACCGCACGTATGCAAAGGATTACGAAGGCGCGCTCAGCCCCGCGACGATCGCGGTCCTGCGCGTGCATCCCTCGAACTTCAAGCTCTCGGGCTTCGTCGCCCGTCCGACCCTCGACGAGCTCGCCGCAACCGCCCACGCCGCGGGGCTGCCACTGGTCGTCGACCTCGGCAGCGAGGCGCTCGCCGCGCTGCCGGGCCTCGACGAGCCGGGCGCGGACGACCTGGCGGGCGCGCTCGCGGCCGGCGCGGATCTCGTGCTCTTCTCCGGCGACAAGCTCCTGGGCGGGCCGCAGGCGGGGATCGCGCTCGGCCGCCGCGCGCTGATCGAGCGCCTGGCGCGCCACCCGCTCATGCGCGCGCTGAGGCCGGACAAGCTCGCGCTGGCCGCGCTCGACCACGTGCTGATGGCGCGCCAGCTCGGCCAGCCCGAGCGCGTGCCGCTCCTGGCGATGCTCGCGCTCGACCGCGATCACCTGCGCGCGCGCGCCGAGCGGCTGCGCGCCGAGCTCGCGCGGGCCGGCGTCGCGACCGAGCCGGTCGACACCGACGACCCGATCGGCGGCGGCAGCCACCCCGAGCGCACGTTGCCCGGCGCCGGCCTGGCGTTACCGGGCGGTGACCACCTGCACGCCGCGCTCCGGGGCGGGCACCCGCCGGTGGTGGCGACGCTCAGGGAGGGGCGCCTGCAGCTCGCGCTGCGCACGGTGGCCGAAGCCGACGAGCCGGCGCTGGTGGCGGCGCTGTGCGCGGCCATCGCGCGCACGACGACGCGAGCCTTGACAATCGAGGACGCGACCATCTAGTTTCCGCGCCCCTACGCGGGGCGGCCCCCGCGACCCAGGAGAGCAAACGACATGGCCATTACCCTTCGCCTCGCGCGCTACGGCACGAAGAAGCGCCCCTTCTACCGCATCGTCGCGGCCGATACCCGCGCTCGCCGCGACGGCCGCTTCCTCGAGCTCGTCGGCACCTACGACCCCTCGAAGAGCCCGCCGGCGGTCTCGCTCGAGCGCGAGCGCATCAAGCACTGGCGCGAGGTCGGCGCGGTCCCCTCCGACACGGTGCGCGCCCTCCTCAACCGCTTCATGAACGCGCCCGACACGGCCTTCCGCCCGGCGGCGCCGAAGAAGAAGAAGCCCGCGCAGCCGGCCGCCGCGAGCGCCGAGACCGCGGCGAGCTGAGCCGATGGAAGAGCTGCTCACCTACATCGGCAAGGGCATCGTCGGTCACCCCGACGAGTTCAAGGTCGAGAAGAAGGTCGACGGTGACGTCGATCAGTACCTGCTCACCGTGCACCAGGACGACTTCGGTCAGGTCATCGGGCGCCAGGGCCGCACCGCGCGCGCTCTCCGCGCGGTCGTCAAGGCGGCCGCCGCCAAGACCGGCCGCCGCGCTCAGGTCGAGATCCTCGAGTGACGCGCCCCGCGTGGACCTGCTCCTCATCGGGCACGTGATCCGCGCGCACGGGCTGCGCGGCGAGGTCCTCGTCGAGCCCTACCACGCCGCCTCGCCGCTGTGGCGCGCGGGCAGCGCGCTCTTCGCCGTGCCGGGCGCGCGGGCGGGCGGAGCCGATCGCGTCGAGGCCGAGCCGACGCACACGCTGCCGCTGCGCGCGTGCCGGCCGCAGCTCTCCCAGGGGCAGACGCGCTACCTCTGTCACTTCGAGGGGGTCGGCGATCGCACGGGCGCCGAGGCGCTGCGCGGGCTCGCGCTCGCCATCGCGCGCGACGCGCTGCCACCGCCTGGCGAAGACGAGTTCTATCACCACGAGCTCGTCGGCTACGCCGTCGTCGATCGCCAGGGCCGGACCCTCGGCACCGTCCAGGGGATCCTCGCCGCGCCCGCCCAGGATCTCATCGAGGTCGCCCCGCCGAGCCCCGCCGCGCCCGCCGCCGGAGACGAGCCGCCGGAGACCTGGTATCTGCCCTTCGTCGCGGCCATCGTGCTCACGATCGACCGCGCCGAAAAGACGATCGTCATCGACCCGCCCGAAGGGCTCGTGCCGTGACGGCCACGCCCTTCCGCTTCGACGTCGTGACGCTCTTCGCGCCGCTGTGCGAGCCCTACCTGGGCGGCTCGATCCTCGGGCGCGCGCTGAAGCAGGGCCTCATCGACGTCGCCTTCACCGACCCGCGCGCCTTCACGACCGACCCGCACCGCACCGTCGACGACGCCCCCTTCGGCGGCGGCGCCGGCATGGTCATGCTGCCCGAGCCGCTGGCGCTCGCGGTCGAGCACGTGCGCAAGGCGCGTGCGCCCGCCCGCGTCGTCCTGCTCTCGCCCTCGGGCCGGGTCTTCGATCAGGCCGTCGCGCGCGAGTACGCCGACCTCGGCAGCCTCGCCCTCGTCTGCGGGCGTTACGAGGGCGTCGACGAGCGCGTCGCCGAGCACGTCGTCGACGAGGAGCTCTCGCTCGGCGACTTCGTCTTGACCGGCGGTGAAATCGCCGCGCTCGCGGTGATCGACGCGGTCTCGCGCCTCCTGCCCGGCGTGCTCGGCAACGCCGCCGGCGCCGCGCGCGAGTCCTTCACCGACGCCGCGCTGCTCGAGTACCCCCAGTACACCCGGCCCCAGGTCTGGCGCGGCCACGAGGTGCCCGAGGTCTTGCTCTCGGGCCACCACGCGAGGATCGAGGCCTGGCGCGCGGCCCAGCGCGAAGAGCGCACCCGCGTCCGCCGCCCCGACCTCTGGGCCCGCCACCGCGCCGCCGCTCCGAGCGCCACGCCGCCGCCCAACCCCTCCACCCCAGCGCCCTCCCCCGTCGCCGGCCGGCCCGGTGATGGGGATCGCTGATCCTCCTTGCGCTTTTTCGTCGGATGGATATCTATCTCGCCCTCGCCCACCACCCGGTCCTGAACCGGGCGGGGGGCGTCGTGACCACCTCGGTCACGAACCTCGACATCCATGACCTCGCCCGGATCGCGCGGACCTACGACGTCCGCCGGTACTTCGTGACGACCCCCATCACCGAGCAGCGCGAGCTGGTCCAGACGGTGATCGATCATTGGGTCACCGGATCCGGACGGACCTCGAACCCCGACCGCGCCGAAGCGTTGTCCCGGGTCGAGGTGGTCCCGAGCCTCGACGCCGCATGCGATGCCATCGCGGCACACCACGGGCAGCGCCCGCTGGTCATCGGGACCTCGGCCAAGACAGAGCGCGACACCATCGGCTACCCGGCGCTCCGGGGCCGCCTGTCGCGCGACACCGGCCCGGCGCTCCTCGTGTTCGGGACCGGCTGGGGCCTCGCCTCCGACGCGCTCGCGCAGTGCGACCTGATGCTCGCCCCGATCGAAGCCGTACCCGAACGGTCCGGCTACAACCATCTGCCGGTGCGCGCCGCCGTTGCCATCATCCTCGACCGCCTCTTCGGCGCGTACGACCAAGCAAAGTGAGTCCGACATGAGCATCACCCCAGCGCTTGCCAAGGTTCAGGAGCTGCAGCTCCGCCAGGACATGCCCGACTTCCAGGCCGGCGACACGCTGCGCGTGCACGTGCGGATCCGCGAAGGCGAGAAGGACCGCGTGCAGGTCTTCGAGGGCGTGTGCATCGGTCGGCACGACAACGGCCTGTCCTCGACCTTCACCGTGCGCAAGGAGAGCTACGGCGTCGGCGTCGAGCGCGTCTTCCCGGTGCACAGCCCGCGCCTGGAGAAGGTCGAGGTCAAGGACCGCGGGCGCGTGCGCCGCGCCAAGCTCTACTACCTGCGCAACCTCACCGGCAAGGCCGCGCGCATCCGCAGCCAGCGTGACATCCACGAAGAGTGATGGGCCGCCGGCCCTCGCCGCCTTCGCCTGAAACGGGCCGCCGCCGCGCGCGGCGCGCCGAGGCGTCGGACGTCGTCGTGCCCGCGCCGCTGCCGGGTCTCACGCTCGCGCCGATCGTCTGCGGCGAGGTCGAAGCCTGGGCTCGCGCCGAGGGCCACGCCGCGCTCATCGGCATCGACGAGGCCGGGCGCGGTCCGCTCGCCGGGCCGGTCGTCGTCGCGGCTTGCGCGCTGCCCGACCCCTGCCCGCTCGTCGGCATCGACGACTCGAAGCGCCTCGACGAGGCGCAGCGCGAGGCGCTCTTCGAGCCGATCCTCGCCCACGCCCTGGGCGTCGGCCTGGTCGTCGTCGAGCACGACGTCATCGACACGCTCAACATCCTGCACGCCTCGCTCTTCGGCATGGCGCGCGCCTGGGAGCAGCTCGTCGAGGCGCGCCCCGCCCTCGCCTCGGCGCTCGTGCTGATCGACGGCAAGGACAAGGCCCCGCTGCCGGCCGAGGTGACGCAGCGCCCGATCATCAAGGGCGACCAGCGGAGCCTCAACATCGCCGCGGCCTCGATCCTCGCCAAGGTCGCGCGCGATCGCATCATGCAGATGCACCACTGCGACTACCCCGACTACGGCTTCGACCGGCACAAGGGTTACCCGACGCTCGCGCACCGCCGCGCGGTGGCGCGATTGGGGCCCTCGCCGATCCACCGCCGGAGCTTCTCGCAGCCGACCGAGGACGATCTGCCGAGGCTCCTGTGAGCATCGGCCGTTTGCGCCTGGGGCGCAGCGCCGAAGCGCGCGCGCTCACACACCTCGAGGCGCACGGCCTCGCGCTCGTCGCGAAGAACTGGAAGGCCGCGCCGCGTCCGGGCCGGGGCGGGCACGGCGGCGAGCTCGACCTCGTGATGCGCGACGGCGATCGCCTGGTCTTCGTCGAGGTGCGCGCCTCGACGCCGCGCGCGCCCGACGGCAAGCCCTTCGCGGGCGGCGCCGCCTACAGCGTCGGGCCGCACAAGCGGCGGCGCCTCGCCGCGCTGGCCGAGCTCTTTATGCGCCAGCACCCGGAGCTGCCGCGGCGCGTGCGCTTCGACGTCGTCGCCCTCACCCGCACCGGGCTCCTGTCGTGGGAGGTGCGCTGGTACCGCAACGCCTTTACGGTCTGAGCCGACCGAAGCGGCGGGGTTCCGACGACGACCAGGTGCCTCGCGGGCGGCCACGAGGGCCGCCCCTACGACCGTGACGGGGTGACGCCGACGACCTGTTGTCTCGCGGGCGGACACGAGGGCCGCCCCTACGACCGTAACGGGGTGGCGCCGACGACCAGGTGCCTCGCGGGCGGCCACGTAGGGGCCGCCCCTGCGCCTACCTGACGAGCGGCGGCGGCAGCTCGTTGGGAACGCAGACCGAGAACTCGAGGTAGGTCTGGCAGGTCGACTCGGCGGGGCAGTCGCCGTCGCCGGTGCATTCGCGCGAGCAGAAGCTCTGGCTGCCCTTCCACGCCGCGCACACCGCCTCGTCGCACATCGGGTGCTCACGCACGATGCAGGTGAGGTCGGTGTCGGTCGACTCCTCCTCGCACACCTCGAGGATCG
>WYBB01000136.1 GCA_011526585.1 Deltaproteobacteria bacterium
GCTCCGCCCAACGGATGGAAGGTCGCGCAGCAGCGCGGTACGAGGACCGGACTCCTATCGAGGCAGGCTCGGGTCGGCATCGCCAATCGTGTGTTGACAGGAGACGCATCATGGAAGGGGCGGCCCTTGTGGCCGCCCGGCCGCACGACTCACCTTTCGACTTGAATACTAAAGCAACCACTTGAATACTCCGGCGCATGACGACGCCCCACCGCCGCTTCAAGGACGCGATCTACGAGCAGCTCGCGCGCCTCGGCAAAGCGCTCTCGGCGCCCAAGCGCCTCGAGCTCCTCGATCTGCTCTGCCAGGGTCCGCGCACCGTCGAGGCGCTCGCCGACGAGGCCGCGATCTCGATCGCCAACGCCTCGCAGCACCTCAAGGCCTTGCGCGCGGCGCGCCTGGTCGACGCCGAGAAGAAGGGCCTCTACGTCGAGTACCGCCTCGCCGACGACCAGGTCTGCCGCTTCTTCCTCGCGCTGCGCGGCCTCGGCCAGGCGCGCCTCGCCGAGCTCGACCAGGTCGCGCGCACCTACTTCGAGGCCCGTGGCGCGCTGGAGGGCGTCGCCGGCAGCGAGCTCCTGCGCCGCGTCAGGGCGGGCGAGGTCACGGTGATCGACGTGCGCCCGACCCTCGAGTACCGCGCCGGTCACATCCCCGGCGCGCTCTCGATCCCGGTCGGCGAGCTGAAGGCTCGCCTGAAGGAGCTGCCCACGGAGCGCGAGGTCGTCGCCTACTGCCGCGGCCCCTACTGCGTGATGGCGGTCGAGGCAGTGGAGCTCCTGCGCAAGCGCGGGTTCTCCGCCCACCGCATGGAAGAGGGAGTCGCCGAGTGGCGCGCGCGCGGCTGGCGCATCGAGCGAGAAGGAGCGAGACGTTGATCTTCAAACCCTATTACTACTTCGACAGCGGCTGCGCCGCCTACCTCTTCGGCTGCGGCGGCCTCGGTGTGTGCGCGGTCGTCGACCCCCACGACCACGACATCGACGCCTACCTCGCGTTCGCCGCTAGCAAAGGCATGCGCATCACGCACGTCATCGACACCCACGTGCACGCCGACCACCGCTCGGGCGGTCCGGCGCTGGCCGCGGCCGCCGGCGCGCGCTACTGCCTTCACGCCTCGGCCGAGGTCGCGCTCTCCTTCGAGCCGCTCGCCGACGGCCAGGAGATCGCGCTCGGCAACACGCGCATCGAGGTCCTGCACACGCCTGGTCACACCCCCGAGAGCGTGAGCCTCGTCGTCACCGACCTGCGCCGCGGGCCCGAGCCCTGGTTCGTGCTCACCGGCGACACGCTCTTCGTCGGCGCGGTCGGCCGGCCCGACCTGCCGGGGCGCGCGCGCGAAAACGCCGCGACGCTCTACGACAGCATCCACGACAAGCTCCTGACCCTGCCCGACGCGCTCGAGGTCTACCCGGGGCACTTCGCCGGCTCCGCCTGCGGCGCGGGCATGAGCGGCAAGCCCTCGAGCACCATCGCCTTCGAGAAGCGCAACAACCCGCTGCTCTCCAGATCACGCGCCGAGTTCATCGACGCGCTCGCCGACGTGCCCGAGAAGCCCGCCGAGATGGCGCAGATCCTGGGCGCGAACCGCGGCCACGCCGCACCGCTCGGGGGCGCCTCGTGAGCCCGCCGCCCGTGAGCCGGCCGCGCCTCGGACTGCGCGACAACCTCGGGCAGTTCACCCTGCTCGTCGTCGTCAACGCCTTCGTCGGCGCGATGGTCGGCCTCGAGCGCACCATCTTGCCCGAGATCGCCGAGCACGAGTTCGAGCTCGCCGCCAGGGCCGCCATCCTCTCCTTCATCGTCGTCTTCGGCGTCAGCAAGGCGCTGACGAACTACCTCGCCGGGCGCCTCTCCGACCGCTTCGGCCGCAAGCACGTGCTCGTCGGCGGCTGGCTCGTCGCGACGCCGGTTCCCTTCCTCTTGATGTGGGCGCCGAGCTGGGAGTGGGTGCTCGCCGCCAACGCGCTCCTCGGCGTGAGCCAGGGGCTCACCTGGTCCACCACCGTCATCATGAAGATCGACCTCACCGGTCCCGAAAAGCGCGGCCTCGCGATGGGCCTCAACGAGTTCGCCGGCTACTTCGCCGTCGCCGGCAGCGCGCTCGCGACCGGCTACGTCGCCGCGAGCTACGGGCTCCGCCCCGAGCCCTTCTACCTCGGCGTCGCCTTCGTCGCGGTGGGACTCTCGCTCTCGCTCCTCGTCGTGCGCGAGACGAGAGACCACGTCGCGGTCGAGTCCAGCCTGCACGGTGCGCTGCCGCCCGACGGCGTGCCCACCCAGCGCCAGATCTTCTGGCGCACCACCCTCTTCGACAAAGACCTCTCGAGCGTGAGCCAGGCCGGCCTCGTCAACAACCTCAACGACGGCATGGCCTGGGGGCTCTTTCCGCTCTTCTTCGCCGCCGCGAAGCTGGACCTCGATCAGATCGGCGCGCTCGCGGCGATCTACCCGGCGACCTGGGGCATCGCCCAGATCGCCACCGGCGCGTTATCCGATCGCCTCGGGCGCAAGTGGCTCATCGTCGGCGGCATGTGGGTCCAGGCGCTCGGCATCGCGCTCACCGCGCTCTCCTCGGGCTTCACCGGCTTCGCGCTCGGCGCCGTCCTGCTCGGGCTCGGCACCGCCATGGTCTACCCGACGCTCCTCGCCGCCATCGGCGACGTCGCCCACCCGACCTGGCGCGCCTCGTCGGTCGGCGTCTACCGACTGTGGCGCGACCTCGGCTACGCCTTCGGCGCCGTGCTCGCCGGCGTGGTCGCCGACGCCTTCGGCCTCGGCGCGGCGATCTGGCTCGTCGCCGGTCTCACCTTCGGCTCGGGCCTCGTCGTCGCGTTGCGCATGCGCGAGACCTTGCGACCGGTCACACGCCCGCGTGCGGCGCCGGCGGGTGCGGCCCCGCGACCGGCGCTCTCGGGTATCGAGGGCGCCACCCGGCGGACCTGAGATGGGGAGCACGCGCGCCGAGCCCGAACCGGTCGTCTCCGCGGCGAGCTACGCCCGCTGGCGCGCGAGCACGCTCGGCCGCATCACCGAGCGCGTCGAGACCCGCCTCGTCTCCGCGCTCGCCGGCGACCTCCACGACCGGCGCGTGCTCGACGTCGGCACCGGCGATGGCACGTACGCCATCGCGGCCGCGCTCGGCGGCGCCGATGTCAGCGCCCTCGATCCGCAGGCGGCGATGCTCGCCCGGGCGGCCGAGCGCGCGGCGGCGCGCGGCGTGACCCTCGACCTGCACGAGGGCCGCGTCGAGGCCATGCCCTTCGCCGACGCCTCCTTCGACGTCGTGATCGCGGTGACCGTGCTCTGCTTCGTGCCCGACCCCGCGCACGCGCTGCGCGAGATGGCGCGCGTGCTCGCGCCCGGCGGTCGCCTCGTGCTCGGCGAGCTCGCGCGCTACTCCTCCTGGGCCGCCGAGCGGCGGGTGCGCGGCTGGCTCGGCGCGCGCACCTGGCGCAGGGCGCGCTTCTCCTCGCGCCGCGATCTGTGCGGGCTCGCGCGCGGGGCCGGGCTCACGGTGCTCGACCTGCGCGGCGCGGTCTTCTTCCCGCCGAGCGGTCTCGCCGCGCGCGTCATGGCGCCGCTCGATCCGACGCTCTCGCGCCTGCGCGCGCCGGGTCCGGCGTTCCTCGCCCTCGCGGCGGTGAAGCCTCAAGCGTCGGGCGCGGGCTCGGCGGCGGTGGGCGGAACCAGCAGGACATCGCAGCTGACGTCGCGCAGCAGATCGCCGGCCACCGAGCCGAGGAAGAGCTGAGCGAGCCCCGAGTAGGCGCGCGTGCCCATGACGAGCAGGTCGCTGTGCGCGCTCTTGACCGCCTTGTGCACGACCTGTCGCGCCGGACCGTGGCGGAGGTGCGGCCTCCAGGGGGCCTCGTGACCGGCGATGCGCAGGTCGGCCAGTGCCCGCGTCAAGAGCTCGTCGAGCCGCCGCGCCGCGGCGTCCTTCAGCTCCGCTCGGCGCTCTTCGATCTCTTCCTCGCTCAGGCTCGGATAGATCCTGCTCTCGAGCGGCGAGCTGAAGGCGTGGATCACCTCGATGCGCGGCCGCGGAGGTGCGAGCAAGCGGAGGAGCCACGCGAAGACCCCGGCGGCCGCCGCGTCGAGCTCGATCGCCAGGGCGGGCTTGCGGTAGGGCGCGCGCGCGGCCAACCGTACCGCCAGCACCGGGACCCGCGTGAGGCGCATCACCCGCTCGGCGGTCGAGCCGAGGATCGTGTCGCGCACCACGCGCGCGCCGCCGCGACCCATGACGACCAGCTCGCACGCCTCGGTCCCGGCGAGCTCGGTGATCTCCCGCGCGGCGTTGCCGAGGCGGACGACCGTGCGCAGGACGATCGAGCCCGGCAGCGACGAGGCGAGGTGGCGCGCCTCGTCGGCGAGGGTCTTCGCAGCGTCGCGCTCGGCTGCACGTTGCTCGCGCGCCGAGAGATCGCCGGGCACGACATGCAGGAGCGTCACCCGCGCGCGCTCGGCGAGCGGCAGCCTGGCGACGCGCCCGAGCACGCGATCCGAGGTCGGCGTCAGGTCGACGGGCACGAGCAGCGACCTGAGACCCGTCGCAGAGGACGGCGCGGATTCCACCACCTTGTCACCTCCGTTCGGCCTCACGCTGCCTCTGATCGTCGCTGTGGGCAAGCGGCGGCGCGGGCGGCGTACACGTTACGCGCCCGCGCTGAGCTTGAGGCCGACGATCGAGACGACGAGCAGCGCGACGAAGAAGACGCGCAGCGGGGGCATGGCCTCGTCGAAGAGGAGCACGCCGCCCAGCGCCGCGCCGAGGGCGCCGATGCCGACCCAGACCGCGTAGGCCGTGCCGATCGGGATCGTGCGCGCGGCGCGTGCGAGCAGGAACATGCTCGCGACGATCGCCAGGCCGGTGACGAGGCTCGGGACCACACGCGTGAAGCCGTGGGTGTACTTGAGCCCGAGCGCCCAGACGACCTCGAGCAGCCCGGCGACGAAGAGCATGAACCAAGCCATGGAATGCCTCCCACGGCCCGTCGTTCCTGCCTGGTACGGGTCGCCCTCGTCAGGGCTCGAGATGAGCGAGCGCTACTTTACCACCCGCGCGCGCCGGACGCGACGGGCCGGAGGACCTGGATCAGGAGACGTCGCGGAGCGCGGCGAGCTGTTCGAGGCGCGCGTGGATCTCGTCGCGGGCGACGCGGAAGTGTTGCAGGCGCTCTTCGTCGCCGAGCTCCTCGTGCTTGCGGTCGGGATCCTGAAGCGGCCAGTGCAAGCGCGGCGCGCGCGACAGGAACACGGGACAGACCTCCTCCGCGCAGAGCGTGATGACGAGGTCGACGCCGGCGGGATCGATCGTTTGCACCGACTTGGAGGTGTGGGCGGAGATGTCGATGCCGAGCTCGGCCATCGCCCGGATCGCGTAGGGGTTCACGCGCGACGGCTCGGAGCCGGCGGACTGCACGCGCACGGCGTCGCCGAAGAGGTGGCGGGCGAGGCCCTCGGCCAGCTGCGAGCGCGCCGAGTTGGCGACGCAGAGGAAGAGGACCGAATCGAAGCGAAGTCCAGACATGGTGCAATCTCAGGCGGAGGTCGATGGCGACGTCGGAAACCAGCCCTTGGTGCGGTTGGCGAAGGCGACGAGCGAGAGCATCACCGGCACCTCGATGAGCACGCCCACGACGGTGGCGAGCGCGGCCGCCGATGAGAGGCCGAAGAGGCTGATGGCGACCGCCACCGCGAGCTCGAAGAAGTTGGAGGTCCCGATCATCGCCGCGGGTGCCGCGACGTTGAACGGGAGCCGCAGCACGCGCGCCATGGCATAGGCGATGGCGAAGATCCCGTAGCTCTGGATGAGGAGCGGTACGGCGATGAGCACGACGAGCAGCGGCCGCGCCACGATGGTCTCGGCCTGGAACCCGAAGAGCAAGACCACGGTCAGGAGCAGCCCGAGGATCGCGGTCGGCTTGAGCTTGCGCCCGAGCCGCTCCAGCCGTTCGCGCTCGAGCACGCGCTGCGTCGCGATGCCGGCGGCGAGCGGGATCACGATGAACGCGACGACCGAGACCACGAGCGTGCCCCAGGGCACGGTGATGTCGGTGACCCCGAGGAGCAACCCGGCGATCGGCGCGAACGCGAAGACCATGATGAGATCGTTCACCGAGACCTGGATCAGGGTGTAGTTCGCGTCGCCGTCGGTGAGGTGGCTCCAGACGAAGACCATGGCGGTGCACGGCGCGACGCCCAACAGGATCATGCCGGCGATGATCTGCGAGGCGTCGTCGGTCGAGACCAGGTCGGCGAAGACGAACCTGAAGAAGAGCACGCCGAGTGCGGCCATGGTGAACGGCTTGACGAGCCAGTTCACGACGAGCGTGAGCGCGAGTCCCTTGGGCTTGCGCCCGACGTCCTTGAGGCACGACGGCTCCACCTTGAGCATCATCGGGTAGATCATGAGCCAGATCAGCACCGCGACCACGACGTTGACGCGCGCGACCTCGAGCTGCGCGAGCGCCTCGAAGGCCTCGGGGACGAGCAGGCCCAGCCCGACGCCGACGCCGATCGCCAGCGCGACCCAGAGCGAGAGCAAGCGTTCGAAGATGCCCAATGTGGAGCCTCGTGGTCAGCAGCGAGCCGCCAGGATCGCCCGTGCGCAGACGACGTATCACAGGACCACGAACAGGGTGAGCGCGCGGGCACCGCCGGACACAGCGGACACCAGAAACGGCGAGAGCCCCGACGGGGGACCCGTGGGGCTCTCTGGTAACCGCCCACCACGAAGACTCGGGGTGGGGTGGGGTGGCTCCGGCTGTTGGACTCGAACCAACGACCTGGCGGTTAACAGCCGCCTGCTGCTACCAACTGAGCTAAGCCGGACCATGGCGCCGCTCGACGGGGCCGAGGCCCTCGCATCGCGGTGCGTTGCGCGTTTTAGGGACGGCCCCGATCGATGTCAAGCGCTTTCATGACCCTGTCGCGGCGCGCGCGCGGAGGTTCCGTCCGGGCCGCGCTTCATGTTAGTGGCCGACGACGGCCGGCCCGACGGCCTCGAGGTACCTTGCAGACAGCTCCACGATCCGCGCTCCCGAACGAGCCGCTCTCGCTCCTGCCGCTCGGCGGCCTCGGCAAGATCGGCATGAACGCGATGCTCATCGGCACGCGCGGCCGCTTCGTCATGGTCGACTGCGGTGTCGGCTTCCTGCCGCCGACCGTCGTCGGCGCCGACAAGATGTTGCCCGATCTCGGCTTCATCGCCGCCCACCGCGATCGCATCGAGGCGGTGCTCATCACCCACGGCCACGAGGATCACATCGGCGCCTTGCCCTGGGTCCTGCCCGCGCTCGACCCGGCGACGCCGGTCTTCGCCTCGCGCTTCACCACCGAGCTCATCCGCCATCGCCTGAACGAGCACGGCCTCTGGCGCGCCGATCGCATGCACCTCTTCTCGCCCGCCGCGCGCTTCGCCGTCGGCCCCTTCGAGGCGCAGGCCCTGCGCGTGACCCACTCGATCCCCGACTGCGCCTCCATCGCCTTGCGCAGCGAGGCCGGCACCATCCTGCACACCGCCGACTGGAAGATCGACGACGAGCCGATGGACGGCGAGCACTTCGACCGCGCCGGCTTCGAGGCGCTCGGCAAGGACGGCGTCGACCTCATGCTCTCCGACTCGACCAACGTGCTCGCGCCCGGCCGCACGAGGAGCGAGACCGAGGTCGTGCGCCAGCTCGAGCGCCGCGTCGCCGCATGGCCCGGCCGCGTCATCGTCACCATGTTCAGCTCGAACCTGCACCGCGTGCGCGGCCTCGGTCAGATCGCCAAGGCCACCGGCCGCCGCCTGGTGATCTGCGGCCGCTCGATCTGGAACCACCTCGAGGCCGCCCAGCGCAACGGCACCCTGCCGGTCGAGCCGCAGCTCCTCGTCGACATCGAGGCCGCCCGCGACCTGCCCCGCGCCCAGCAGCTCGTCCTCACCACCGGCTCGCAGGGCGAGCCACGCTCGGCGCTCAACCGCGCCGCCCACGGCGACCACGATCACCTGCGCCTCGACAAGAGCGACCTCGTCCTGCACTCGGCGCGCATCATCCCCGGCAACGAAGGCGACGTACACGAGATGTGGAACAACCTCGCCTCGCGCGAGGTCACGCTCGTCGCCGACCGCGCGATCCACGCCTCGGGCCACGCCCAGCGCGACGAGCTCGAAGAGCTCCTGCGCCTCGTCAAGCCGCGCTCCTTCGTGCCCGTGCACGGCGAGACGACCTTCCTGCACGCCCACGCCGCGCTCGCCCACAGCCTCCAGATCCCGGCGCGCATCCTCCACAACGGCGATCGCCTCGACCTCGAGGGCCGCCCCGCGCGGACGCCGCTCTCCCACGCGCGCGTGACCGATCTGCCGCTCGTCACCCACTACAGCGACGGGCCCTCGACCGGCGACGAAGAGGCGATGCGCCTCAAGGAGCGCAAGAAGATCGCCTGGAACGGCGTCGTCGTCGTCGCCGCCGCCGTCGAGCGCGCCCCCGACGGCAGTGCCCGCGCGCGCGAGGTCAGCATCGAAGCTCGCGCGCTCTTCCTCGGTCCCGACGACGCTCACCTGAAGGACATGCGCGAGGTCGCCGCGCGCGCCATCACCGCCTGCCCACCGCGCACGCCCTGGTCGGAGATCTCCGAGGCCGTGCGCGCCTCGGTCCGCGCCGCCGCGCGCCGCGCCACCGACAAGCGCCCCGAGGTGATCGTCGTCCTGCACGAAGGTCGCCCCACGTGAGCGCGCCCGCCCCGAAACGCGCGCGCACCCGCCCGCCGCTCGGCCTCCCGCCCGAGCCCGTGCCCGACGGCTTCCCCGGCCGCGTGACCTTCATCAAGTCCGCGACCTCGCTCCGCGACACGCCGAGCTCCACCCTGCCCGAGGTCGCGCTCTGCGGCCGCAGCAACGTCGGCAAGTCGAGCATCATCAACACCCTCTGCAACCGCCGCCAGCTCGCGCGCGTCTCGACCACGCCCGGCCGCACCCGCCTCATCAACTTCTTCGATGTGCAGGCGCGCGTCATGTTCGTCGACCTGCCGGGCTTCGGCTTCGCCACCGGCGACCAGCGCGAGGTCGCCGCCTGGGGCGAGACGATCCAGGGCTATCTCGCCGACCGCCCCCAGCTCTGTCTCACGCTGCTGCTCTTCGATGCGCGCCGCGGCCCCGAGCGCGAAGAGGAGGAGCTCCTGCTCTGGTTTCGCCAGGCCGGCCGCCCTTGCCTCGCCGTCATGACCAAGGCCGACAAGATCGGTCGCTCCGAGGTCGAGGCCAGCCGCAAGAAGGCCGCCGCCCAGCTCGCGCTCCCGCCGAGCGACGTGATCGCCTTCTCGTCGCTCACCCGCCTCGGGCGCGAGCCGCTCTGGGGCGCCATCCTCGCGGCCGCGCGCGTCTTCTCCGAGGAGCGTCCGGGCGCGGCGGACGAGCTCCCCGAGGACACCGCATGAGCGGCCTCGCGAGCCTCGACTCCGCCGCCATCGCCGTCGACCCCATGCACCCGGGCGACGTGCCGGCCGTCGCCGCGATCGAGCGCGCGAGCTTCCCGCACCCGCGCGACGAGCACGCGCTCCTCGCCGAGCTCGCGCACCCCGCCGCGCGCGCGCGCGTCGCCCGCACCCCGCACGCCGGCGTCGTCGGCTTCATGATCTTCTGGGATCTCGCCGGCGAGCTCGAGCTCCACCAGGTCGCGACCGACCCCGCGCATCGTCGCGCCGGGATCGCCCGCGCGCTGGTCGACGATCTGCTCGCCTACGCCCGCGCCCACGGCGCGACCGAGATCCATCTCGAGGTCCGCCGCTCCAACGCTGCCGCCATCACCCTCTACCGCGATCGCTTCGGCTTCTCGCTGGTCGGCGCGCGCCCGCGCTACTACGCCGACAACGACGAGGACGCGCTGCTCATGCGGCTCAGCGTCGACGGAGCTGCCCGATGAGCGCCGCCTCCCGTCTGACCTCGCCACCTCGCGGCCTCTATCCGATCCTCACCGACGAGCGGCTCGACCTCGCCGCGATCCCCGAGGCCGCCGCGATCCTCGCCGCGCGCGGCGTGAGCATCCTGCAGGTGCGCCTCAAGCGAATCAGCGACCGCGACGCGCTCGCGACCCACCGCGCCGTCGCCGCCCGCCTCGCCACCTGGCCGGGTACGCTCGTCATCAACGACCGCGCCGATCTCGCCGCGCTCGCCGCGCGCCACGCCCGCGAGCAGCGCCACGCCCATCGCATCGGACTGCACCTCGGTCAGACCGATCTCTTCCCGGCCGAGGCGCGCAAGATCGTCGGCGACGAGGTCGTCATCGGTCTTTCCACCCACTCGATCGCCCAGCTCGAGCGCGCGCTCGCCGACTGGCACGGCGTCGTCGACCACCTCGCCTTCGGGCCGATCTTCGAGACCACCACCAAGCGCGATCCCGATCCGGTCGTCGGGCTCGACCAGCTCGCCGCCGCCGCGCGCATCGCCCACGCGCACGAGCGCGCGCTCGTCGCCATCGGCGGCATCACGCTCGCCAACGCCGCCCCGGTCCTCGCCGCCGGCGCCGACGCCATCGCGCTCGCGGGCGCGCTGGGCGCCGAGGCGAGCGCCATCACCGCCCAGGCCGACGCGCTCGTGCGCGCCATCGCCCAAGGACGCGCCGCATGAGCGACGGCACCCCCCCGGAGCCCCAACCTCCACGCCCGACCAGCGCGAGCACCGAAGCCAAAACCGTGCTCCAGCTCCTCAAGATGACGACCGAGCTCTTCACCCGGCACCGCGTCGAGGCGCCGCGCCTCGAGGCCGAGCTCCTGCTCGCGCACGTGCTCGGCTGCGAGCGGATCCAGCTCTACGTGCGCTTCGATCAGCCGCTCGGCGACGCCGAGGTCGCCGCCTTCCGCGAGCTCGTCAAGCGTCGCGGTCGCCACGAGCCGGTGCAGTACATCCTCGGCCGGCGCGAGTTCTGGTCGCTCGATCTCGCCGTCCGGGAGGGCGTGCTCATCCCCCGGCCCGAGACCGAGTGCCTGGTCGAGGAGGCGCTGGCCCACCTGCGCGCCCACCCCGACGCGCGCCGCGTCGGCGACGTCGGCACCGGCAGCGGCGCCATCGCCATCGCGCTCGCCAAGGAGGTCCCGGCGATCGAGGTCTGGGCCGGAGACATCGCCGAGGTGCCGCTCGCGGTCGCGGCCGAAAACGTCGTGCGCCACGGCCTCGCCGAGCGCGTGCACGTCGTCGCCGCCGATCTGCTCGCCGGGCTCGCGCACGCCGCCGGCGGCCCCTTCGCCGTCGTCGTCTCCAATCCGCCCTACATCGCCGACGCCGCCTACGCGACCCTCGAGCCGCACGTCAAGCGCGAGCCCGAGCTCGCCCTGCGCGGCGGCGCCGACGGCCTCGACCTCGTGCGCCGCCTCGCCTCCGAGCTCGCCCAGGGCCTCGCCGAAGGTGGCGCGCTCTTCGTCGAGATCGACGCCGACCAGGGTGAGCGTGCGATCGCGCTCATGGCGCCCCGCTTCGCCGAGGTCCGTGTGCGAAAGGACTACGCCGGCCGCGATCGCGTGCTCGTCGCCACCGGATTCCGCGGATAATCGCCGCGTCTGGCGGGGCGCTGGCAGCCTGGGCGCGTCGTGGTATAGTCCGCCCGTGCCAAAGCTCATCGTTCAGCTTTCGGGCGGCCGCTTTCGTGAGCTCGAGCTCGAGCGCACCAACTCCCTCGGCCGCCACCCCGATCAGGACATCCAGGTCATGGATCCCCTGGTCTCCAAGGAACACCTCGTCGTCGAGCAGCTCGCCGGCGAGTGGTACCTGCGCGATCTCGACAGCCGCAACGGCACCTGGGTCAACGGCGAGCGCGTCAAGGGCCGCGTGCGCATCCAGAACAACGACCGCATCAAGGTCGGCACGACCCACCTCGTCTTCATCAACCGCGGCGACCGCAAGCCGACCGGCGACCACACCGTCACCATCGGCAACTCGCTCGAGTCCTCCATCCAGGGCTCGCTCTATCGCGAGTCGGCCGAGGAGTTCCTGCCGGTCGACCTGATGCCGTCCATCGACGCGCTCAAGCGCGACTACGAGAAGCTCCGCCTCGCCAGCCGGCTGCACCGCGAGGTCGCCTTCGACGTGCGCCTCGACGTGCTCCTGCCGCGCGTGCTCGACCACCTCTTCGGCCTCTTCAAGGCCGACCGCGGCGTGATCCTGCTCGACGACGGCCAGGGCAACCTGCAGCCGCGCGCGATCAAGGTGCGCGGCAAGGAGGAGCAGGAGTCGATCCAGCTCTCGCAGACGATCCTGAACAAGGTCCTGTCCGAGCGCGCCGCCGTGCTCACGCGCGACGCCCAGATGGACGATCGCTTCCAGCGCGCGCAGTCGGTCATCATCCAGGGGATCCGCTCGACGATGTGCGTGCCGCTGCTCGCCCGCGACTCGAGCGTCATGGGCGTCATCCACCTCGACTCGCTCGTCGTCGCCAACGCCTTCACCGAGAAGGACCTCGGCATGCTGCAGGCGGTCGCGCTGCAGGCGGCGATCGCCATCGAGAACTCGCGCCTGGTCGAGCGCATCGAGCGCGAGGCGGTCACGCGCCAGAAGCTCGAGAAGATGCTCTCGCCCAACCTCGTCGAGAAGGTCGTCAGCGGCGACGTGCGCATCCAGCGCGGCGGCGAGATGCGCGAGGTCGTCGTCATGTTCGCCGACATCCGCGCCTTCTCGCAGATCGTCGAGAAGATGCCGCCGAACGACGTGCTCGGCCTGCTCAACGAGTACTTCGAGGTCCTCGTCGACGTGATCTTCGAGTTCGACGGCACGCTCGACAAGTTCCTCGGCGACGGGCTCATGGCGATCTGGGGTGCCCCGGTGGCCGACCCGCTCGCCGCCGACAAGGCGCTGCGCTGCGCCATCGCCATGCAGCAGACGATCAACCGCTTCAACGCCCTGCGCCGCCTCGACGGCAAGATGCCGATCTGGGCCGGAATCGGCCTCGACCGCGGCGAGGCCGTCGTCGGCTACACCGGCTCGACCCGCACGATGAGCTACACCGCCATCGGCCCGACGGTGAACATCGCCTCGCGCCTCTGCGCCGCGGCGCGCCCCGGCGAGTGCCTCGTCTCCGACGCGGTCTGGCAGACGGCCCCGGAGACGGCGAGCGCCACCCCCGAGGCCACGCGCCACCCGGCCCTCGCGCTCAAGGGCATCACCGTCCCGGTCGAGGCCTGGTCGATCATCGTCGGCGACCTGCTCTCGATGTCGACCGCCGAGCGCGACGCCGAGATGCTCACGCGCCGCGACTACGTCTCCGAGTAGGGTGCGCGCCACACAGGCGCGATTGATCTTACACGAGGGGGCCCCCGCGTGTCGGTAGCACCTATACAAGTCCGCATCCGTAGCACTTATAGATGTCCGCATATCACGACCGAGCCGACGGCGCCTTGCCGCCAGTTCTTGCTCTCTTGTGCTTGGTGCCGGCCGCAGCCGTCC
>WYBB01000137.1 GCA_011526585.1 Deltaproteobacteria bacterium
ATGTCCCGCATCTCCCGCGGGCTGTAGCTCCGTACCGACTTCATGAGCCGTACCCTGAACCACGCCCGCCTCAGGGCGGACATCTACAAGTGTTCTTACCGCGGACATCTACCGTGCTACCTACACGAGGGGGCCCCCGCGTTGACATCGCGGGGCGGCACGTCCAGCATCGACGCCAATGCGGGTTGGCGCGAGCCGCGTTGGGGCGCGCCTGTCGAACGTCGAGGAGAACGCCGTGAGGTCGCTTCACGCGGGTGCCGTCGCTTCCTGTGCCGCCGTCATGGCGCTCTCTCTTCTCGGGGCCTGTGACTCCGAGCCGCCCCGGTCGGGCACCGAAGGCCAGCTGACCGTCGAGGTCTCGCCGCTTTCGCTCACCGGCGTGAGCGAGGTCTACTACCTCATCGCCGTCGTCGCCGACGACGCGCTCGTCTGGGAGCAGGTCGTCTCCTCGACCCAGTACGGCGACGGCGCCGGCGGCCTGACCTACGTCGGCCCCTGCGACGCCGCCGCGGACAACAACGAGGTCATCCTCGATATCCTCGAAATCCATGACGAAAATGGCCCGATCGCCTTCGTCGATCCCACCGCGAACGAGGCGCTCCGCCAGGACGTCACCTGCCGCGAGAACGAGGACACCCTGGTCGTCTTCGACATCACCGTGATGCGCCCGGCCCAGCAGGGATTCTTCGACGTCGCCGTCGACTTCGACGACATCTTCTGTTCGGCCAAGGTCGACTGCGTCGACGCCGCGGGCGACGACAACCTCCTGCTCTTCGATCCGGAGAGCGGCCGCCGCGTGCCGACCGCCGTCATGGCGACCGCGTGCACCGCCGGTCCCGGGCAGGCGACCGAGCTCTACCTCGACGCGCTCGTGCTCGACTGCGGCGCGGCCGGCGTCTTCGACGTGCCGATCGACACCGGCGCGCCCGGCAACGTCTTTCAGGCCAACCCGAGCGGCCCGCTCATGCAGGTCGCGACCTACTTCGGCACCGAGCAGCTCAGCCAGGAGGAGCCGCCCGTCTCGCTGGCCAAGCTCTACTTCAACGTGGCCATCGCGCTCGACCCCGACGCGCTCGCCGCCGGCGCGACCTGCACCCTGCGCTCACGTCTGACCGCGCACGACGGCGCGCTCGACGAGTGCCGCCTCGGGCCCGGGCTCGTCTACCCGTGGATCGAGATCGCCGTCGACCCGTTCGCCGACGCCAACGGCCTCGCGTGCGCCCGCCACGCGCTCGACGACCCCGAGGCGCCCGCGGGCACGGGCGTCTTCACCGGCTACCTCGACCACCAGGTCGAGCACCAGTTCCACACCCGCATCCACGTCGCCGACGGCGGCGCCGCGCTCGTCGTCGAGGGCTGCCCCGAGTGCGGGCTGCAGGTCCCGCCGCTGCCCCAGGAGCTGGCGAGCGACGACTGCTTCAACGCGCTCGCCCTCGCCGACAACGGCCTCAACGAGAGCGCCTCCTACCTGCAGACGATCGAGCAGCTGCTGATCCAGGCCGCCAACGGCAACCTCGATCCAGGCACGCTCGCCGCCTACGATCAGGAGGTCGACGCGTACGTTCAGGCGCTGAGCGCGATCCTCGGCGACATGAACCACGACGGCCACCGCCTCTTCGACGGCAGCGCGCACACCTTCCTCGCCGCGCCCTTCGGACAGGACCTCGCGTGCTACGACACGAGCCTCACCGACCTCTCCGAGCTCCCGTCCGCGCTCGCGTCGCTCTCGGCCGCGAGCGCCGCCGCCGCCCTGGCGAGCCTGCCCACCGCGCACCAGGTGCTCGAGACCGTGAGCGCGCGCCGCTTCGTCGTCGGCGCGCTGGCGGCCCGCGCCCAGCACGACGTCTCGCTCGGCGAGGACCTGCGCCGCACCCTCGGCGAAGGCATCCTCTGCGACAACTGCGATCCGCTCACGGTGCAGCTCGCGCGCGTGCTCGCCTCCTTCGGCACCGGCATGCAGGAGGCCTACAACCTCGGCAGCGCCTGCATCGGCCTCTGCAGCACCGCGCGCAGCGAGGCCGCCATCGGCACGCGCTCGGCGCTCGAGCGGCTCGCCGCCCAGCGCACCGCGCTCATCAACGTGCTGAACCACCGCGACGACGCGGTCTGGCTCGACGCCTACGCCGACGCGCTCGAGGTCTTCGAGGTCGGCTTCGAGCGCGCGCTCGGCGCGCTCGACGTCGGCGGCGGCCCGCTCCTCACCGGAGACAACGCCCAGACCGCCGAGTGCTTCGCCGGCGAGACCTTCGACTGGCGCCCCGCGGCGCTCGGCCTCGACGCGCTCGCCGTCGCCGACCAGGCCGATATCGTCGACGCGATCGGCGCGCTCGACGATGCGCGCGACGCGATCGAGGTCGCGCTCGTCGCCGGCGGCCTGGGCAACCAGGATGCGCGCATCGCGCCGCGCACGCGAAACCTTCAAGACGGCATGGGCACCCTGCAGAACTGCGGCGGATTGCTCTCGACGGCCGAGGGCGCGCTCCACGAGGTCGCCAACCTCCTCGCCGAGATGCGCTCGATCTGCGATGACGGGACCGGGTTCCTCTCTCCCCAGGAGCGAGTCACGCTCGGTGGCGACCTGCAGAACCTCATCGGCGTGGTCGACCAACAGCGCACCGCCACGCGCTTCGCGGACCGTCAGGTGTTCGCCGGCGGCACCTTCACCTGGCTCGTGCACCTCGACCGCCAGACCGACACCTGCCTCACCCAGACCGAGGCCGATCTCGGCCCTCTCGTCGATGCGCTCGCCGCGCTCTCCGTCGAGAGCGAGGCCGCCGCCGTCCAGTGCCTCGCCGCGCTCGACGGGATCGACGGCGATCTCGCCGCGTTGCGCGCGCTCGTCGGCGCCAGGCTCGCGGTGGTCATGCGCCAGCTCCCCTGGGCCGATCAGGTGCAGAGCCACGCCCAGGCGGAGGAGTATCGCCCGATCAACGCCGACTTCGCACGCGAGGTCGTGACCTACCAGCGCCTGGTCGAGATCGACCTTTACGCCAACGCGCTCGATTCCGACATCAGGCTCGTGCCCTACCAGAGCGACCTGCACCCGCAGCTCCTGTTCATGGCCGGCTTCCAGCAGCGCGCCGAGGCCGATCGCGATCTCGCGCTGCGCCTGTCCGAGGCCGCGGCTCAGGGCGCAGGCGAAGACACGTGCGACCCGGCGCGCGTGCGCGCGGTGACCGAGGCGCGCTGGATCACCTCCGGCATCCACGATCGCTTCACCGACGATCTGACCTGTACCGGCCCGTGCTACCTCGCCCGCTTGCACGCGCTGTACGCCGCCGATTCGATCCGCGGCCGCATCGAGGGGCTGCGAGGCTACGCCGCCTCGCTGGCCATCAACGCTCCGGTCCTGCGCCAGGACGTGCCGGCGCTCGTCGCCGACTGGCTCGCCGGGATCGATGAGGTCGCGGCGGCCTTCGATCCGGACGCGGTCCCCGGCTGCTTTACGACGCCGCTCGACTTCTCGACGACCGGGCTCGGCCTCGGCCCGATCGCGCTCGACTCCGAGGCGGGCTTCGCCGCGGCCATCGCCGCGCTCGACGCCGCGCGCCTCGCCCTCGACACGCAGCTCCAGGACGCGGGCTTCCTGCCCTCGGGCGTGGTGCTCTCGCCGCGCGCGGGCGATCTCGCCGCCAGCGCGGCCTCGCTGGACGCGTGCACGAACCAGCTCGTCGCCGCCGAGATCGCGCACGCCAGCCTCGTCGCCATCGGCGACGACGTCGCTGCGGCCTGCCAGGCCTCGGCCGATCCGGGCGCGAGCGCGCTCGAGCGCGCGGCCCTCGAGGCGCTGCGCGACGCCCTCGCCGCCGAGGCGACGCGCGTCACCACTGCGACCCGACTCCTCGAGGGGCCGACCCTGACGAGCGGCGGCGACTTCGCCTGGCGCTATCTCTTCGGCGATGAGCTCGCGACCTGTTTCTCGCAAGCCGAGCTCGATCTCTCTCACGTCGCCCAGGCGATCGCGGCGCTCGACGCCGGTGACGAGGCGAGCGCGACGGCCTGCGCCCAGGCGATCGACGGCGCGGTGCGGCCCGCGCTGGCGACCTGGAGCGCGGCCCTGCAGGGCCGAAAGCAGCGCGCACAGCTCGAGACCGCGCTGGCGCGCACGCTGGCCGAGCTCTCGCGGACCACGATCATGCGCGAGACGTGGACGGACCTCCCAGCGGTCCTGACCTGCCACCAGGAGACGCTGATCGCGATCGCCTCGGGCGATCCGCTGGCGCCCTGCGCCGGGCTCGATCGGCCCGCGCTCGACCTCTGCGACGCGGCGCGCCCGCTCGCCCAGGTCGTGATCGACCATGCCATCCAAGCCCTCGTGGCGATGCTCGAGCGCGCCTACGAGTCGGCCGATCCGGCGACGACCGACCCGCGCCGCCAGGACCTCGCGACGCCCTTCGCCGATCTGCTCGGCGCCTACGATCGCATGGTCGCGCTGGCCGCGCTCAACGGCGACCCGCTCTTGTCCAGCGCCAACGCGACGACCGCCGTGTGCTTCGGCACGACCTACCCGCTCGACGCCGCGAGCCTCGGCGTCACGGGCCTCGACGTGTCGACCCAGGCCGCCGCCCAGAGCGCGATCGACGCGATCACCTCGGCGCTGGCGACCCTCGAGGCGGCGCACGGCGCGATCGGCAATCCTTAGAGGACCTGAAAGGATCCAACGCGCTTCTTACTCTTGCTGTGAGCATCGTTCACAAACATGGCGTCGCGCGCACCGATCTGTTATCGCGGACCTGAGTCGAGATCGATCGTAGCCAGCGGGTCGCGAGCGATAGGCTCGCCCCCCACGCCCGTCCGCCACGAGGCCAACGCCATGTCGCGCGCCGTCATCTCCCACGCCCACCGTCGTCACGTGCTCACCCCCGCGCTCGCAGTGATCGCGCTCGGCGCCTGCGGCGACGACCGCGCCGGCACCGCGTCGCCCGAGCCCGACGCCGCCGCGACCGCCGAGACCACCGAGATCGCCGGACCCGCGCCGATCTGCGGCGACGGCATCGTCGAGGCGCCCGAGCTCTGCGACGACGGGCCCGACAACGGCAGCTACTACCGCTGCGCCAGCGACTGCCTCGGTCCCGGTCCGTTCTGCGGCGACGGCGTCGTGCAGGCCGAGCTCGAGCTCTGCGACGACGGCGCCGACAACGGCAGCTACGGGCGCTGCGCGGCGGCGTGCAACGGCCCGGCCGAGCACTGCGGCAACGGCTTCATCGAGGCGCCGCACGAGGTCTGCGACGACGGCGCCGCCAACGGCAGCTACGGGCGCTGCGGCGCCGACTGCCAGGCGCGTGCCGGTGGCTGCGGCGACGGCGTCGTCGCGCCGCCTCACGAGTCGTGCGACGACGGCGACGACAACGGCCTGCCCGGGTTCTGCCCGAGCGACTGCAACCCCACGCCGGGCTGCGGCGACGGCGTGCTCGTCGAGCCCGAGCTCTGCGACGACGGGATCGCCAACGGCGGCTACGGCGCGTGCGCCGCCGACTGCACCGGCCCCGGTCCGTTCTGCGGCGACGGCTTCGTGCAGGACAAATACGAGGCGTGCGACGACGGCGCGAGCAACGGCGCCTACGGCCACTGCAAGAGCGACTGCAGCGGCCCGGGCCCGCGTTGTGGCGACGGCATCATCCAGGAGGCCGAGCACTGCGACGACGGCGCCGACAACGGCGAGCCCGATCGCTGCGCCATCGACTGCCTCGCTCCGACGAGCGTGTGGATCGCGCAGCCCGAGGACGCCGGCCTGCGCAAGGCCGCGGCGGGCGAGACCTGCGGCGACGACGATCTCCTGGCGAAGTACCAGCGCTACCGCCTGCGCTTCCGCGGCAACGGCAGCGCGCAGTGGCCCGGCTTCATCGTGATCGGCGAGGGCCCCGGTCACTCGCTGCCCGCCTCGCGGCGCGAGCCCGACACCGAGTGCGCCGGCCACTGGTCCCTCGAGGCCTGCTCCAGGACCGACCTGCCCGAGGCGCGCGGCATGTACAAGTGGGGCGACGGCACGATCTGGCTCGGCGAGTACATCGCGATGCTGGCGACCGAGTACGCGATGTTCGTCGACCTCGGCTGGGACCCGCGCGAGACGGCGCAGGACCTGCGCTACGCGCTCCTGGCCTTCGATCGCGTCGACGAGAAGGCCGAGACCTTCTACCCGGGCGTCACGCCCAGGCGCGACGGCCTCTTCGTGCGCGACGACGTGCCCCGCGATTTCTACCGGACGTCCGACGGGAGCTACCGCTTCCCGCGCGACGATGGCTTTTCCGGCTACGAGTGCACGACGGGCGACATCAACTGCGAGACCCCCGAGATCCACGACGGCTCGTTCACGAGCCAGGACCAGGCGATCCAGCTGATCTTCGGCTTCGCGGCGGTCGCGCGCTTCGTGCCGCCCGGCGTCGTCGTCGACGGCGTCGACCTGCGCGAGGACGCGCGCGCCAAGGTGCACCGCATCGTGACCTTCCTGCGCGACAACGGCTGGAAGGTGAAGGACCCCGCCGGCAAGTCACCGCCCGACGCCTGGGGCGGCAACGCGATCGGGTTCTCGAACGGCTTCGCCAAGGCGGCCAACGCGGTCTGCGGCGACGACTTCGGCGTCGACGAGTACCGCAACTTCGCCTCGCGCACGATCGGCGAGGCGGCGTGGGCCGGGATCCAGCTGATCTGGGAGGCGACCCACGGCTACAACCGTACGCTCGCGTTGTGCCTCGCGGCGGTCAACGGGACCTGGAACGAGGACAAGATGCCGCGTATGGCGATGGGCGACGGCAAGGACTACTACGCGCTCATGTACGCGCTCATGCACGACACGAAGCTCGAGGGGCCGTGGTCGGACTGGCGCATCGAGTCGCTGCTGCGCTCGGCGCCGTGCGGCGGGCCGTGCAACGGGCCGCGCAGCTGCGAGCCGACGCCGGGGTGGATGGGCGAGTCGCGCGTGATGAACCCCGGTGACCGTTTCGGCAGCCGTCACTTCCAGGGCGAGATGAACGGCATCGACTTCATGCAGATCATGTCGGCGTATCACCTCTACAAGCGCGGCCACTGGCTGCCCGAGCCGGCGACCGGCGCGCCGTCGGCCTCCGAGTGCGCGGGCTTTTCCGGCGTCGAGCAGATCGCCAGGGGCGGCGCGCAGGATGGTCAGACCTACGATCCGAAGGCGGCGTGCGCGGCGCGCGATCGCGAGGTCGAGCTGTGCCGGCGGCCGTTCTCCTCCTGGCTCGAGGACGCCTACCGCGGCAAGGTGACGATCTTCGCAGGCGGCGGGCGCTGGCAGTGCACGCCAGGTACGCCTTGTCGCATCGCCAAGGACGGCAAGAAGAACACCTCGGGCGACGACCTCATCCTCGGCACCGACGGCAACGACGACCTCTCGGGTGGCGGCGGCAACGACTGCCTCGTCGGCTACGGCGGCGACGACAAGATCGAGGGCAACCAGGGCTACGACGAGATCTGGGGTGGCGGCGGCAACGATCGCCTCTACGGCGAGGGCTCGGGCCTCGTGCTCGACGGCGAGGCCGACGTGATCTTCGGCGGCGACGGCGACGACTACCTCGAGGGCAACCCGGGCAAGGACGAGCTCTACGGCGGGTCGGGCCAGGACGAGATCGACGGCGGCAACGGCGACGATCTCGCGATGGGCGAAGACGGCAACGACGTGATGCGCGGCGGCGGCGGCGACGACGTCCTGCAGGGCGGCGCCGGTGACGACAGCCTCATCGGCGACGGCGGCAACGACGTCATGTGGGGCGGGCCGGGGCGCGACAAGCTCGACGGCGAGGCGGGCGACGACTACCTCCACGGAGGCACCGGACCGGACTTCCTGCGCGGCGGCGACGGCAAGGACGTGATCATCACCGGCGACGACTGGGCGACCAGCTCGTTCGACCGGGACCGCGCGTGCGGCAACGGCGGCGACGACGTGATCTGGGCTGGCTGGGACGGCGACGAGTGCCTGGGCGGCGGGTGGTTCTTCGGCGGCCAGGACACGGTCAACGGCTGCGACGACGAGACCGCGTCGAGCGGCGACTGCGACAACGGCGCCTTCCGCGACTGGTAGCGCCCGGCGCGATCTCCCGGCCAGCGGTGGACCGAGGCGGCGACGCGCTCTATGAGATCGTGGCGAGACCCGTGCAACCGATCCCAAGGAGGTCACCATGCATCTCAGGAGCGACTCGTTCGAGCCCTACGCCTTCCTCGACGCGCAGTACGCGTTCGGCAAGCACGACGACGCGCAGCACTTCGCGTTTTCGGACAACCGCAACCCGCACCTGGCCTGGTCGGACGTGCCGGAGGGCACGCGCTCGTTCGCGCTGATCTGCGTCGATCCCGACGTGCCGTCCCGCGGCGACGACGTGAACCAGGAGGGTCGGGTCGTGCCGATCGATCTGCCGCGCGTCGACTTCTTCCATTGGGTCGTCGCCGACCTGCCTCCCGACCTGCGCGAGATCGCGGCCGGCTCGCACAGCGCCGGCGTGACGGCGCGCGGCAAGCCGGCGGGGCCGACGCCCGACGGCGGGCTCACCGGGCTCAACGACTACACCGGCTGGTTTGCCGGCCACCCGGAGATGGGCGGCGCCTACGCGGGCTACGATGGGCCGGCCCCGCCGTGGAACGACGCGCGCATGCACGGCTATCGCTTCCAGCTCCACGCGCTCGACGTGCCGACGGTCGGGCTCTCGGGGCACTTCGACGGGCACGCGCTGCGCAAGGCGATCGCGGGCCACGTGCTCGCCAGCGCCGAGATCGTCGCGCGCTACGCGATCAACCCGCAGGTCCGTCGCTGACGAAGGGCGCGCAGCGACGCCGACCCCGCTGGTCGTTCGGATCGCTCGCCGCGAGCCAGCGACGCACTCTCAGGGCGTGGCGCCGTAGAACTGATCCTTGAGCTTGCGCGTGTCGGGCACGCCGAGCGCCATCGCCTTGTCGAAGTGCATGCGGCCGGCCTCGCGGTTGCCCATCGCCAGCATGAACGCCATCGCGTAGTGCGCCTCACCGTAGTCGGCGTCGAGCTCGAGCGCGCGCAGGTAGCGCGCCTTGGCGCCCTCCTGATCGAAGCCCGAGCTGACGCGCACGTAGCCCAGCGTGCGCTCGGCCAGCGCCGCGACGGCCGGATCGGGATCCTGCGCGAGCGGGGTCAGCGTGACCTCGGCGCCGCGCACGTCGCGCAGGTCGCGGCGCACGGTGAAGACCTTGCGGAAGGCGTCCTCGAGCGGCGCGTGCCTGGCGGCGTCGGCGATCTTCGCCAGGCGCGCCTTGAGCTCGGCGATGCTGCCCGAGCCCTCGAGCGGCAGCGGGCGCTCGACGCCCTCTTCGGCCGGGACCTGCGCCATCATCGGGCCGCCCGCCGGCATCGGCGGGTGACCCGGCGCCATGCCACCGGTCGGAGGATGGCCGGGCGGCATGCCACCGGTCGGCGGGTGGCCGGGCGGCATGCCTCCGGTCGGCGGGTGGCCGGCGGGCATGCCGGTCGGCGGGTGGCCGGGGGGCAGCTCGGCCGCGGCGGGGGCCGGCCTGGCGGGCTCGGGCGCGGGCTCGGCGCGCGTCTGGGCCGCGATCTGGGCGGGTGGGGTCGCCACGGGTGGCGGCTCCTTCGAGCAGGCGAACGCGGTCAGGGTCAGCGAGGCGAGGAGGGCGATGCGCATGCCGGGTCCTTCGAGGGCAGGGGAGGCGAACCGGGGCACGATGGCGACCGAAAGCCTCACGGTCAAGCCGTCAGGCGCCGCGCATGCCACCGCGCACGTCCACGTGCCGGCGGGGCCGGTGCCGGCGGGGCCGGTGTCGGTAGCACCTATACAAGTCCGCATCCGTAGCACTTATAGATGTCCGCATATCACGACCGAGCCGACGGCGCCTTGCCGCCAGTTCTTGCTCTCTTGTGCTTGGTGCCGGCCGCAGCCGTCC
>WYBB01000138.1 GCA_011526585.1 Deltaproteobacteria bacterium
AGCACGTAGCCGGCGGTCGGGTCCAGGCGACTCGCCATCGCCGTCGGGGTCGCGAGCCACGCGATGTAGACGCCCGGCAGCCCGGCGTCCCCGGCCGCGGTCTGGCAAGCCTCGTCGGCGTCGCCGATCCAAGCCGCGCCCTGCCCGGCATAGGGAATCGGCGCGTGCGCGAAGATGCGGACCTCGGGGCAGCCGTCGGCGTCTTGATCGCCATCGGCGTCTTCCGCCTCGAGCGGGCACAGGTCGTCCAGGTCCGGGATACCGTCGGCGTCCTGGTCGGTGACGGGCGCGCACACGCAGGTCCCGCACGCGCCGGGACAGAACGCGCACGTCCCGGCCGGGCACACGATGGGACACGTCGTCGGGACGCCGAGACACCCATCCGGGCAGTCGCCGCCAATGCTACACGTGCTCTCGTCGCAGCAGTGCTCGCCGCCCGTGCAGAGGATGCTCGGTCCCGGGCCGCTCCCGCAGACGTCGGGGTTGGCGGGGTCGAGGATCGCGATGCCGATCGACGCGATGGTCAGGGCGCTCTGGGTCACGGCCCCGGGCACGCAACAGGTGGCAGCACGACCGGACGGGTCCTTGCACAAGACGACGCCGGCCGCGCAGTCGACCCACGCTCCGACCTCGGTCACCGCGGCCGCGCCCTCGGTGACCGGCCCGAAGACGTCGTCGTTGAGGTCCTCGAGCGCCTGCCGGGTGAGACGCTTGCCATCGGCGGCGAGGAAGAGCTCGACCGCGTTCGCGCCCGGCTCGACCCAGAGGTAGGTCCCAAGTTGCATCGGCCCGAGCTTGTCGCAGGACGCCGCGAGCGTGCCGGCGTCGTCGGGCACCGCGCCGGGGCACACGTAGAGCTGTGCTGCAGTCTCCGCGCCGTGAGCGATGACGGCGGCCTCCCACGCCGGAGGCGACCGGTAGCTGAGGCGCGCGCCGGACGTCGGCACCGCCGCGATGTCGAGGATGGTGTGGGGCACCCAGTCGGCGCCGATGTTCTTGCGCTGGCCGACCGGCGCGATCGGCAACGACAGGGCTTCGCCGACCTCTACGGCGCTCATCGAGACGACCGATGCGACGGTGGTGTCGGGCGTGACCTCGACCGCCCACGGGTTGGCGGCGTCCGCACGCCGCGTGACGCGGCCGAAGCTCTGGAACGCACCCTCGCTGATCGGAGTGTTGGTATAGCTGTACTCGAAACCGGTGCTCCCGATCGGGTGCCGGCCGCACGCGATGGCGCCGGTATCGCTGGTGAGCGGGGCGTCGAGGACGAGCACCGGGTAGGTCGCGTCCGGGTCGGTGTTGCCCCCCGGGAGCGGACCGTCCGCGGCGGTGATGGTCGTTCGGATCCGACAGCCGGGGTGGAGCGCGAGCTCCGAGGCCGTGAAGCCGATGGCGTTGTTGAGATAGACCTTGTTGCAAGAGACCGCGGGGGTCTGCGGGTCATCGTCGTGGTCGCAGGTGAGCGCCTCGGCGCCTGAGTACACGGCGTGTTGGAACACCGACAGGTCGGACGCGCCCCATGGGCCGACGCACGCGTCGAGGCGATTGCCTTCGGGCCCGCGCGGGTCGAGCGAGAGCGCGAAGCCGTCGTCGCAACTGATCACGATCGGGTTCATATAGATGTAGGTCGCGTTCGCCGACACGTCCGCGCCCCGACTGCAGGCGACCGCGAGGACCCCGGTGAAGTCGGCGCGTTCGCCGTCGCAGTCGTGGAGGAGATTCATGAGCGCCGAGTCTTCGTCACGGCAGTCGAACTTGGCCGAGCAGAAGAGGTCGGAGAAATCGACGGCGATGTCGAAGAACCCCTGGTCGGCATCGCGCATCACAGTCAGGTCGAAGACGACCGACACGTCCGCGTTCTCGCGGCAGACGACCTCGCGCCGGCACGGTGCGGAATCGGGGCACGGGTTGACGAACTCGCTCGTCGCGATAGCGTTCGTCGGCGCGATCGGGTCGTCGCACGGACCGCCCGTGCACAGGTGCTCGAGGGTGAGCTCGACCGTGTTCGGCTTGAAGTCGGGCGAGCCGTTTCCGCCCTGGGCGTCGCAGGGAGCGACGTAGGTCACGGCGGTCTCGAAGCCGTACTGCGAGCCGCAGACGTGCTCGAGCTTGACGACCGTGTCCGCGGTCCCGAGGGCTGCGAGCCCGTCGTTGTGGACCTCGAGGGTGTAGCAGGCGTCGGTGGCGTGATCGAGCGTGAGAGGGGCGATGTCGATCCGGAACCCGGTGGGGACCGGATCGGGACTCGCCGTGCAGGCCGCGACGACGGCCGTTCCGATGGACAGGTAGCGCAGCAACGGTCTCATATGAACCTCGTGTGCAGTGGGTCAGCGCCGGGGAGGCGCGGGATCGTCGGACACGGCCCCCAAACCGGACGCGTACGGCGTCGTCACGGGCGGGACCCATCCGGACAGCGCGCCGCGTGAACGTTCGTGGGCGTTCGTCGGACGTCGGCGGCGGACACAGGACGCAGAGCTGCACTCGGCCCGTGGCGAGGCCGCGCGTTTGCCGGGGTTGGTAGAGGTGCCGATGACGGGGTGACAGGCGGCGCTCCGCGAAGGCCCGCATGTCCGTGAGCTCACCGTATCAAGGCGCTTCGCCGTCTCGCAACGGAACGATCACACCTGTCAGGGCGATGTCAGGCTGGTGCCAGAGTCTCGCGCGTGGTGCACGCACTCCACGCGCGGCGGCCGCGAGTGCGGCCGTTTCGAGTGCGACGTGAGTCGCACGGATCGGTTGCTAGACCTCATCGAGCGCTATCCGCGACGCGGGTAGCGCTTTTTTGAGGTCTAGCGCCCCGAGCCCAGCGCCCGCGGCAACCCCATCAGGGTCAAGAGCTCCATGCGCGTCGACGCCTCGTCCATGAACGCGCCGAGCAGCTTCGAGGTCGTCGTCCACGACTCCGGCTTCTTCACGCCGCGATAGCACATGCAGAAGTGCTGCGCCTGGATCACCACTGCCACGCCTTGCGGCTTGAGCACCTCGTCGATCGCCTTGGCGATCTGCGCCGTCAGCTTCTCCTGCACCTGCAGCCGCTTGGCGAAGACATCGACCACGCGCGCGATCTTCGAGAGCCCCACCACCCGCCCGTTCGGGATGTACGCGACGTGCGCCTTGCCGACGAACGGCACCATGTGGTGCTCGCAGTGGCTCATGATCTCGATGTCCGAGACCAGCACCAGCTCGTCGTAGCCCGCGACCTCCTCGAAGACCTTCGACAGGTAGGTCTCCGGCTCCTGCTCGTAGCCGGCGTAGTGCTCCTTCATCGCGCGGATCACCCGCGCCGGCGTCTCGCGCAACCCCTCGCGATCGGGCTCGTCGCCGATGTAGGCGAGCAGCGTGCGGATCGCCTGACGCGCCTCTTCCTCGGTCGGCCGCGCGCCGCTGTCGCCCTCGCTGCGCGTGCCCGCGTCGATCCTCGCCTCTTCCTCGTCGATGCGCATCGCCGTCTCTCGTCTCGGGTCGTCAATAATGTCGTTCGAGCACGAACCACCCGAACGAGCGCAGCATCAGCTTCACGATCGACGGCTCGAGCAGTGGCTCGACGTTCCACCACGCCGCCTCGACCAGCTCACGCGCCGCGCGCGCGGTCGCCTCGAGCCCGCCGGTCTCCTCGATCATCGCGATCAGCCGGTCGATCACCGCCTGATCCTGCGGCTTGGCCAGGATGGTCTCGGTCAGCTCCTGGCGCGCTGCCCGCTCGAGCCGCCCGAGCGCCTTGACCACCGGCAGCGTGATCTTGCCGTGCGCCAGATCCTCGCCGCGCATCTTGAGCTCACCGGCGAAGCCCTTCAGGTTCAGCACGTCGTCGACCATCTGGAACGCCAGCCCGAGCGACTCGAAGTAACGCCCGAGGCCCTCGATCTGCGCCCGCGTGCCGCCGCCGACCAGCGCGCCCATGCGCGCCAGCGCGCCCGCCGGCGCCGCCGTCTTGAGCCGATGGATCGCCAGCACGCGCGACTCGAGCTCGCTCACGTCGCCGCTCTCGACCGCCTTGGGCAGATAGCTCCACAGGCCCTCGATGTCGGCCGCCTGTCCGGCGTGCCCGGCGCGCAGCGCCTCGAAGTACAGGTCGTAGAGCGCGAGCTTGTCGACGTTGGACACGTCGGTGCCCTGCAACAGGTGCTGCCCCATGAAGTAGCACGAGGTGCCCGCGTTGATCGCCAGCGCGTCGCCGTGCACCACGTGGCACGCCGGTCCACCGCGCCGCACGTTCGAGCGGTCCTGCACGTCGTCGACGATCAGCGAGCCGACGTGCATCAGCTCCGGCATCGCCAGCCAGTGGATGTACTTCCGGCTGTCGCCGCCGACCACGTCGCAGCACGCCAAGGCCGCGTAGCTCCGCCAGCCCTTGCCGCCGCGATCGGTGATCTCGCGCACCGGCCGCACGCCGGTCTTCACGAACTGCGCGAGGTCGACCCCGTCCATATAATGATCGCGCGCCTCGCTGGCGATGAGGTCGCGCACCTCCTCGTAGCTCGGCTCGAACGGCAGGAGCTTCGCCACCGAGCGGCGCACCTCCTTGCCGACCGCCTTGAAGAAGCCCTCGAGATCTTCGACCTCGAGGTAGCCGCTGCGCTCGATGAAGCCGCGCCCGCGCACCGCCTCTCCGCGCCGCGTGCCGGTCGCGCGCACGCGCCCCTCCCAGAACGCGGGCTTCGAGATCAGCGTGACGACCTCCTGATCGTCGAAGTCCGCCTCCAGCGTGATGTCGATCCCGGCCTCGGCCGAGCTCAGACGCCAGCGCGTCGGATAGGTGTTGAAGGTGCGCGTGCTGCGCCACGCGTTCAGCGGCTCGAGCACCGCGTCGAGCACCTCGGAGCGCGTGCCGTCCGGCGCGACCGTCACCAGGCGTTGCCCGATGGTCCGACCCTCCTCGAGATCGACCATGTGGTAGGCGCTGAGCTCGCTGCCGCCCTCGAGCTGCAGCGCGCACCAGCTCCACGCCACGCGGTCAGAAGTGCCGCGCCCCTTGTCGTCGTCCTGGCCGTGCCCGCCGAACTCGTGATCGTACCAGCCGCGGCCCGAGCTCACCTCGACCTCGTGCCCGCCGATCCTGGCCGTGCCGCTCACCGCCAGGTCCGACACGAAGTAGTAGAACATGTCGGCCCCGTCGGGTCCGCGCACGACGCCGTCGTCGCCATGTCGCACCGGCGCTTTTTGCGGCGTCAGCACGAGCTCGACCCCGACCTCGTGGTAGCGGTGCCAGAGCGCCAGGCGATAGCTCCCGTCGTCGCGCTTGTCGAAGCGGTTGCCGTCGTACTCGAGCTCGAGCCGCCGCGGGTTCACGAACGGCTCGCACTCGAAGACGTGGTCGGGGTAGGGCACCTGGCCGCGCTCGAGGATCTCGCGCAGCGCCCGCCGCATGCGCGGGTCCTTGGCGCCGCGGTCGTCGCCGCGCTCGGCCCGGTCGAGCCGCTCGAGCCCCAGCCGCGGCGCGTCGCGGTCGACGATCGTGTCGTGGTAGTACTTGCGCGCGTTCGAGTCGACCAGCGCCCAGGTCATGAAGTGGCCGTAGATCGGCTCCTTCGTCGCCGCGTGCTCGCCGGTGACCACCCGGAAGAACGCCGCGAAGACCGCCAGCTCCCGCTGGTCGACGGTCTCGAGGTGCGCGTGCACGTACCACCACTCGGTCAGCGACGAGCGATGCGGCAGGTCGTGACGCGCGAGATCGATCGGCCCCGGCTTCGGCCAGTCGACCGGGTTTTCATGACCGCGCGCGTGCCGGGGCGAGTGGTTGTGAGCGTCCACGGTCCGCCACTGAACGCTCGCTTCGTTGCAAGGTCAAGCGCAAGTTCGTGCCGGTCCTCTTTTGTGGACTCGCACGCGACATCGGCGCTGCGCACGCCTCACCGAACGAGCCTCTCGAAGAGCGCCTCCCAAGCGTCACCAGCCGCCGACGCGCAGGCCCGCTCGACCCGCGCCCGCGCCCGCTCACCCATCGCGCCCGCGCGCCCCGGCTCGGCCGCCAGCGCGAGCCAGTGACGCGCGCACGCCTCGGCGTCATCCGGTTCGAAGAGCAGGCCGGTCTCGCCGTGCACCACCGCCTCGGGCGTACCCCCGACCCGCGTCGCCACCACCGGTCGCGCCATCGCCGCCGCCTCGTCGAGCACCATGCCCGCCGCTTCACGCCGGCTCGCCAGCGCCACCACGTCGCTCATGGCGAGCCACGGTCGCACGTCATCCTTCGGCCCGACGAAGCGCACCTGCGCGCCGACCCCGAGCGTCTCGGCGATGCGCATGAGCCGCGTCTGTTCCCGCGCGTCGTCTCCCCACGCCTCGCCGACACATACGAGGCGCGCGTCGAGGCCCTGCCGTCGCGCCGCCGCCACCGCCTCGATCAAGGTCGCCTGCCGCTTGTTGTCGTCCAGGCGCGCCACGCACACGACCCAGAAGCCCGCGCCCTCGAGCCCGAGCTCCTCACGCAGCGCCGTCCGCTCGTCTCTTCCCTGAGCCATCGGCCGGAAGCGCGCGACATCGACGCCGAGGCGGATCACCCGCACGCGCTCGGGCCCGAACCCCACCGCCAGGAGCTGTCGCCTCACCGCCTCGCTCGGCGTGACCACCACGCGCGTGCGCGCCGCCACCATCCGTAACGCCAGCTCGCGCTTCGGCGACGGCGCGCGCGCGAGCTCTCCCTGACACACCCACCCCAAGCGCGCTCGGGGCGCCAGCGCCGTCGCCAGCGTCAGCCGCACCGCCGCCGGCCAGCTGAAGCTCAGGCAGGCCCCGGCGCTCCTCGCCAGCGCGGCCAGTCGTCGCGTCGCGCCGAGCGAACGCGCCGCGTCGTCGACCCCGAGCCCGCGCGGGAAGCCGAGCCGGTGCACGCGCGCAAACGCCGGCTCTTCGTCCAGGCGCGCCCGCCGGCCCCCCTCGTGCATCAGCGCCAGCTCGACGCTCCAACTCGCGGCCGCCCGCCGCGCGCAGAGCGCGAGCACGCGCTCGGCGCCACCGGCATGGTCCTGGTCGCTGTGAGCGAAGAGCAGCGGAGCGCGCATCGCCCCGGCATCTACGTGATCGCCACTGCGCGCACAAGCGTGTGTCCGTGCGCGTCTCGCCCAATCCTGCGCGCGCTGATACGGTGCGCCTCATGGAACGCGTCGTGCTCGTCGATGGATCGAACCTCGTCTACCGCGCCTTCTTCGCGCTGCCGCAGACCCTGCGCACCGCGGACGGCACCCACACCAACGCGATCTTCGGCTTCGCGATGATGTTCCGCAAGCTGTTCGCCGGCAAGACGCCGGCCTTCGGCGCGGTGGTCTTCGACGCGCCCGGCGGCAGCGCCGCGCGCGAGGCCCAATATGCCCAGTACAAGGCGACGCGCGAGGCGATGCCCAACGACCTCGTCCGCCAGATCCCGCTCGTACACGATCTCGTGCGCAGAAACGGCTTCACCCTGCTCCAGGTCGAGGGGGTCGAGGCCGACGACGTCATCGGCACGCTCGCGCAGCGCGCCAGGGACGCCGGGCACGAGGTCCAGATCATCAGCTCCGACAAGGACTTCGCCCAGCTCATCGACGATCGCCTCAAGATGGTCGACACGCTCCGCGACGTGACCTTCGACGCCGAGGTCGCGCAGAAGAAGTGGGGCGTGCGGCCCGAGCAGATGATCGACTACCTCGCCCTCGTCGGCGACAAGATCGACAACGTGCCGGGCGTCGCCGGCATCGGCGACAAATCCGCCGTCGAGCTGCTCGCGACCTACGGCTCGCTCGACGCGATCTACGCCGAGATCGAGCGCACCGATCGGCCCCCGGCGATCAAGGGCCGCCAGCTCAAGGCGCTCACCGAGAACAAGGAAAACGCCTTCCTCTCGAGACAGCTCGTCACCATCGACACCGCCGTCGCGCTGCCGGTCACGCTCGACGACCTTCGCATCGTGCCGCCCGATCCCGCCGAGCTCAACAAGCTCTACGTCGACCTCCAGTTCTACTCGCTGCTCGGCGCCGAGGCGCACACCGCGCTCGCCGAGGGCGACGCCCCGACCGACTACGACGCCATCGTCGATCACGCCGACCTCGCCGCCTTCATCGCCTCCTTCCCGACCGACGCGCCCGTCGCGGTGCAGCCGATCTACGACGTCGATCCACCGGCGGTGACCCCGCTGATCGGCGTCGCGCTCGCGCCCGAGATCGGGCGCGCCCGCTACGTGCCGCTCGTCGCGACGCGCGGTCTCGTCGCCTCGCAGGAGACGCGCGCCGCGCTCGTCGCCTGGCTCGAGGACGCCGCCCGGCCCAAGGTCCTGCACGACATGAAGGAGGCGTGGCGCTCGCTCAGGCGCGAGGAGCCGCCCATCACCTTGCGCGGCACCCGCTGGGACACGCGCCTGGCGAGCTTCCTCGTCGACCCGACCAAGGTGATCCCCCACCGCCTCGATCAGCTCGCCAAGGAGTTCCTGCAGCGCACCGTCAAGCCGGCCAAGTCGATCATCGGCGCGGGCCAGAAGCAGATCCGCTACTCCGAGGTCGAGCCCGAGGCGCTCGCCGGCTGGGCCTGCCACATCGCCGACACCGTCGTCGCGCTGC
>WYBB01000139.1 GCA_011526585.1 Deltaproteobacteria bacterium
CATCGCAACCGAGCTCACGTCATGAGGACCCCCCTCACGTCGTGTAGTGCCTAGAGCCGGAGTGCGCCTTGCAACCGACTGATATCAGGCCGGTTCTCGGAGGGCGGTGTCGAAGATGAGTCTGAGCGTCAAACTCGGAAGACGACCAAGGAACATCACGCCACCTCCTGCAGCCCGTCGAAAAGGGCGAAGCGAGAACTTCCGATGCTGAGCCACCCGTCTACGCGGGCCGAGCCCCGAAGAGCCGCCCCGCGTCCCTGAGCACGTCCCGATCGCATGCCACGCGCACGCGCCCGGTCCGACATTTCAAACACGCGGCTGACGAGGTCCGCGCACGGTGAAAGCTATGCCTGGGAATTCAGGGCGTCAAGCGAGGTGCAGCAAACTTCGCTGGAAATTCGCTCATTGCAGGAAGCCAAGGGCGAGCGCTCGGTCGTTGCTCAGGCTTCACCCACGGGCCCGAGCGGCCTCTTGCTACTCGGCGCAGCAGAAATCGACGCAGCACTCGTCGCCCAGGCGGACCTGGCTGTCGCCGACGGTCGCGGGCATACGGTAGACGGGCGAGCTGACATCGCCGACCGAGGCGACGACGGTGCCGTCGCCGAGGTCGCGGAAGAGCACCTGGCCGGCGACGGTCGGGACCTGCCCCTGGCACAGGCGTGAGCCGGGAATGGTGGTGCTGCCGTCGTCACAGTCGAGCGCGTAGGTGAAGGTGGGCGAGTCCTCGCCCGGGCGCACGTAGCCGGTCTCGACCTTGCTGCCGGCGACGTCCATGGCGTTGCGCGGCGGGTCGCAGGCGATCTCGGTGCCGTCGGCGGAAAACGGCAGGCTGTAGCGTACGATCGGATAGACGCTGTCGCCAGGGACCCGGCCGGTGCTCCAGTAGCTCGCGGCCGCCGTGCCGGTCGCCTCGATGACGCAACCCTCCTCGTAGGTGGCGAGGTGGGCGACGTCGATGCCGATGGCGATGTCGGTGTAGCATTTGTCGAATTCGTCGCCGCCGAGCGCCTCGGTGCCGCGGTAGATCGCCCACTGATAGATCAGCTCGGGGCGCGCGCCCTGCTGGCCGGGCTCGCCGCTGGGCTCGAGCGTCCAGCGGTCCTCGCCGCAGGTGATGGTGATCGGTGACAGATAGAGGAACGAGCCCGTCTCGCCGGTGCCGCTGGTGCAGGCCAGCGCGAGCACCATGGTCGGGCCGCGCTGGCCGTCTTCGTCGTGCAGGAGGTGCATGGGGCCGTCGGCGTAGGCGCAGTCGAGCTTGGCCGAGCAGAAGACGTCGTCGAAATTGACGGCGATGTCGAAGAAGCCCTGATTCGCGTCGCGCATGATCGCCAGGTTGATCGTCACGAGCGTGTCGGCGTTTTCGACGCACTCGGCGCTGATCGCGATCGGATCGCCGGCCGGGGCGGGGTTGACGTACTCGTCGGGGTCGAGCGGCGTGCCCGGCGTCGTGTAGAGCGCGAGCAGCTCGAGCTCGACGGTGTTGTGGTCGGTCGAGGCGTCACACGGCGCGATGTAGGTCGCGGCGCCGCGCCCGTCGCCGTAGTCGCGCGAGCTGATGGTGACGGTGGTGACCTCTTCACGCGGGCTCGCCTGGTTCCAGATCGTGATGCGGTAGTCGGCGTCGACGATCCCCGGCAGGGTGAGCGGTGTCACGCTCACCTGGAGGTTCGTGCGCGTGCCTTCGGAGGGGAGCTTCTCGCCCGAGCAGGCGCCGAGCGCGAGGCCGATCGTCGGCCACCAGATTCGGGGGGTCATCGCGCACCTCCGCACGTCAGTTCGGGTCTCACCTTGAGGACCTCCACGCCTTCGACGAGCTCGGTCTCGCAGGTGAGCGTGGCGGCGTCGTGATCGAAGTCGCAGGCGATCGAGCCGACCGGCGCGCCCTCGGTGTCGTCGACGATCGCGTAGACGCGCGTGGGCACGTCGTCGTCGGGCGCGCACGGTACGTGCTCGTAGGCGCAGGCGCCGGTCGCCGGGTCGCAGGCGCCGGCTTCGGACTCGCAGACGTCGGTGTCCTGGTTGCAGGTCTGGGCCGGCACGAGGTCGACGACACTGCAGGTCGCGGCCTGGCCGGCGACCGACGGGGAGGGCGGCGGCACGCAGTCGACCTCGACGCAGAGGTTGTCGCTCGTGCACTCACAGGTGTTGCCAAAGCTCGTCATGGTGTGGCTCGCCTCGAAACCGAGCGGGCCGAGCGTGCGCGCGGGCGGGGCCGTGGGGTCGCCGAAGGTGTGCTGCCAGGTCAGCGTCGCGAAGGTGCCCGGGTAGGTCGGCGCGAGCTCGATGGCCTGTGGGGCGGGCAGACGCTCGGTGGCGGTGACGATCTGGCCGGGCCAGACCTGCACGGTGGCGGTGCCGTCCGCGGCGGTGGTGACGAGCTTGGGCGCGTTGTCGACGCGGTCGGTCGGGAAGTCGAGCGAGGTGCCGGGGTCGAAGGTGAGATCGAGCTGCCAGCCGGCGAGATCGGGCTCGCTCGTCGGAACGGTGGACTGGCTGTCACTGCGATCCGGGTCGAGGTACTTGTGCACGGTGAGGGTGGCCGGGCACTCGCCGAGGTAGGCGGGGTTCGAGTCGTTGCCGGTCGAGTAGGGCAGCGTGACCGCGCGGATGAGCGCGTTGCTCACGATCGTGTCGCCGATGGCGTCGTCGTCGAGCGAGGACACGGCGAGGTCGATGCGCACCTCGGCGTCGTCGTACCAGGCGGGAAGCGCGTTGGCCGCGATCGCTTCGTCGGCGTAGCGGATGCGCACGGCGCGCACGGCGGCGGGGTCGCCGCCCAGGCCGAGGTAGGTGGCGAGATCTTGCCACTCGGTCGCCGGGTCGAGCGGCGGGGTGGTGCTGGTCGTGATCTCGGTGAAGTGGGTCGTGCCGGGCGGCGCGGAGCCCGGGGGCTCGACGAGGCCGGCGAATCTGACCTGGCGGCCGTCGGCGGTGAGCTGGGGCACGTTGAAGATCGCGGTCGTGCCGTAGACGGTGGCGCCGCCGATGTTGCGGTAGTTCATGAGGAACGAGGGCGAGGTCGAGCCCGCGACGCAGATCGGACGCACGACGACCTCGACGCCGGCGGTCTGCGGGACCTGCACGTCAATCGAAGCGATGCGGTAGTCGTCCGGATCGTCGACGGTCTTGTCGTCGTCGAGGCCATCGTAGTTGGCGCCGCGTACGACGGCCTGGCCGCGATAGAGCTGGTTCTGCACGAAGGGAAAGCCCGCGCGGTTGATCATGCCGACCTCGACGACGCGGTTCAAGCCTGCGCAGGTGCTCAGGTAAACCGGATCGTCGGCGGGGAAGGACACGGCGACGCGCCAGTGGCTCTTGAGCGGATCGGGATCCTCGAACCACTCGAGGGACGTGACGAGGTTGCCCTCGTCGAGGCCGAGGTCGCCGAGCTTGGGCGTGCAGGCGTTGGGATAGACGCGCACGGCGTTGGCGATCGGTCCGGGCGTGAGCCCGACGGTGTTGGCGGGCACGTCGACCGGCGCCATCCAGAAGGGTTGGCTGGGGTACGGTGTCACGCGGTCGGTCGCCATGGGCGGCGAGGTGAGGTTCGGCACCGCGATCGGGTCGAAGCCGGGCGGCAGGTGGAGCGTGATGCGTGGATCCTGCACCTCGGCCACCGTCGCCCAGAACTCCATGCCGATCCAGCCAGCCTTGTCCTGCTGCTGCACGTGGCTGTTCGTGATCGCGCCGAGGTGGAGGAGCGGCCGGCTGTCGATGTTGAGCAGGTGGTTGATGACGGCGGGGTAGGGATCGGGATGGCCGTCGCTGTCGATGCCGTCGGGGTAGGTGTGGTCTGGGAGATCGCGCGGCGGGAGCGGCTCGTCCGGGCCGTCCGGATCGAAGCGACCGCCGGACAGACGTGCGAAGTTGCGCGTGTTGACGATGCCGATCTCGGCGGGGGGGCGGAGGTTGGTGAGCAGGATGCGCCAGGAGAAGGACGTGGGCGGCAGCGGCCCGTTGTCGGCCTCGCAGCCTGGTGGCGGATCTTCGCCGCTCAGGCTGCAGGGGTTGGCCCAGCCATCGACGCCATCGGTGGAGGGGTGGTCGGTGCGCCAGAGGAGCGCGGTGATCTCGCGGGGCACGACGAGCTTGCCGTCGCACTCCGGGTCGCCGAGCTCATAGTGGGTCCAGACACCGCCCACCTGTCTGGGGTTGCAGACGTCTGCGGCGCTGATGCAGCCCATGCGTTGGTCGGGGTTCCAGCCGACGGCTCCGTAAGGATCGCCCGGGCTCCAGGGTGCGGTCGGATCCATCTCCATGGGGTCGGGCAACCAGGGGAACCCGGGCGTCGCCACATGGCGGTACTCGCGCGGGGCGCCGAAGTAGCAGGGCGTGCCGCAGTCGGCGGAGCAGGTCTCGGGCGTCTCGTCGTGGGTGCAGCGGCCGTCACCGCAGACCGCCGGGCAGTCGGCGGGACAGCGGAGCGCTTCGCCGCTCGTGCAGGTGCCGTCTCCGCAGATGATGGTGCCACTGCTCAGCGTGCAGTCGGCGGGGCAGCTCGTGGCGTCCTCGTCGGAGGCGCAGAAGGTATCGCCACAGCGGCTGCCGCAGTCCGCTTCGCAGACGACCGTGCTCTCGCCGCTCTCGCACAGCTCGTTGGCGCAGAGGCGCGTGCTGGAGGCGCCGTCGTCGCAGTCGCCGTCGATCTGAGGGTCCCAGTCGGGCGTGACCCCGGTCCGCGGCAGGATGCAGAACCACGGCTCGCCGAAGGCCGGGTCGCCATCGTTGCCCGGGAGCGCCGGGGCATAGGGCAGGCCAAGGTTCACCCAGGCGATGCCATCGGGATTGGACTGGACGTGCTGGGGCAGCGCGGAAAAGAGCTGGGTGAACGGTGGGATGAAGTCGACGACCGCGGTCTCGCCGTGCGCGAGCACGCCGGGCGACGGACGAAAATGGACATCCCAGGCGAGGTTGGCGCCGGGACCGGTGCGGTTGCCCGAGGAGCGCTCGAAGTTGTCATGCTTGAAGTTGTTTGGCACGCCGTCGGTGCCGCAGCCCGCGAGGTCGAGGCCCAGGGAGAAGAACCAGTTGCCGCCCTGAGCCTGCGGATACCTGACCGTGTGCTGCACGAAGCCATCGGGGGTCTCCGGGTCGGTCGACACGATGCGCTCGAGGCCGGAGGCGACGACCTGACCGTCGCCGAGCGCGCTCGGGAAGTCGAAGGGGCTCGTGGTTGGATCGGCGTCGACGATCGGCAGGCGCGAGCACGGCACGAGCACATCCACCGCCACCGCGCTGGCGTTGTGAGAAGTGCCCGCCGCGGTCTGATACCAGCTCGTAGCGTTGCCCGAGGCGGCTAGCGCATAGGAACCAGTCTGGTCGAAGGTGACGCGCAGATTGCCGCCGAGGGATCCGAGGGACGGGGCCTCGTCGATGATCCAACCGGCGCTGCCTTCGCCTTCGGCATCGTAGAATGCGCCGCTCCCGAAGCGCGCGCCGTAGAAGTGGACCCAGTCGGGTAGCGCGATGTCCACGACGACGTTCTCGAGCAGATTGCCGCCGACACGCTCGGAGGTCGCCTGGTCGAAGTGGTTGGGGTCGGTGAGCTTGGGATCGTACTCGGGCGAGGTCAAGGCCGGTGGGTCGGTGAAGTCGCCCGGGCGGATGTAGTTGGCCGGGATGAAGTAGAGGCGGTGGCGGCGTCCCTTGATGTAGTTGCCGTTGCCGTCGGGCACGTAGCCGTAGCCCCCATTGATGCGCTGGAGCTGCTCGAGACGCAGGTTGGCCTCGCCGTCGATGATGGCGGTGTGTTCGTCTTCGTGCAGGAGCATCGCGCTGTCGACATCGCGCTTCGTCTCGAGGCGGGCGTGGAAGCGCGCGGCGTAGCCATCGGGGGTATCGCCGCGCTGTGAGCGCAGGGCGACCCAGACGTTTTCGACGCTGTTCTCGGCGGCGTCCTGGACCCAGGGTGCGCGCACCCACTCGCAGCGGACCCTCCACGGGTTGGCCTGGAGGAGCTCGCAGCTGCCCGACCAGGTTGCGTTGGAGAAGACCGAGCCGGTGCCGAGGAAGTAATCCGAGCTCTCCAGCACGAGACGGGCACCGATCGGCTGGCCGCTGTCGGGATCGGTGAAGCCGTAGCTACCGTTGAGGAAGCGGTAGTTGACGTAGACCACGTGGGTCGAGCCCGTGATCATCTCGGTCGGCGTCTCCGGGCTGAACTGCACGCAGGCCGCCTGGCCGCAGTCGATCGTCTCCTGGGCGCGCACCTGCGAATGGGTGAGCGCGCAGACGGCGGCGACGGCGAGCACGCCGAGCGTAGGGAAGTGATAACGAGGCATTCCGCACCAGCCTTGGGTCTGACGGAGCGAACGACGGTGGCGCGCGACAGCCCGCATCGACGTGTCGCTTCGCACCGTTGTTCCCTTCGTGGATCGGCCGAGTTGGAGCTGAGATCAAGGCTCGGGCGCGCGCGAGATCTGGCGCGCGCCGGAAAGTTGCGGCATTTCAGCGTCTTCGATGCCGACGTAAGGTCTTACGTGGCGCGGCCTCCGGGCAGGGTGTGCGAGATCGTGCGACGGCCGGACCGGCGCGACCTGAGCGCGCCCGGCGAGGTAGACTCCAGACGTGGCTGAGGACCGATCGGATCCCGCGGCGGGGGTGGCGTGGTTGAGCGAGCTCTTGCTGAGCGGGCTCCACCCGAGCGAGCTCACGTCGGGCACGACCCCGGCACGGGGCGACGTGACCTGGGCCGAGCCGCTGATCGGTCGACGGCTCGGGGGCTTCGTCGTGCGTGGCATCCTCGGTCAGGGCGGTATGGGGCTGGTGCTGCTCGCCGACGACGCCGCGCTCGGACGCGAGGTGGCGCTCAAGGTGTTGCGGCCGGACCTGCGCGGCAAGGTGGCGCTGCTCGAGGAGGCGCGCGTGGCGGCCGGGCTCCGGCACCCGGGGATCGCGGTCGTGTACGGCGTCGGGCGCGAGCACGGGCTCGACTTCATCGTGATGGAGCGCATCGGTGGCCGCTCGCTGCGGGCGCTCATCGCCGAGGGCGCGATCACGATGACCGCGAAGCTGGAGGTGCTGGCGCAGGTCGCCGAGGCGTTGGCGTTTGCGCACGCGCAGGGCTTCGCCCACCGCGATCTCAAGCCCGACAACGTCATGGTCGAGCCGGACGGGCGCGCCAGGCTGCTCGACTTCGGGCTGGCGGCGCCGGCGGGCTCGCGCACCGCGCTGGCGGCCAGTACGCCGGCCTATCGCGACCCGGCGTCGCCGGTGCAGCGCTCGGACGTGCGCGCCGACGTGTGGGCGTTCGGGGTGATGGCCTTCGAGGTGTTGCGAGAACGCCTGCCGGGTCCCGACGAGGCGGTGAGCCTGCCGGCGCTCGCGCCGCGCGCGCGGCGGCGCGCCTTGGAGCGCTTGATCGGCGCGTGTCTCTCGCGCGATCCCGAAGCGCGGCCGCGTGATGGCGCGGCGCTGGCGGCGGGCATGCGCCGGGCCCTGGCCGCGCGAGGGCGCTGGCGGTGGACGGCGTCGATCGCGATCCTCGGCGCCGCGCTGGTGGTCCTGATCGCGGCGTGGCCGCGCACGGCGCCCGAAGGTGCGCGGGTCGAGCGCCTCACCTCGCGTATCGACGACATCCCGATCGAGCTCGCGGCGCTGGCCCCCGACGGCGAGCGCGTGGCGCTGGTCGACGGCCAGGGCTTGATGATCATGGACGTCGCGACGCGCACCCTGACGCGTCATGCGCTGGAGGCGTCGCGCTCGTTCCGCTATGGCGTCATCACCTGGCGCGCCGACGGGAGCGGCGTCGAGCTCGTCAACGCGATCGGGCGCGACGCGTTGCGCTATCGCGTCGAGCTGCCGGGTGGCGCTTCCCGCCACGAGATCGCCGAGGGCAAGGTCACGCGCGACGGCGTGCACGAGCTCGGCTGGGAGATCGCCGAGCATCGCTTCCTCACCGGGCGACGCGGGGAAGCGCCGCGGGTGGTCACGGGGCTCGAGCGGGTCATGCGCCATGCGGTCTCGCTCTCCCCCGACGGGCGACGCGCGGCGGTGATCGTCGCGCCGCTGTCCGCGAGCCTCGAGGCGCGCCTGGCGGTGATCGATCTCGCGACGGCGCGGGCGGAGGGGATCCTCGAGACGCCGCGCCTCTTGATGGACAACCTGCAGAGCGCGGTCGCGTGGCGTGGTGACGACGTGCTCGTCTTCGGGCTCCGCGGCGACGAGAGGGCGCGTGGCGGGGATCTCTGGGCGATGCCGGCGGTCGTCGGTGAGACGCCGCGCCGATTGACGACCTGGGACGCGGTGCACTTCGGACATCTGTCCGTCAGCGACGACGGCCGGCGCGCGGTGGTGATCGCGACCGAGCAGCAGACCGACGTGTGGATGGCGCGGGTCGACTGGGGCGAGGGGGACGCGCTCGTCGACGCGCGGCGCGTGACCTGGGACGACGGTGAGGAGCGCCCCTCGGGCTGGTCCGCCGACGGGCGCGCGCTCTACTACATGGTGCGGCGCGTCGGCGGGATCGAGGCGCGTCGGATCACGGTCATGGAGGGTGAGCCCTGGTCGACCGGTGCCGACGAGGTCGTCGGTCGCGAGCACTGGCCCGTCGAGGACGGCGGCGGCGCGCAACTCGGGTGGCGTCCGGTCGACGGCGGGCTGAGCCTCGTGCGCGTCGACGCCGGTGGGGTGGGCACGACGTTGGGTCTGACGGTGCCGGGCGGCTCCGAGATCGGGCGGCCCGGGCCGGCGAGCGCGTGGTTTCGCTGCGCGCCGGGGGCGTCCGGCGGCTGCCTCGTCGCGCGCGCCGACGCGGACGCGCTGCGCTTCTTCGCGCTCGATGGCGGAGCGGCGGTGGGCCCCGAGCGCTTCAGCCTGCCGCCGAGCGAGTATGCGGCGGTCTCGCGCTGGGACCTCGACGCCGAGGGTCGCACCCTGCTGGCGGTCGCCGGGCCTTACGTGCGGCGCTTCGATCTCGCCGGCCAGGCGATCGAGGGCGGCGCGATCAGGCTGCCGTGCTGGCCGCAGCACCCCGCCGCGGCGCGCGGCGGGAGCCCGGACTTCATCAGCGCGACCTGCATCGAGCGACCGGGCTACCGCCTCTTCGCCGTCGGCGCGGATCGGGTGCCGCGCGTGGTGCGGCAGAGCGATCACCGCTGGTATGCGCACCCGATGCTCTCGCCCGACGGGCGCTTCCTCGCCTGGGCCGAGCGCGCGTTCCAGACCGACGTCTGGCTGATCGAATTACCGGAGGAGATCCCGTAGCGCTCAGGGAGACGTGACCTCGACGATCTCGAGCAGCACGTCGTCGATCCAGAGACGGCCGAGCGCGCGATCGCCGACGTCGATGCTGAAGACCGCGCCGTCGGGGCCGGTCGTCACCGGGCTGACGAACTCGAAGGTGCAGGGTTGCCAGGTCGAGGTGGTCGGGCACTCGCCGTAGGTGAGGCCGTCGCCGCCAGGCTCGAAGACGCCGATCGAGACGAGCCCGACCCCTTCGCTGCGCGTGGCGAGCGAGACGCGATAGGTCACGCCGGCCTCGAGCGCCAGGCCCTCGTGCTGCACCCAGGCGTCGTGGCGCGTCGTCACCGAGGCGACCTCGACCCGGAGCGAGGGCGGCGTCACGCCGTAGGTCTCGGTGTCGAGCGCGGCGTAGACGCGGTGTTCCTGGAGGGACTCGACGTTCCAGCAGCGGCGGCCCTCGTCGAAGCCGACGTTGGGCAGGAGCCCGCGCGTCGGCGCGCAGCCGTCGGGGCCGAGGTCGGTCAGCGCGACGTCGTCGAAGCTCGTGCGGCTCGCGCGCCCTTCGGGCCCGGCGCCGAGACGCAGCACCGCGCCTTCGGCGCGCGCGTCCTCGGGCGCGCGGAAGGTCCAGGCGAATTCTCGCCACGCGTCGTCGAGGGCGAGGCGCGTGCCGCCGTGGTGGGCGGGGTCGCTGGTCAGGTGCCACCAGCTCTCGTAGGGCGCGTCGGCGCGGTGGCGCAGGCGGATCTCGTAGAGGTGGCCGGCGACGACCGGGATCCCGCGGGTCTCGAGCCCGCCGACCCATGGCAACTCTTCGCCGCTGGCGTCGGCGACCTCGATGGTGGCGACGCCGTCCTCGTCCCAGAGCCAGGCGTCGCCGATCGTCGAGTCGTACCAGAAGTCCCAGCATGCGACCCCGAAGCGGAAGTCGCCGTTGGGCACGCCGTCGATCGGCGCGCACGGATCGGCCTCGAGCTTCTCCACGCGCACATCGGCGAGCCAGACCGTGCTGGCGGGGGCAGTGCCGAAGTCGAAGGAGACGTTGGCGCCGGGCGCGAAGACGTCCGCGCTCGAGAAGCTCGGCACGAAGTCGTAGGTGTAGGTGCGCCACTGGGAGGTGAGCGCGTGCGACGGCGGGGCGAGCCAGACCGGCGGCGGATCGAGAGCCTCGTCGAAGCGCGCGACGTAGAGGTCGATGTCGTGGGCGGGTGAGGCCTTGGCGGAGAACGTCAGGCGATAGCGGTGGCCGGCCTCGATCGGCAGATCCTTGTTGCGGGTCTGTACGTGCCAGCGCTCGCTCGGGGTGCCGTCGGTCTCGATGCGCCAGGCGGGCTTGCCGTCGGGGCCGCCGGTCGGCTCGAGATCGAAGCTGCCGAGCACGGTCTCGTCGGAGTTGCCCGGCCACCAGCAGGTCGAGCCGTGACGGAAGTCACCGTTGCCGACGAGGTTTGCACCCTCGCCGTCACACGGGCTCGGGCCGTCCTCGGTGAGCTGGAGGCCGTCGAGCCAGAAGGTCGGGCCGGCCTCGCGCGTGCCGAGGTAGGGCATGGCGGACCAGGCGCCGCGCGGGGCCTCGAAGCCGATCGCGTAGCGCTTCCACTCGGGCGTGACGGTGAGCCACTCGAAGTAGAGGTCGCCGCCCTCGTCGTCGCGCACGCCGACCGGCAGGCGCGTCGCGATGTCCGCCTTGGCCCAGAACGACAACGTGTAGGCCTTGCCACCGATCAGCGGCACCGGCTGGCTGAGCTCGACGAAGGGGTTGACCGTCGGCGTGGTCGGCCGGGTCATGCGCAGGGACGGCGCGCGCCCGCCCGGCGGGTAGTCGTCGTGGTCGAAGGTGAAGCCCTTCAGCCAGCCATTGCGCGAGAACGCGAACCAGCAGGGCTCGTCGTCGGCGTAGGTCGCGGTCGCGAGCACGTCGAGCTCGCCGTCGCCGAAGAGGCTCCCGGGATCGGGCACGCACGCGTTTTCGCGCACCCAGACCCGCGCCGGCGCGCAGGTCTCGCCGGTGGAAAAGGCGTCGGGATCGGCCTGGCAGAGCGGGACCTCGCCGTCCGCGAGCGGCCCGTCGGGCAGCACGCCGGAGCCGTCGAGGTCGGCGCAGCCGATCCCGGTCGTGCCCGCCGCGGTGCCGGCGCAGGCGAAGCTGTCGGTGCGCTCGGCGTTCCGGTGGATCCAGCGGCCGGGGGCGGCGGTGAAGTCGTCGGTCCAGGGGGTGGCGATAGGCGGCGAGCGATAGAAGGCGTCGTCGCGCTGGAAGAGGAAGGCGCGGCCGTGCTCGGGCCCGGCGGCGATGGCGCCGCGCATGGCGTCGTCGAGCGCGGTCCAGTTGGCGCCGCTGAGACCCAGGCGGCAGCTGGCCTCGAAGGGCGCGGCGCCGCCGGGGCCGTCGGGGTCGATGAGGTGCGGGCCGTCCGCGACGAAGGGGCCGCTGATCTCGCCGCAGTGCGCGGGAGGTTGGATCGCGGTGGGCGTCCAGCGCAGGTAGACCGCGCCGCCGGCGCGGGTCGGGTCGGCGCGGTGCTGTGGCGAATTTTCGCCACAGGGGTCGTGCGCGGGGAAGCCGGCGCTCGAGCTGCCGTCGAAGCGCAGCGCCAGACCCTGGGCGTTGAGCGCCGGGCCGATCGCGGTGAAGTAGACGTAGCGGGGCGGCGCGTCGGGGCAAGAAGTGACGGTATCGGCGAGCACGCGACAGTCGACGCGGCCGTCGATGCCGTCGGTGAAGCTGCCTTTGCGGGGCAGGCAGGCGACGGTGTCGGTGAGCTCGCTGACGAAGGCGACCTCGCGGCCGAGCGCCGGCCAGAGCGCGTAGTCGATCGCGCCGGGGGTGGTGGGCGTGGTCGGCGGGGTGGTGGAGACCGGCGAGTCGGCGGCGAGCTGCGGCCAGCTCGGGATCGGCGTGACGGCGTTGGCCGGGGCGAGGAAGTCGGAAAACGCGGTGAAGTCGTAGACCCAGGCCAGTGTCCAGCCGCCGCCGTCGAGCTCCATGTCGCAGTGCACCTCGAAGGGCTCGCGCTCGCCGTCGCCGTCGAGATCGATGATGAAGGCGCCGCTGGGCGGGCGGGACGGGGTCTCGGAGAAGGGGTCGCGGCCGGCGTCGCGGGCGTGAAGGCAGGTGTGCGCGGGGTGGGCGGCGCTGCCGGCGGCCGACCAGCCGTCGGCGAGGAAGAGCTGGTCGATCTCGGCGGCGCTGAGCGCGCGCTCCCAGGCGCGCACGTCGTCGAGGGCGCCGGCGAAGCCGCCGCCGATGACGAGCTCGCTGAGCGTGAGGTCCTGGCCGGCGGCGAGCGCATGCGTGGTCTGGAGGCGGCCGTCGAGGTAGACGGAGAGCGCGCGGCCCTCCTTGATGACGACGAGGAAGCTCCAGAAGCCCGGCGGCGCGCAGGCGGTCGCCGAGGTGACGGCGTCGGGGCCGCGGTAGGCGAGGCAGCGGCGCTCACCGGTCAGCGCGAGCGCGCTGGTACCGGCGTCGCTCTCGCCGCCGAAGGCGAGGAGCGGCAGGGTCTCGGTGCCGGCGTCGGGGCGCACCCAGAGCGCGTAGGTGAAGCTCGCTTCGCCCAGCGGGTGCTCGGTGGCGGCGACGCGCAGCGTATCGTCGACGCCGTCGAAGCGCAGCGCCCGGCCCGGGGTGCCGAAGCGATCGGCGGTCGCGGTCGCGCCGCTGACGGTGCCGTGGTCCTCGTTGAGGCTCTGGTCGAGGCCGTCACCGTCGAGGGCCCAGTGACCGATGAGGCCGGCGCGCAGCGGGTCGCAGCCCTCGTCGCTCGCGCCGTCGCAGTCGTTGTCGAGGCCGTCGCAGGTGGTCTCCTCGGGCTCGTAGCCGGCGATGGCGGCGAGCTCGCAGGCCGGCTTGGCGAGGCCCTGGCGGCACATGACCGCGAGCGTGGAGGCGGCGCAGACGCCCGCGGGCGGCGGGCAGAGGGCGGCGATCACCGAGTCCTCGGCCGGGTCGACGTCGCTGTTGCGCGGGTCGAGCTCGTCGGCGACGCAGTCGAGATCGGCGTCCGCGGTCGCGCTCTCGAGGGCGTCGATCAGGCCGTCGCCGTCACTGTCGCGCGCGGAGAGATCGACCTCGATCTCGGCGGCGTCGGCGACGCCGTCGCCGTCGCTGTCGGCGGCGAGCGGATCGGTGCCGAGCGCGACCTCGAGCGCGTTGGTGAGCGTGTCGAGGTCCTCGTCGCCGTCGGGGTCGAGGCACTGGCCGGCGGCGCAGAAGCCGGAAGCGCACTCCTCGGCCGTGGCGCAGCTCGCGCCGAGGGGGCGCCGGCCGTCGCCGTCGTCGCCGCACGCGAAGAGCACCGTGGAGAAGATGACGACCAGGCGCGTCGCGCGCCCGCTGCTCGATGGATCGATCATGCCCGCCTCATGGGATCGTGCGCGCCGGAGGTGCGCGAGGAGGCACGGTGTGCCAGGCGGCGAGCCAGCGTCAATGCGCACGCGCGCGCAGGCGCCCGGGCGGGCGCGCGAAACATGAGTCATTCCTCAGTCATCGCGGATGCTTACGCGACGATTACCGCGGGTGACAAAGGCGCGCGAACGCTACGCCCCGACGAGCTCGCCCCGGTCGCACCCCTCGAAGCGCGCGTCGTCGAGGCGCGCGCCGCTGACGCGCATGCCGGTCAGGCTGGCGCGCGTGAAGGTCGCGCCCGTGAGATCGGCGTCGCTGGCGTCGGCCTGCGTCAGGCGGCAGCGCTCGAAGTGGGCGCCGCTGAGGTTGGCGCCGGCGAGGTTGGCGCCGATGAAGCCGCACTCGAAGAAGTGACAGCCCGAGAGGTCGGCCTGTGAGAGGTCGGCCTCGCCGAAGTCCGCCATCTCGAAGGTCGCACCCCTGGCGCTCAGGCGTGCGAGGCGCGCGCGGAAAAAGCGTGGGGCGTCGAAGCGCCCGCCGAGCCGGAGCCCTTCGGCGTCGATGCCTTCGAAGCTCGTGCGATCGATCACGGCGCCGACGATGCTCGCGCCGGTGAGGCGCGCTTCGTCGAAGCCGGTCTCCGCGAGGCGCGCGCGATCGAGGCGGGCGCCGGCGAGGTTGGCGCGCGTGAGCGAGCACTCGCCGAGATCGAAGCCGCTGAGATCGGCGCCCGACCAGTCGACCAGGCGCAGGTTGGTCGAGCCGGCGCGTGCCCTGGCGAAGACCGCCGGTCCATCCCAGGCGGCGCGCGCGGCCGCGAGCAGGGTCGCGGTGTCCGGGTCGACGTTGATCGCGCCGCTCACGAGGGCGCCTTCGAGGCGCGCGGCCGCCAGCGTGCCGCCGTCGATGCGCGCGCCGGTGAAGTCGGCGCCGCTGAGATCGCAGTGCCCGAGCTCGGCGCGCGCGAGATCGAGCCCGCCGAGCGAGACGCCGCGCAGGTCGAGCGGCGCGAAGTGCTCGGCCTCGCGCGCGGCGTTGAACGCCGTCAGGTCCGAGCGCAGAAGAGACACCCATTCGTCACGCGAGCGCGCCACGATCACCTCCAGATCCGGGATGAGCGATTAGCTGCCCGTGCCGACCTTGTCCACCGAGCTGCCGGCGGCGCCCATGTTGCGGGCCTTGGTGTTCACCAGCACCGCGAGCGAGCTGACCTTCTTCTCGAGCTCGCCGGCGTTGCCGACGCCGACCGACTTGCCGATCGAGAGCGCGTCGGCCGTGCTCTTGCCCTGGCGGATGTCGAGGAGCTGCCCTTCGGCGTTCTTGAAGGCGTTGGTGTCGCCGGGCAGCGGGAGCTTCGCCTGGTTGCCGAGGTTCACCGCCGCATCGAGGAAGCGGTAGACGTACTTCGACGACTTGACGAGCACGTCGGCATCGGCGTGGCCGTGCAGGTGGTGCAGCTCCTTGAGGGTGTCGCCGTAGTTCTCGTTGAAGGACTGGAAGTGCTCGTTGGCGCCGATGTCGAGGCCCCACTGACCCTGGAGGTTGCCGACGACGTGCCGGATCGTGCCGGCCGAGAAGTACGGCTCGTTGGCGAAGAGGAGCGCCTCGCTGTGGGCCTTGCGGATCTCGAGCGACAGGGCGTCGAGGCGCAGCTGGGTCACCTGGGTGCCGCCGCCGTCCTTCTGCTTCTGCACGAGCTTGTCGCGCTCGCGGATGAGGCTCTCGACCTTGAGGAGCTTCTTCTCGTAGGTGCGGTTGGCCGCCGCGAGCCCACCCTTGGTGCCGATGAGCTCCTCGACGATGGCGATGTCGTCCTTGCCCTCCTTGCGCAAGGAGAGCACGGCCTCCTTGTCGGTCGCGAGCATGCCGGCGATGAGCTCCTTGACGTAGACCGTCTTGAAGGTCTGATCGGCCTGGTCGAAGCGGCGCGCGCTCTCGGCGGCGCGCTCGGACTGGCTGATGCCGCTGACGACGGCGCCCTTGAAGGTGTCCCAGGCGGACTGGGACATGTTCTTTCGCACCTTGATGAGCGCGGCGACGTCCATCTGGGCGTCGTCCTTGGCCTGGTTGGCGTCGCCGCCCTTGACCGGCTCGAGCTGGTCGGGGTCGCCTTCTTTGGGCTTGCCGGTCTGCAGGAAGTTCTGCGCGTAGACGTTGGTGTCGAAGACCGCGCCCGCCTCGGCGCCGAAGCTCTTGCCGAAGCGCTTGTTGAACTCGACGACGGCCTGCACCGCCGAGGGGCCCGAGAAGGTGATGTCGTAGTCGGAGGTGAGCGCGGTCGAGCCGAGCGAGAGCGCGCCGAGGCCCTCGAACTGCTTCTTGAGCTCTTCGACGAGGCCGTCGACGACCTTCTTGCGGAAGTCGACCATGCGCTGCATCGTCTTGGCGTCGGTCTTGACCCACTTGCCCTTGACGCCGTTCCAGTCGCCGCAGGAGAGGATCTCCTTGCGCAGCTCCTCGTCGCTCTCGGGGGTCTTGGCCGCGTTCTCCGTCGGCGACTTCGACTTGTTCTCCTCGACCTCGGTCTCGCCGGACTCCACCTCGGACGCGGTGCCCTTCTGGTCGGAGGCCTCGCCGCCCGTGTCCTTCTTGCCGCCCTTCATCTGGATCGGCGCCAGCGCCGCGGACTGCTCGTCGAAGCCGCCGCCTTCGCGCGCGACCTCGCGGGCCTTGCCGCCGGACCGCTGCACGGGCTGCGAGCCTGGGGCGTGGGTGGGGGTCTCGGGCGAGCTCCGACGTTGGACGGGGTGGATGTGCATGGGCGATCTCGGGGAGGGCTGGACGACGAGGTAGGCAGGTGCTGGCGGGGCAAGAAGTGTGCCTTTGTTGCGCGATGATCGGGGCGCGCTCCGGAGGCCGCCGTCACGCGTGCGAGGTGGGTCGCGCGACCCCCGCCGGTGGGGCCAGGGAGCCCGACCACCTGGGGTCTCGAAGCCAGGGGGAGGTCTCGCAACCCCAGTCGACTTGACCTGTGGTTCAGGGTGGGTCGAGCACGATGGCGGGCCGCGCCTCGTCGACCCGCCGCGCGCGCACGTGCCAGACGCGCTGGATGAGCGCCGGGGTCAGGACCTCGCCCGGCGGGCCGTCGGCGATGACGCCGCCCTCGGCGAGCACGACGACGCGGTCGGCGAGCTTGGCGGCGAGATCGAGGTCGTGCACGACGGCGATCACGATCCGGCCGGCGTCGGCCGCGCCTCGCAGGAGCCCGGCGACGTGCAGGGCGTGCTGGGGGTCGAGGCGCGAGGTCGGCTCGTCGAGCAGCATGACCGCCGGCGCCTGGCAGACGAGGCGCGCGAGGCCGACGCGCTGGCGCTCGCCCGAGGACAGGGTCGGGTAGGGGCGGTCGGCGAGCGGCTCGAGCCGGAGCGCCATGAGCGCGTCGTCGGCGCGCGCGAGGTCGTCGTCGCTGGCGAAGCCCATGCGCCCGAGGTGCGGGTAGCGCCCGAGCAGGACCAGCTCGCGTGCGGTGAAGCCAAAGGTCGCGTCGGGGGCCTCGAGCAGCACGCCGATCCGGCGGGCGCGGTGGCGCGGGTCGAGCGCGCGCAGCTCGACCTCGTCGAGGCGGACCGTGCCGGCGCGCGGCTTTTCGATGCCAGCAAGAATACGAATCAGGGTCGATTTGCCCGCTCCATTAGGGCCGATGATCGCAACGACCTCGCCTGACTGGGCGTCGATGGTGACATCAGAGAATACGGTGTTGGCGCCGTAGGCGTGGGCGAGGCGGCGCGCGACGAGCTTCAAGGCCTTCAAAGGGCCCCTCCGCGCAGGCGCACGCGCAGGAGCATGAGGAAGATCGGTCCGCCGACGAGCGCGGTCACCACCCCGACGGGGAGCTCGGTCCCGAGCGGGGAGGCGAGCGCGCTGACCAGGGCGTCGGCGAGCACGACGAAGGCGGCGCCGAACGCGGCCGACAGCGGTACGAGCCGGCGGTGATCCGGGCCGAAGACCAGGCGCACGGCGTGCGGCACGACCAGCCCGGCGAAGCCGATGAGGCCGGTCACCGCGACGACCGCGCCGACCGGGAGCGAGAGCAGGACGAAGAGGCGGCGGCGCAGGCGGTCGGGCTCGAGGCCGAGGCTCTTGGCGGTGTCGTCGCCGAGCGCGAGCAGGTTGAGCGCCAGGGTGTGGGGCACGACGCTCACGAGCGCGACCAGCGCGGCGATGACGACGATCGGCACGAGCAGGGGCTCGGCCGGGTCGGCGCCGAGCGTGCCCATGAGACGCACGAGCGTGCGCTGCACGGTGGTCGGGTCGCCGAGGCTCGCGAGGACCATGAGGAGCGCGCCCGCGAGGGCGTTGACCACCACGCCGACGAGCAGCATGCGCAGGGGGGAGGGCACGCCGCGCTCGGAGCCGAGCGAGATCACGACGAGCAGGGCGACGAAGGCGCCGACGAAGCCGCCGAGCGGCTCGACGACGAGCGGCGCGGACAGCGTGAGCGCGCTGGCGACGAGCGAGACCGAGGCGCTGCCGAGCGCGGCCCCGCCCGAGACGCCGAGCACGTACGGGTCGGCGAGCGGGTTTCGCAGCAGGCCCTGGAGCGCGGCGCCGGAGACGCCGAGCACGGCGCCGACCGCGAGGCCCTGGGCGATGCGCGGCAGCTGCAGGGAGATGAGGGCCTGGTGCTGCCAGCTCGTCGGATCGGAGAGCGCGACGCCGAGGTCGACGGTCGGCATGCCGACGACGAGCGCGATGAGCCCGGCGAGCGCGATGACCGCGGCGCCGCCGAGCGCGAGCGCGAGCTGGTGGCGGGCCGTCATGGCGCGCGGCGGCTGCTGGCGGGCCGTCATGGCGCGCGGCGGCTGGTGGCGGGCCGTCATGGCGCGGGCGACTTCAGCGCAGGTCCTTTCGCGCGGCGGTGATGACGGCGGCGAGCGCGGGCACGAGGGCGGCGAGGTGCGGCCCGTTGCGCGCGAGGGCGTCGTCGGGCCAGACGACGACGTGGCCGTGGGCGACCGCGGGCAGGTCGGGCCAGGTGCGCCAGTGGCCGAGCGCGGCGGCGGAGTCGGCGAAGCGCTGGTCGGGCGCGACGTGCAGGATGAGCTCGGGGGCGGCGGCGAGCACGCGCTCGAGGCCCAGCCGCGCGGTGACGGGGCCGCCGGCGGCGACGTTGTCGGCGCCGAGGGCGGCGAGGAGTTCGCTGATGTGGTCGCCGCCGCCGGTGGTGAAGACGAAGCCGGGCTGCACATCGTAGACCAGGAGCGTAGCGACGCGGCGCGCGCCCTGCGCGGGGGCGGCCGCGGCGAGCGCGTCGTCGAGGGCGGTGAGCGCGGCGTCGGCGCGGTCGGTGCGCGCGAGGATCTGTCCGATGGTGCGTGTGGAGGCGCGCATCTGGGTGAGGGTCACGAGCGGCAGGACGCGCACCTCGAGGCCGAGCGCGGTGAGCGCGGAGGCGGTCGGGGCCTGCATGTCGTAGCCGGCCATGAGCACGAGCTCGGGGCGCTGGGCGAGCACCGCTTCGGGGCGCGGGGCGTAGTCGCCGACGATGGGGACCGCGGGCGGCGCGTCGCAATGGGAGGTCACGCCGACGAGGTGCGCGTCGCCGCCGAGGTGGCGCACGATGGCGGTGAGCGCGGGGGCGAGGGAGACGATGCGCGGGTGGGCGGCGTCCGGGACGGGCGTCTCCGGGCGCGCGCACGCCGGAGTGAAAGACGACGATGCGGTTGTCGCGAGCGCGAGGCCGAGCGATATGATGCGCCGGCGAAGAGCGCGCGAGGTGTCATATGTCGGAAGGTCGCAAGGTCGCATTGCTCACGGGGATCACGGGGCAGGACGGCTCGTACCTCGCCGAGCTCCTTTTGAGCAAGGGATACGAGGTCCACGGGATCGTACGGCGATCGAGCTCGTTCAACACGGCGCGCATCGATCACATCTATCAGGACCGGCACGTCGAGGACCGGCGCCTGCATCTGCATTTCGGCGATCTGACGGACGCGTCGAGCCTGTCGCGCCTCGTCGAGAAGGTGGCGCCCGACGAGATCTACAACCTCGGCGCGCAGAGCCACGTGAAGGTCTCGTTCGAAGTGCCGGAGTACACCGCCGACGTCGACGCGCTCGGGGCGCTGCGCCTGCTCGACGCGGTGCGCGAGTCGGGCGCGCGCGTGCGCTACTACCAGGCGTCGAGCTCGGAGCTCTACGGCAAGGTCGCCGAGACGCCGCAGCGCGAGACGACGCCCTTTCACCCGCGCTCGCCGTACGCGGTCGCGAAGCTCTTCGCCTACTGGACGGTCGTGAACTACCGCGAGGCCTATCAGCTCTTCGCGGTCAACGGCATCCTCTTCAACCACGAGTCGCCGCGGCGCGGGAAGACCTTCGTATCGAAGAAGGTCACGCGCGCGGCGGCGCGGATCGCGCTCGGCCTCGACGAGCGCCTCTACCTCGGCAACCTCGACGCGCGCCGCGACTGGGGCTACGCGCCCGAGTACGTCGAGGCGATGTGGCGCATGCTGCAGCAGCCGACGCCGGAGGACTTCGTCATCGCCACCGGCGAGACCCACACCGTGCGCGAGCTGGTCGAGGTGGCCTTCGCGCACGCCGGGCTGCCGGTCTCGTGGGAGGGCGAGGGCCTCTCCGAGCGCGGGCGCGCCGCCGACGGGCGCGTGCTGGTCGAGATCGATCCCGGCTATTTCCGCCCGACCGAGGTCGATCTGCTGCAGGGCGACGCGTCCAAGGCGCGGCGCCTGTTGGGGTGGCAGCCGCGCACGACCTTCTCGGAGCTGGTGCGCCTCATGGTCGACGCCGATCTCGCGGAGGCGCGCGCCGAAGGTGCTTGCGCTCGACGCGGGGGCGGGTAAAGTCCGCCTCCGCGCGCGCCGGCTGGGCCGCGCCCCGGCAGGTGATGAACGCACGACAGACCCCCGACAGGCTGACCGACCGCCTCGCGGCCCTCGTCAACGCGCATGGTGTCGTGCTCGCGCTGGTGCTCGGCGCGGTCGTGCTCGTCGCGGGCATCGGCTCGACCGGCCTGTGGGAGCCGTGGGAGATGGACCGCGCGGATCTCGCGCGCACGCTCGCCTCCCCGCCCGAAGCGGTCGCCGCCTTCGCGCGTGATCCGGCGACGGCCGGCGGTCAGCGCGTGCCCGGCCCGGCCGAGCAGGCGCTGGTGCAGGCCGCCGAAGCGGAGGGCGTGCTCGTCAAGCTGCCCGAGGCCGGCACGCCCACCGCGCTGCGCGCCGCGCTCGATCTCGCGCGCACCCGCACCATCGCGGCCATCGTCATCGACACGCGCCTCCTCGTCGCCGACCCGGCGCGCGACGATCTCTGGAAGCAGGCGGCCAAGCTGAGCGCCGAGGCCCTGCGCTACGCCGCTGGCGCCTCGGTCGTGCTCGTGCGCGATCCGCGCATGCCGCCCGCGGCCGAGATCGTCACGCGCCTGTCGACCGAGCGCTGGCGCGACGTCTGGGACTCGGCCGCGCCGATCTTCGCGCTCGACGCGGCCTTCGACGCGGCTGGCGTCGACGAGGCCGCGCGCGCCCAGGCCGCGGCCTCACCCGACCCGTTGATCGTGCTCGAAGCGGGCGACGGCGCCGGGCTCGCCGCCGCCCTGTCCGATGGCGCGGGCGCGATCGCCGCGCGCGTCGCCTTCAAGGACAACGGCCGCTCGATCGCGTTGCCGCCGCTCGAGACCTGGCTCCGCGCCGTCGCCTATCGCATCTTCGGGGCGAGCGAGTGGACGACGCGCTTGCCCGGCGCGGTCCTCGCCCTCATCGCGCTGTGGGTCCTGCTCGCCACCGTGCGCACGGTCTGGAGCGCCCGCGTCGCCTTCTTCACGGGCTTCGTCCTGATCTCCACGCCGCTCTTTTTCGCGCAGGCGCGCATCATCGCCGGCGAGCCCGGCCTCGTGCTCGCGCTCACGCTCGTCGGCTGCGGGCTCCTGCTCTCGACCCTGGTCGAGCGCGCGCCCGCGCCCGGCGAACCCGCGCCCGCCGCCTCCACGCGCGTCTCCCCGCGCCTGGTGTGGTCCTACCTCGGCGCGGGGCTCCTCGCCGCGCTCTTCACCAAGGGCGCCTACGCGCTCGCGCTCGCCGGCCTCGTCGCGCTCGCGCTGCCGCTCGTGTCGAGCGCCTCGCGCCGCCTCGTCGACTGGGCGCCGGCCGCGCTCTTCATCGTCGCCGCCCTCCTCACCGAGCTCCTCGCGCGCGGCGCCTCCGACGGCAGCCTCTTCTCCGGGCTCGGCTTCGAGAGCGCGCTCTTCTCCGATGGGCCTTCGACCTACAACCGCACCTTCGACATGGTGATCCGCCAGCTCGGCTTCGGGCTCGCGCCCTGGTCGCCGATCGTCGTCGTCGCCGCGGGGCTCCTCCTCTTCTCGGCGCTCGAGAAGAAGGACCGGAGCGGCCTCATCGTCGTCGCCTGGTTCTTCCTGCCGATCGCCATGCTGATGGCCTCGCTCAAGCTCGGCAACCAGTTCCTCTTCGCCGGCGCCGCGGCCGGGGCCATCGCCGTCGCCCTCCTCCTCGAGCGGCTCATCCGCGGTGAGTCAGGCCCGAAGTACTTCGCCGCCTTCGCGCTGGTGACGATGTTCTACATCATGCGGCGCGAGCTCAAGGCCAGCCCCGAGCCGCTCGTCGGCTTCCTCGCCTACGACCCGCCCTTCGCCAAGGAGGGCAACCTGCGCTTCCCCGAGAGCGTGGGGTTCGCCTGGGCCTTCAAGCAGTCGATGATCCTCGCCGCCTTCGCCTGCCTCATCCACTTCGGCGCCTTCGCGCGCTTCTCGGTGCGCGCCGCGCGCTGGCTCCGGCAGACGCGCCCGTTCCTCATCACGACCGGGATCCTGCTCTTCATCGGGAGCCTGCTCGGCCTCGCGGTCATCGGTCGCGTGCACGGCATCGGCATGAGCTCGCGCTTCGCCGGCAGCATCCAGCCCGCGCAGAAGGCGCTCGCCGCCAAGCTCACCGCCAACGACCCGCTGCTGACCATCGGGCTCGCGACCCTCGTGCTCCTGCTCGGCATCATCGTCTTCCGCTGGGTCTTCCCCGCGGCCGGTCGATCCCTCGCCGCCAGCGCCTCTCGCGTCACCACGCCGCGCGCCGCCCGCGCGGCATGGCTCGTCGCCGCCGGCCTCTGGGTGCTCGCGCTCGTCGTCGCGCTCACGCGCGTGCTCGTGCCCGACGACGGCTACTGGGGTGAGCGCCTCGCCTCGAACACCGCGGTCCTGGCGATCGCCGCAGCCGGGCTCATCGCGCTCCTGGTATGGGCGCTCGAGCGCTTCGAGCCCGTCGCGCACGCGGACGAGACGACCACGGCGCCGGCGGCGCGCTGGTGGCTCGCCCCGCTCGCAGCCTTCGTGGGGGTGCTGGCGCTCGTGCTCACCTCGCAGCTCGTGCGCGACTCCGGCCTCTCGAGCCCGCTCGTCACGCTGCTGGTGATCGGCGGCTTTGGCGCGGCGGCGGTCGCCGTCGTGCCGCGCATCGCCCGCAAGGTCGAGCTCCTCGTCTTCGCGGTCGGTACCGTGCTCGCGCTCGTCGTCATGTCCTACGTGCTGCCGCTCGTCGATCGCGCCGGGCTCGTCACCGAGGTCGTGCTGCCCGACGTCGCCAACCCCCACACCTACGGCGCGCGCACGCTCCTGCGCTCGACCTGGTTCATCGGCCCGGTGCTGGCGGTCTTCGCGCTGCTCATCAACCGCGCCCTGCCGCGGCTCGTCTCGGCGCTCTCGCGCGATGGCGGCGTGCACGCGCGCCTTTCGGCGTGGACCGATCGCGCCGCGGTCTTCGTCGAGCGCGGGCGTGTGCTCGCCGGGGTGCTGGCGGCGGTCGCGCTCGTCGGTGTCGTCGTGCACCTGACGCGGCTCGAGCCGGCGATCGCGGTCAACGTCAGCCAGAAGCACATCCTCGACACCTGGCACCGCGTCGCCGGTGAAGGCGCCCCGGTCTACAAGCACGGCGCCTTCGCGACCCAGGGCCGCAAGGACGCCAACTTCTACACCGCCGAGATGCCCGAGATCCGCGACCGCCAGGCGGCGCTCAAGGTCCTGCTCGGGCGCGAGGATCAGGTCCTCGAGGTCGAGACCGCCACCGGCGGACAGACCCTGGTCTTTCCGGGGTGGAACGCCGAAAACGATGACGACGGCGACGGCCGCCGCGACGCGCCGGCGATGCGCGGCTTCGCCACCCAGGTCGGCGACTCGGTGCTGACCGACGCCACCCAACGCTGGAGCCCGAAGTCCCTCGTCGGCAAGCGCCTCGCCGACGCCGCCGGGCGCAGCTGGCTCATCGTCGACAACGATCAGACCAGCGTGCGCGTCGCCCCCGAGGAGCGGCTGTCCTTCTCGCTCAACCCACGCTCGCGCGCCTTCTACGTCATCGACGAGGCGACGCTCGTGCCGACCGCCACCGCCGAGCGGAGCGAGCGCCGGGCGCTCCTCTTGCCCGCCGATCAGCTCTCCGATCTCAACTACGCCTTCCGCATCCTGCACCCCGAAAACCACCACCTGCCGGTCCTCGACGGCTCGAGCTATCGCGTGCTTCTCACCACCTCGTGGCTCGCCGAGGGCGAGCCGCAAGAGAATCGCCTCGCGCTCGCGACCTTCACCGACGAGACCTTCGCCGCGCTCGAGGACCCGCGCCTCAACCGCCTCTGGGGCAACTTCGACGACACGATCATGATCGTCGGCTACGCGACCGACAAGCCGACCGTCAGCACCGGCGAGATGCTCAACCTCACCGTCTATTACAAGACGCTGAAGCTCGTGAAGAAGTCGCTGAAGATCTTCATCCACATGGACAAGTCCGGCGGCGGCGCGCGCATCGCGGGTGATCACTGGCCGCTCAACCCGACGCGCCACAGCGAGGACAACAAGAACTGCGGTGGCTGCTATCGCACCGATCACTGGCTCGTCGGCGACATCGTCAAGGACTCCTACGACATCGAGATCCCCGAGGGGAACCCGGGCGAGTACACGATCTGGATCGGCCTCTATCAGCCCGGGCCCGACACGCGCCTCCCGGTCAAGAGCTGGGATCAGAAGCGCGTCAAGCACGACGGGCAGAACCGCATGGGCCTCGGCACGATCCAAGTGAAATGACGTGAAAGCCATGAGCTGGGCCGAGCCGACCTTCCTCGCGCTGATCTTCGCGCTCGGAGCCTCGCTCGGCAGCTTCGTCAACGTCGTCGCCCACCGCCTGCCGCTCGGGCGCTCGCTCACACGGCCCGGCTCGTCGTGCCCGGCGTGCGGCGCGCCGGTGCGCTGGCACGACAATGTCCCGGTCATCGGCTGGCTCATCGTGCGCGGCCGCTGTCGCGCGTGCGGCGTGGCGATCTCCGCGCGCTATCCGCTGGTCGAGCTCGCCGCCGGTCTGCTCGCGGTCGCGCTCTGGCTCTCGCACAGCGGTCCGCTCGTGATGCCGGCGCGCATCGAGCAGCTCCTGCCGCAGGTGATCGTGCCGTTCACGCTGCAGCTCACCTTCGTCATGGCGCTGCTCGCGCTCGTGCTGATCGACCTCGACTGGTTCCTCCTGCCCGATCGCATCACGCTGCCGCTCGCGCTGCTCGGCCTCGCCAGCTCGCTCGCCATCGCCGGTGAGACCGGGATCACGCTGAAACACGCCGCCATCGGCGCGCTGGTCGGCGGCGGCGCGCCGCTCGTGCTCGGCCTCCTCTATGCGCTGATCACCGGCCGCGAGGGCCTCGGCGGCGGCGACTGGAAGCTCCTGCTCGCGATCGGCGCCTGGCTCGGCGCGCTGGCGATCCCGTTCGTGCTCACCGCCGCGGCGCTGCAGGCGCTCGTCGCCGCCGCGCTCTTCCGCCGCGACTTCGCCCTCTCGGAGCCGCCGCCGCTGCCGAACGAGACGCCCGATCCAGCTTCGCCCTTCGCGGTGCGGGCGCCCGCCGCAGAGCCTCCGACGCCGCCGGCCGGCTCGCCAGAGGCCGTCCCGTTCCGGCGTCTGCACGTTCCCTTCGGACCGTTTCTGGCGTTGGCGGCGATCGAGTGGCACCTCTTCTCGCGGGAGCTCTCGGCGCTCCTGTCGGCGTTTCGATGACGCAACACGGCGACCCGGACATGAAGCAGAAAGTCATCCTCATCGGGCAGATGGGCGCCGGCAAGTCGACGGTGGCCCGCCTCCTGGCCGCGCGCTGGCCGGCCTTCGCCTCGTGTGATCTCGACGCCGAGATCGAGGCGCAGGGCAAGAGCATCGCCGAGATCTTCGCGGGCGACGGCGAGAGCGCCTTCCGGCGCATCGAGGCCGAGGTGCTCGCGCGTGTGCTCGCGCGCGACGAGGCGCTCGTCGTCGCCACCGGCGGCGGCGCGCCTTGTCAACCCGGCGCGCTCGAGCGCATGCGCGCGGCCGGCCCGGTGATCTGGCTCGAGGCGCCGCCGCACGTGATCGTGCGCCGCCTGGTCGGCCGCGCCGACGACACGCGCCCGCTGCTCGCCGGTCTCGACGTGAGCCACGCCGAGCGTTTCCTCACGCAGCAGCTCGAGCAGCGCCGCCGCTTCTACGCCGCCGCCGACCACGTCGTCGATGCCGGCGACCCGCCGGACCTCGTCGCCGCCGCCATCGATCGCCTGCTCGGATCGCACCTCACACGGCGCCGCGCGGAAGAGACCTCATGAGGATCGACGTGCACATCCCCGCCGCCGCCGGCGCCACCACCGCCTATCCGATCCTCATCGTGCCCGGGCCGCCGGGCGCGCCGAGCGCGGCCATCGCCGGCGAGGTGCTCGCACCGGGTCCCCGCCGCCTGCTCGTCGTGAGCGACGACAACGTGGCGCCGCTGCATCTGGCCGAGCTCGAGGCCGCCTTGCAGGGCGCCGGCCACCGCGTCGCCAGCGTCGTCCTGCCGGCGGGCGAGGCACACAAGACCCTCGCCACCGTCGAGCGTGTGCTCGACGCCGCCTTCTTGCACAAGCTCTCGCGGCGCGACGCCATCGTCGCCTTCGGCGGCGGCGTCGTCGGCGATGTCGCCGGCTTCGCGGCCGCGATCTACCTGCGCGGAGTCGACGTCGTGCAGGTGCCGACGACGCTCTTGGCCCAGGTCGACTCGTCGGTCGGCGGCAAGACCGGCGTCAACCACCCGAGCGGCAAGAACCTGATCGGTGCCTTCTGGCAGCCGCGCGCCGTCGTCGCCAGCCAGTCGGTGCTGACGACCCTGCCGCCGCGCGAGGTGCGCTGCGGCCTGTCCGAGGCGCTCAAGCACGCGCTCATCGCCGAGCCGACGCTGCTCGACACCCTGACCGGCGCCGATCTGCGCGCGCTCGATACCGCCGCGATCGTCGCCGCCTGCTGTCGCATCAAGAGCGCCATCGTCGCCGAGGACCCGCGCGAGGACCCGGTGGCCGGCCGGCGCGCCGTGCTCAACTTCGGCCACACCTTCGGCCACGCCTACGAGAAGCTCCTCGGCTACGGGAGCTGGACCCACGGCGAAGCGGTCGCCGTCGGCATGGTCTGGGCGGCGCGCCTGTCCGAGCGGCTCGGCGTCGCCGCGCGCGGGCTCGAGGCCGAGCTCCGCCGCGCGCTCGCGCGCCTCGACCTGCCGGCCGACCCCGACGACGCGAGCCTGCCCGCGCTCGGCGCGCTGATCGAAGCGGCGCGCGGCGACAAGAAGGGCGACGACGAGGGCGTGCGCTTCGTCCTGCTCGAGCGGATCGGCCAGCCGCTCGTGCGCCGCCTGAGCTGGCTCGAGGTCGCGCGCGCGCTCGGCGAGGCGGACGCCGGCGGGCGGGGCGCTTGAGCATGCAGACCCGGACCTACGCCGAGATCCTCGCCCGCCAGGGCGAGTTCGCGCAGGCGATCGAGATCTATCGCAAGCTCATCGCGCGCTCGCCCGACGACGCGAGCCTCGCGCGTCGCCTGCACGAGATCGAGGCGCTCGCCGCCGGCGACTTCGACGCGCTCGCGCTCAAGCCGAAGGCCCCCGCGCTCGCTCGCCTCGAGGCCCTCCTCCACCGCATCCAGAGCCGTCGCCGCCGATGAATACACAAAAGGTCATAGTTATCCACGGGCCGAACCTCAACCTGCTCGGCCGACGCGAGCCGGAGAAGTACGGGCGCATGACGCTCGCCGAGATCGACCAGGCGCTCGTCGCGCTCGGCGCCGAGCTCGGGCTCGAGGTCGAGGCGATGCAGTCCAATGACGAGGGCGCGATCGTGACGCGCATCCAGGCGACGCGCGACGACGGCACCGCGGGCCTCGTGTTGAACGTCGCCGCCTACACCCACACGTCGATCGCGATCCGCGACGCGCTCGTCTTCTGTGAGCGGCCCGCGGTCGAGGTCCACCTCTCCAACGTGCACAAGCGCGAGCCGTTCAGGCACGTCTCGCTCATCGCCGACGTCTGCCTCGGGCAGATCCTCGGCTTCGGCCCGCAGTCCTACCTGCTCGGGCTGCGCGCCCTGGCGGCCCACCTGTCCGCCGGCTGAGCGTCGCGGTGCGTCGCCGCCGACCGGCGTGTATTCCGGCGGCCGGGGCCCGGCTGGCGTGCCGCGCGGGGCCATGTTAGGCTCGCCGCGTGGAGAGGGACAAGATCGCCGCCCAGGTCCAGCTCGTTCAACGCCACGTTCGCTCTGGCCAGCTCAAGAAGGCTGTGCCGGAGATGGAGCGTCTGGTCGCCGCCGAGCCCAACGACATCAAGCTCCGGCTCGAGCTGGCCGACCTCTTCGTACGCGCCGAGGACAAGCACAAGGCGGTCGAGCAGCTCCTGCACGTCGCCCGCCGCTACGAAAAGGACGGCTTCGGGCTCAAGGCGATGGGCTGTCACCTGCAGGTCGTGCGCCTCGCGCCCGACAACCGCGACGCCGCGTTGGCGCTCGGCCGCCACTACACCGAGCACGGCCTCTACGGCGAGGCCGCGCGCGCCTTCGAGCGCGCCTTCAAGGGCGCGACCGAGCCGTCCGAGCGCCTGAGCATCACCTCGTGCCTGCTCGATCTCGATCCCGACAACCTCGCCGATCGCGTGCGCCTGGCCGAGGCGCTCTCCGCCCAGGGCAAGCTCCAGGACGCCGCCAAGGAGCTGCGCCGTGTCGCCGACGTGCTCGAGCACAAGGCCGGCGATCAGGACTACCCGCGCATCGCCGAGCGCCTGCTCTACCACCAGCCCGACGACGCGCTCGTCGCCAAGCGGCTGGCCGCGATCTACGTCGCGCAGGACGAGCCGCAGCGCGCGCTGCCCAAGCTCAAGAAGGCCTACGAGGCGCGCCCCGAGGACCTCGAGGTCCTGCATCTGCTCGCCGAGACCTTCAGCCAGCTCGGCCAGGTGCACAAGTCGGTCGCCGTGTTGAAGGAGATGGCGCGCATCTACGACGCCGGCGGGCTCGTGCACGAGCGCGACGAGTGCTGGACCAAGGTGCTGACGCTCGACCCCAACGATCCGCAGGGGCGCGAGGCGCTCGGCCGCGAGTCGCAAGACGCCGTCGGCCAGACCTTCGAGGTGCCGTACCACTCGGCGCCCCTGCCCTCGGCCAAGGTCGCGGCGGCGGCCGCCAAGGCGTCGCCGGCGCCGGCGCGCGCGGGCGCCGACTTCGACGACTTCGACGACTTCGACAGCGACGAGGTGGGCTTCGGCGGGACCGCCGAGAACACGATCGTCGACGACGCCTTCCTGCCCGACGAGATGCGCGACGAGATCGCGATGAACCTCACCTTCGCCGGCAGCGCGCCCGCGGACGCCCAGGACGGCGGGGCGATGGGCGAGGACCTGCGCGAGCTCGACTTCTACATCTCCAACGGCCTCATGGCCGAGGCGGAGGCGCTCCTGAAGGAGCTCTCCGGTCGCTACGGCGCCGACAACCCGTCGCTCGAGCGGCGCGCGCAGCAGATCGGCAGGGCCAAGCCCGGTAAAGACGAGACAAGGGGGCATGAATGACGGACAAGAACGTGCTTCTCGTCGAGGAACAGGCGCTGTTCGAGCAGGAGCAGGGCCTCGTGCACATGGAGGCCCAGCTCCACGTGCAGGAACAGGGCGTGGCGCAGATGGAGCGCGCGTTCCTCAAGAAGACCAAGGCGTTGATGAACCACGCCTCGTTCGTCAAGGAGCAGGAGGCGAGCCTCATGCGCCGCGCCGAGGCGATGGGGCAGAAGGCCTACCAGCTCGCCAGCGAGCTGCTCGCGGCGTCGGACACGCACCTGGGCGGCGTCGACCCGGACCTCGGCAAGCTGGCGGAGCGGCAGGAGCTCCTGCAGCGACGCAAGGAGGTCATGTCGCAGCGCATGGCGCTGCTCGAGGAGCGCGAGGCGCTCTACGCCTCCCGCACCGAGGCGCTCGAGCGCGCCGAGTCGGCCGTCGGCGACCTCGAGCAGAAGCTCGTGCGGCGCGAGTCGGCGATCTCGGACACCGCGCGCCAGGTCTTCTCGGCCGCCTCGAACCTGCTCGACGACGACGACGAGGACGACGAACCGGCCCCCCTGGACTACGCCGCGTCGGTCGCGTCGGTCATCGGGTCGTCGGCGACGATCTCCGGCGGCGCGATGCACGTCGGCGCGAACCGCGTGCGCCAGCACACGCCGGCGATCGACGTGTCGGAGCAGTCGCGCGCGATGATGCAGGGGTCGGCGCAGAGCGGGCGCACCGCGTCGCAGCCGCGCGTCGTCGCGGGGCCGGCCATCGCGGGCGAGACCCTCAAGGTCGCCAGCGGCGAGGTCGAGCAGGACGAGCCCGACGAGTCGATGGGCGGCGTGTCGCGCGCCGAGGACAAGGCGACGCGCAAGCGGGCCAGCGCGCGTGCGCGTGTGCGCACCAACCAGTTCAAGATCACGCTCGAGGCGCACCTCGACGACGGCGAGCCGCATCACTTCTTCCGCTACGAAAACGACGGGCCCGAGGATCTGCCGGGGCTCTTCATCGCGACGCCGAACCTCCTCAAGGTCGGGCGCGAGGTGCGCATCCGCGTCGGCCGTTCCAACCAGTTCCTGGAGGCGACCGGCATCGTGGCGTGGCGGCGCCAGCGCGGTGACGCGGCCGGTACGCCCGGCATGGGGATCGAGCTCCTCAACCTCTCCGAGCCGGAGAAGAACCTCGTCGGCAAGTGGATCGCCGACAAGACGCCGGTCACGATCTGAGACCGAGACCACGACTGGAAGAGCGACGATGACACGCAAGAAGACGACGACCGGGACCATGGGCAGCAAGCGCAAGACCGACTCGAAGAAGGACAAGGCCGAAAAGGCCAAGGCCAAGGAGCAGGCGGCCCCCAAGGCCGTCGAGCAGAAGGCGCACGAGGTGATCCCCGAGGTCGCCGTCGAGCTCCTGGCGACGTACGAGACGCTGCCGGATCGGGCGGCGATCCTCGCCGAGTTCGCGGATCATTACCGCGACGCGGCGGCGCGGGCGCTCGAGGCGGCCAGCGCGCCGCCCGAGCCGGAGCCCGAGGCGGTGGTCGAGGAGGAGCGGCCGCGGCTCGGACAGCGTCGCCGCAAGCCCACCATCGATACCCCGGCGCGCTACGCGACGCGGCCGCAGCCATCGCTGACGAGCGTCGCCGGGATCGACGCGCCCGAGGCGCAAGGCGGCGACGTCGAGCCGGCGGCGGTCGTCGAGTCGAGCGAGGACGTGCCTTCGCTGGAGCTGCCGCCACCGTTCGAGGGTGCGGCCGACGCCGAGGAGATGGCGAGCGCGATCGCGCCGGCCGATCCCGCGAGCGAGGTGGGCTTCGAGGCGCGCCCCTCGTCCGAGGTCGAGCCGCTCTCGCCGTTCGGGGCCGCCCCGGAGGCGGACGATCTCTTCGCGCTCCTCAAGGGTGATGCGCCGACGCGCACGGTCGAGGAGGACCTCGACTTCAGCTATCAGACGAGCCAGGACCAATCGAGCCCGTTCCTCGTGACGCCGGGCGCGCCCGCGGCCGATGACGGGGCGACGCGCATGATGAGCGCCTTCGAGGACGACGGCGACGCATTGCTCGGCACGCCGATCTCGCAAGAGGCGCTCGAGGCGGAGATCCCGACCGGTGAGGTCGAGGCCGAGCCGGCGGAGCTGATCGCGCCCTCCGACGCGACCACGATGATCCAGGCGATCGCCGACGACGACGAGGAGGCGGCTGCGCCGTCGGCCGAGCCCACGCCGGGCCCGGCGACGCGCAAGTCGCGCAAGTCGAGCCGCAAGCGCAAGGGGTAGGCGCTCCGTGAAGGTGCGTCACGACCGCCGGTGACGGCCGGTCGGCGCCTTCGTGCTTGAATTCGCACGCCATGCGCCTATGAATGGCGAGCCGCGCCGGCATTCGGTCGGGTGTTTTCGCGCGCGCGGATCCAGGCAGGTGTTGCGGAGGCGGAGTTGAGCAGTCACGTCGGATCCGGAGACGCAACACGGGTCGAGCGCATCGCGCAGCTGGTCGAGCATCACGCCCGCGGTGAGAAGGCGCGCGCGAGCTGGCGGATCGGCACCGAGCACGAGAAGTTCGCCTTCTCGTTCCCGGCGCTCGAGCCGCTGCAATATCGGGGTAGCGGGCTGCAGCCGGGCATCGTCGATCTGTTGCAGGGCATGCGCGAGTGCTGCGGCTGGGAGCCGCTGGTCGATCGCGGCGAGCTCATCGCGCTCGAGTCCAACGAGGGCTCGATCGCGCTCGAGCCGGGGGGCCAGGTCGAGCTCTCGGGGCGCGCGCGCAAGACCGTGCACGAGACCGCCGAGGAGCTCGCCCGCCACGTCACCGAGCTCGAGCGGCTCACCGCGGAGCTCGGGGTGCGCTGGATGTGGCTCGGCGCGCAGCCGGTGCATGCGCCGCGCGAGCTCGGCTTCATGCCCAAGCGCCGCTACAGCGTGATGCGCGATTATCTGCCCACGCGCGGTGGGCTGGCGCTGCACATGATGCAGGCGACCTCGACGGTGCAGGCGAACCTCGACTGGTCGTCCGAGCGCGACATGGGCGACAAGCTCCGGGCCGCGATGGGCGCCTCGTCGATCGTGACGGCGATCTTCGCCAACTCGCCGTTCCAGGACGGAAAGCCATGTGGTCTCAAGTCGTTCCGGGCGTCGGTCTGGGCCGACACCGATCCGGATCGCTCGGGGCTGCTCGACTTCGTCTTCGACGGTGAGCCCCCGACCTACGAACGCTACGTGCGCTGGGCGATCGGCGTGCCGATGTTCTTCATCGTGCGGGGCGGCGAGCTCCTGCCCGCGCGTGGGCGCACCTTCAAGGACCTGTGGGAGGTCGGGCTCGACGGCGAGCGCGCGACGATCGAGGACTGGGAGCTGCACCTGTCGACGCTCTTTCCGGACGTGCGCATCAAGACCTACCTCGAGACGCGCACCGCCGACTGCGTGCCGCCGCGCTACATCTGCGCGCTGCCGGCCTTGTGGAAGGGCCTCCTCTACAGCGACGGCGCGCTCGCCGCGACCTGGGATCTGACGCGGCGCTGGACGATGAGCGAGCGCTGGCAGCATCGCCACGACGTCGCGCGCGACGCGCTGGCGGCATCGATCCCGGGCTCGCGCGGCAAGACGGTCGATCTCGCGCGCGAGCTCTTCGCGATCGCGCGCGCGGGGCTCGCCGAGATCGCCGCGCGCGAAGGTCACGAGGACGAGGCGCGCTTCCTCGAGCCGCTCGCCGCGCTGGCGGACCGCGGGCAGTGCCCGGCCGACGAGGCGCTCGCGAAGTGGCACCCGGCGATGAGCGGGCGCGAGCTGATCGCCGCGCTGGTCGAGCCTGTCTAACGATCGATCGCGCGGATCCCGGGCAGCGCGACGAGCACCAGCAGGAGGCCGGGCAGCGCCGCCAGCGTCGAGATGACGAAGTAGCCCGGCCAGCCGAGCGCCTCGGCGGTCGGGCCCGCGACCGGGCCGACGACGACGCGCGGCAGCGTCGCGAGCGCGGAGAGGAGCGCGTACTGCGTCGCGCTGAAGCGGCGATCGCAGAGCGCGGTGATGAAGGCGACGAAGGCGACGGCGCCGAGCCCGGTGGCGACGTTCTCGCCGATGATGGCGACGGCGAGGAAGCCGAAGTCGCGGTGCGTGGCGGCGAGGCCGACGAAGACGAGGTTGGTCACCGCTTGCAGGATCCCGAAGGCGAGGAGCGCCGTGCCGAGGCGCATGCGCACCATCAGGAAGCCGCCGACGATCATGCCGCCGAGCACGGCGCCGACGCCGATCGTCTTGCGGAAGGCGGCGACCTCCTCGGGCTCGAAGCCGAGACCGCGCTGCAGGAAGGCGGTGAAGAGGCTCGAGGCGAAGGCGTCGCCGAGCTTGTAGGTCAAGACCAGCGCGATGAAGATCACGGTGGTGGAGGCGGCGCGCCCGGGGCGGTTCAGCAGGTCAGCGAACGGCAGGACCACCGCGTCGCGCATGCTGCGGGGCGGCGGCAGGTCGCTCGGCTCGCGTGGTGCGACCAGCGTCGCGATCGGGCTCACCGCCATGACGAGGCCCATGATGAGGTAGGCGCTCTCCCAGCCGATCCCGACGCCGGTCGCGAGGATCGGGGTGACGAAGCCGGCGAGCAGCATGCCCAGGCGATAGCCCCAGGAGGCGAGCGCCGCGCCGAGCCCGCGCGCCGAGGCGGGCAGCACGTCGGTGCGCCAGGCGTCGACGACGATGTCTTGCGAGGCGGAGAAGAAGGCGAGCGCGAGCGCGAGCACGCCGATCGCCACCGGGTTCGACTCGGGCGGCGACAGCGACATGCCGACGAGCGTCAGCGCGCAGCCGAGCTGGGCGATGAGGATCCAGCCGCGCCGGCGTCCGAGGTGCGCGACGAGCGGTGGCTCGAAGCGGTCGAGCAGCGGGCTCCAGAGCGGCTTGAGCGCGTAGGGCAGGGCGACCAGCGAGAAGACGCCGAGGTCCTTCAGGTCGAGCGAGGGGGCCTGATCGGCGAGCCACGACTGCAGCGTGGCCGAGTTGAGATCGAAGGGCACGCCCGAGGCGAGGCCGAGGAAGAGGAGCGCGCCCAGCGCCGGCCAGGACATCGCCTTGAAGCCGCGCACCTCGGGTGGCTCGGGGGTCGGGATCTCGGTCGCACGCGGCTCGGGGCGCGTGGGTTCAGCGTGGCTCACAGCGTCTCGGCCCGGTCGGATCACAGCGGCGGCCGAGCGCATCGACAACGCAGCGGGCGGTCGTCTCATTCGCCGCGCCCAGCCCGGCGAGCGAGCCCTGGCAGGCGCGCTCGCACACGCCGTAGGCCGCCTCGATGCAGGCGTCGTCACCCGCGCAGGCCTCGCGACAGGCGGCGGGTGGCGGGGCGGCAGGCAGGTCGTCGCAGGCGACCTCGCAGCCCGGGGCGGTGGCGCGGCAGTGCCAGGCGGCGAGGCGATCGAGATCGGAGGCGATCCCGGTCTGGCACTCGCTCAGGCAGGCGCCGAGCCCGCCGGCGCGGTCCGGCTCGCAGGCGATGAGGTGCTCGCAGGCGGGCGCGCACACGGCGGTCGGGTCGGCGGGCGCGCACGGCGCGAGCGCGTCGCAGGGCGGGTCTTCGGCGAGGCAGGCGAAGGTCGGCTCGATGCGCTCGGGGTGCGCGAGCACGAGGCCGGTGCAGCCGCGCTCGCAGGTCTCGGGCGCGCTGCCGGTGCACTCGGAGAAGCGCGCGCAGGTCGCCGCGCAGCGGTCGTCGATCCCGGCGGCGCACGTGAGCAGCACCTGGACGGCGCTGTCGTCGCCGGCCGGGCAGCCGTCGAGCGCCTCGATGCAGGCGAGCGTCTGCACGAGGTCCGGATCGGCGATCACGTTGACGAGGCCCGAGCAGAACGCGCGGCAGACCGAGGAGTCGGACAGCGGGTTGTTCGGGCACTTGCGCCCGAGCGCGCCGCAGGCGGCGAGACAGCCTTCGGGCGCGGGATCGGGGGCGGTGACGCAGGCGCCTTCGTCGTCGGCGCAGCCGCGCGCGATCGCGCAGCCGAGGAAGGCGACCTGACCGAAGCCGCCGAGCGCGCCGCAGGAGGCGAGGCAGGTCTCGGGCGTGGGGTAGCGCGAATAGGTGGGCGAGCCGGGCCGGCACGCGGCGACGCCCTCGTCGCCTCGCGCGCCGACCCTGGCGCAAGCGTCGCGGCAGAGGCGATCGCCGAGCACGCAGGGCAGGGCGTCGACCAGCCGGCAGCCCTCGGCGGGCAGCGCGGCGAGGCAGTCGAAGGCTGCGAGCGCGGGCTCGCCGAGCGCGTGCGCGGCGCCGGCGCACGAGAGCTCGCAGGTCCGGCGGGTGCCGGCCGAGCCGAGGGCGAAGACGCCGCAGCCGTCGGCGCGTGCGCAGGCTTCGGTGCAGGCGGCGGGGATCGCGAAGTCTTCGCCGGCGCCGAAGCAGGCATCGCGATCGCAGGCGGCGGCGAGGCAGTAGTCGTTGGCGAGCCAGAGCCCCTCGGCGCTGGCGCGCGCGCGGCAGGCGGTGCGGCAGGCGTCCTGCGAGGCCGGGGGATCAGCGCAGGCGCCCTGGCGCTCACAGGCCTCGGCGCAGCCGAGCTCGAGCGACGCGTCGTCGAGGACGAGCGCCGGGGTGTCGCACGGGTCGGGCGTGCCGTCGCCGTCGCGGTCGGGGTCGGGTCGTTCGCAGACGAGGGCGCCGTCGACGCAGCGCGCGGTCGATCCGATCCCGCGCAGCGCGCAGCGCCCGTCGCAGCAACACCCGAGATCGGCGAGCACGGCCGGGTCGCTCACGGCGGTCAGGTCGTCGGGGTCGCGCTCGTCGACGAGGCAGTCCCCGTCGCGGTCGGCGGTGTCGCTCTCGAGCGCGTCGATCACCTGGTCGCCGTCGAAGTCCGCCGGGTTGTCGTGTTGCCCGAGCTCGCTCGGGTCGTCGGCGCCGTCGCCGTCGCTGTCGGCGGCGAGCGGGTCGGTGCCGAGCGCTCTCTCGAAGCCGTTGGCCAACCCGTCGCCGTCCTCGTCGCCGTCGGGGTCGAGGCAGCGTGCCTCGGCGCAGAGGCCGGAGCGGCACTGCTCGTCGCTCGTGCAGTTGGCGCCTAGCGGGCGCTTGCCCTCGTCGGCGCAGGCCAGGAGGAGCGCGAGGGCGAGGAGCGTCGCGGGCCGCGCGCGGCTCACCGTCTCAGCTCCGCTGCGGGGGACGCATGATGCGGGGCTGCACGATGATCTTGTCGTCGACGAGCACCTTCTGCCGCGAGGCGAGATCGGCGAGCGAGCGGTTGTGGAGGATCGCCTCGACCTCGCGCTTGACCTCGACCAGGAACTCTTTGATGACGCAGTGTTGTGGGCCGACGCGGATGTGGCAAGGCAGGTCGAGGATCGCGTCGACGCTGGTCAGCGGTCCTTCGAGCACGGTGATGATCTCACCGACCGAGATCGTCGCAGGGTCGCGCCCGAGGCCGTGTCCGCCCTGCGGCCCGCGCGAGCTCTTGACCAGGCCGGCGGCGCGCAAGCGCGACAGGATCTGCTTGAGGTAGTGCGACGGGATGTCCTGCGCCTCGGAGATCTCACTGGCCTGCAGGAGATCGTCGCCGTGCTTCTGCTGCATCGCCAGATACAACATGGCGCGCAGGCCATACTCGCCACGGGTCGAGATCTTCATGGCCGGTCCGCGCGCGGCGAGGTCGAGCGCAAGGGGCTACTTGCCGTCGACGAAGTCATCCGTCACGTCGACGACGGTGACGTCATAGTGGAGCGTCTTGCCGGCGAGCGGATGGTTGTAGTCGGCGACGATCGAGTCCGGGCGGATCTCCTTGACGCGGTACATCACCTCGGCGCCCTTGTCCGAGCGGTAGCTGAAGCGGGTGCCCTCGACGAGCTCCATGTTGACCGGGAAGGCGGCGCGCGGCAGGGTCTTGACGTGGGCCGGGTTGTGCGGGCCGTAGGCGTCCTCGGGCGCGATGGTGATGCGCTTCTTGCCGCCCGGTTCGAGCCCGATGACCCCGCGCTCGAGGCCGGAGATCACGTCGCCGCGACCGCAGACGAACTCCAGCGGGTAGTCCGGAGACGATGCGTCGATCTCGAGGCCCTCTTCGTCGGTGACCCGATATTGGACGCGCACCAGGCAGTTCTTCTTGACCTTCATCGCGCCTCTCGTCTTACGATTCGGAGGGTGGGGTCTACCGACCCTCTTCGGGGTACGTCAACAGTTTTGTCGCGGGCGGCTCGGCGCTGGCGGCGTTGCGGGGGATCGAGGCGATGGACAGCTGCGGACCATTCGAAGTCCTGGTCGACACCCGCGGACAGGTGCTCGGCGTTGGAACACGCCTGTGCGCGCTGGCCGGGGTCGCGCCGTCCGAGCTCGTCGGGCGACCGGTGAGCCGGTTCCTGCGCGGTCCGGCGCTGACCGCCAGCGCGGGCGTCGCCGCTGCGCTCGAGCTGCGCGCCGACGGCCGCGCCCCGATCGCCGGGGTCGGCGTGCGCAGCGTCGACGGCGGGCGCCAGTCGCTGACCTTCGTGCCCGAGGCCGCGCGCACCGATGCGGGGCGCGCGCGCGACGTCGAGCCACGCCTGGCCGAGGTCGGCAAGGAGATCCAGGACGCGCTGACGGGCATCATCGGCTTCGCCGGGCTCGTGCCGATCGCGCCGACGCCGCACCGCCGCAAGTTCTACGTCGATCAGGTGGTGTCGCAGGCCGAGCGCGTGCGGCGGCTCGTGCACGTCTACGACCCGGCGCTCGGCGGTCGCTCGAGCGCCGAGGGGCCGTTGCCGTTGTCGCGTCCGGCGGACGTCGGGGCCGAGCTGGCGTACGCGCTGTCCGGGCTGCGCGCCTCGCTCGAGCGCGGCGGGGTCGGCTTCGACATCGAGCTGCCGCACGAGCCGGTGTGGGCGACCTGCGACATCCGTCAGGTCGGGGATCTCGTGTCCGCGCTGATCCTGCGGGCGACGGTGCAGCAGCGGCGCGACTACCAGGCCAACGAGGTCGTCCTGCACGTCAGGCGCGGCGCTTCGCCGCACGCGCTGATCGAGCTGACCCTGACCGGCGCCGACCAGCCCCAGGTGCTGTTGCGCGAGCGCTTCGGCCTCGACGAGGAGGAGGGCCACGGCCCGTCGGTGAGCGAGATCGAGCTGCGCGCCGGGATCGCCGCGCTGAGGCGGCAGGGCGGGCAGATCGCGCGAGCCGCCGACCCGGAGCGCGAGGAGGTGAAGGTCACCGTGACGCTGCCGCTGGCGGTCGCCCCGCGCCGCGCCGACAAGCTGCGCACGCCGGTGCCGCTCGACGTGCTGGTCGTCGACGACGACGCGATGCTCGGCGAGCTCTACCAGGAGATGTTGCAGGTCGCGGGCCACTCGGTGACCTCGTGCCGCACGATCTCGGCGGCGCGCGAGGCGTTGCGCGCGCAGCGCTTCGACGCGGTCGTCGCCGAGTTCCAGATGAAGGACGGGCTCCTGTCCGAGCTCTGGGCGATGGCGTCGGAGGCGCACCCCGAGCTCATGAGCCGCCTCGTCGTCGCCACGCGCGACCCGCGCGACCCGCGCCTCGTCGAGTGGGCGATGCAGGGGCAGACCCCGATCCTCGCCAAGCCGTTCAGCGCTCCCGCGCTCCTCGAACATCTGGCGCTCCTCGTGTGAGCACCTCGTGCGGCCCCTGCGTCGACCGACCGACGCCGCGGACGGCGGCCGCAGCCGATCCAGCGACGATCTTCAATCGTCGGGGGGCGCGTCGCCCCGCCGGAGGAGGCGCCGTCGGGCGTCCGCGAGCTGGAGCCTCACCAGCTCGCCGAGGTCGTCGACGATCGGCTCGAGCTTCTTCAGGATCGTCAGCTGGGTGCGCGCGACCTGATCGAGCACGCGCGCGGTCGAATCGAGCTGCGTGAGCACGCGCTCGGCCTGGGCGAAGGCGCGCAGCGCGAGCGCCTGCACCGGGTCGGCGGGCAGCCGCCGCGCCGCCTCCTCGAGGCGCTCACGAAGCGCGAGCGGAAAGCGCGGGGCCACGGTCGATGCCTCACTCCGGCTGGAGGATCTTGAACTCGATGCGGCGGTTCTTGGCGCGGCCCGCCTCGGTGCGGTTGTCGGCGACCGGCACGTCGGGGCCGAAGCCCTGGGTGTCGATGCGGTCGGCGGCGATGCCCTTGTCGATCAGGTACTGCTTGACCGACTTGGCGCGGCGGTCCGAGAGGTCGAGGTTGTGCTCGCGCGTGCCCTCGGACGAGGTGTGACCCTCGATGACGAGGCGGATCTGCGGGTACTCGTTCAAGACGGTGACGGCCTCATCGAGCGTCTTGAAGCTGGTCTTGCGGATGACGTCCTTGTCGCGCTCGAAGGTGATGCCCTTCATCACGCCGGTGAACTTCTTGACCACCTCGATCGGCGGCGGGGGCGGGCAGCCGCCGTGCTCGGGCACGCCCTTGATCGTCGGGCAGCGGTCGTCGACGTCGGCGATGGTGTCCTCGTCGGTGTCGGGGCAGCCCTTGTGCTCGGCGGGGCCGGCCTTGTCGGGGCAGCGGTCGTCGATGTCGACGAGGGTGTCCTCGTCCTTGTCGGGGCAGCCCTTCTGCTCGACCTTGCCGGCGTCGTCGGGGCAGCGGTCGACGTCGTCGGCGAGGGTGTCGCCGTCCTTGTCGGGGCAGCCCTGGGCGGAGGGGTGGCCGGGCACGTTGGGGCAGGCGTCGGACTGGTCGACGATGCCGTCGCCGTCGGTGTCGAGGATCACCGGCTGCTTCTTCTTCGTGGTCTCGCCGCCGAAGGTGCCCATGAGCCCGATCGAGAGCATGAGGTCGTGGCCGGTCACTTCGGAGCGCCCGTCGGAGGCGTCGCCCGAGGTCGGGATGCGCAGGAGGTAGCGGAGGTCGGCGCGGAAGCCGATGTGCTTCCAGGGCAGGAGCTTGACGCCGGCGACGACGTTGAGGCCCGGGTCGGTGTCGGTGGCGTAGTCCTTCTGCGGGAAGAGGAACGCGAACGACGGGCCGCCGCCGACGAAGGGCACGATCCAGTCGTGCGAGATCGGGTGCCAGATGGCGTCGATGTGCACGCTGAAGATCGACAGGCGGTTGACCTCGGCCGGCGAGAGCTGGAGCGCGAGCTCGAGGCCGAGGTGGCGCGTGAAGTTGTAGGTCCCGGTCGCGGTGTAGGTGAAGGTGTCACTCATCAACGACGGGAAGCCGGAGCCGGCGGGGTCGAAGGGCACGGCCTCGTCGTCGAGGAAGAACAAGCCGCCGAGCTGCAGGCCGACCTCGATCGAGCCCTTCTTGAAGAAGGGGCGCGCGTCCGCTTCGGGCGCGCTCGCGAGGAGCGTCGTGGCCAGGATGGCGAGCGTTGGGAGGAGCGAACGACGACGCGACATGCCAGGACCTCGAAAGGGCAACGAAGGGGCGGCTGAAGCCGGAAAGCAGCGCCCTATAGACCCCTGTCCGGAGGGTGTCAATCAGCACCTGCACGCGCTCGCGCTCCGTTTCCGGGCCGGCGAGCGCGTTTCGATCTCGCGAACCTCGCGGGGTGACAAGGCGTGGCGCGTTGCGCTAAGTGTCGGTCGGTTCGACGAACCGGACACGCAGGAGCCCGTCCCGTGCCACGTATCAAGGGCCGCAAGCCCGAGGCGACCCGTGAGGCCGTCCTCGAAGCAGCGATCTGGGCGTTCGCCGAGTACGGCTACGACAACGCGACCCTGGCGATCATCGCACACAAGGCGGGCGTGACCGCGGCGACCCTGCCCTACCACTTCACCGACAAGAAGGGCCTTTGGGGCGCGGTCATCGACGCCTTCTACAAGGAGCTCTTCGCGTTCGCGGCGACGCTCGATGCCAAGGCCGGCATCGACGAGATCCTGCCGAGCTTCTACGACTGGGCGATGGCGCATCGCAACGGGATCCGGGTCATCATCCGCAACGTCATCGAGACCGGCGCGCTCGACCGCGAGGTGCGCGAGGTGCGCATGGGTCGCGCGGCCGATCTGGTCGCGCAGCTGGCGATGCGGCGCTACGGGGTCGACGCGGTGCGCGCGCGCGACGCGACCGTCGCCGTGACGCACCTCATCACGCGCTTCGTCACCAACAGCCCCGAGGACAACCGGCGCGCGTTCCTGGTGGACGGCGACGAGGAGGCGCGCGCGCGCATCATCAGCATCTTGTTGCGCACCACGAAGGTCTTGCTCGGGCTGCCGACGTCGTGACGCGGGCTTTGCGCGTGCCGAGGTGGCAGGCGCCGTGATAGGGATCGAGGCATGGGCATCACCATCGTACAGAAGTCCGACCTGTCCAAGCCCCAGACCGAGGCGCGGTGCGCGCTGGTGCTGGCGGGCGGGGCGATCAGCGGCGGCGCCTTCAAGCTCGGCGGGCTGGCGGCGCTCGATCGCTTCCTCGTCAACAAGAAGGTCACCGACTTCGACATCTATATGGGGATCTCGGCCGGCGCCTTCCTCGCCGCGCCGATCGCGGGCGGCATCGAGCCGTCCGAGCTGGTCGAGGCCTTCATCGGTCACCCCACGCGCGTGACCCCGTTCCGCAGCCGCGACTTCTACAACCCGAACTGGCGCGAGCTCTGGGAACGCCCGCTCAGCGCGGTGCGCGATCTGACGACCTTCGGGCCGCGCATGACGCTGGCGCTGTTGCGCTCGGTGCCGCGGCAGTGGGGCGACCTGGTGGCGCGCGCGCGCGACTTCCTCGCCGAGCCGAGCGGGGAGACCGCCGAACAGCTCGTCGAGCCGGTGCTGCGGACGATCATCGACGCCGGGCCGAGCCGCACGTCGGTCCTGCCGTCGGGGCTCTTCGACAACGCGACCATCGAGCGCTGGGTGCGCGAGAACCTCGCGCGCAACGAGGCGCCCAACACCTTCCGCGACCTCAAGCTCAAGCGCGGCAAGTCGCTCTACATCGGGGCGACCAACATCAACACCGCGCAGGGCGTGGTCTTCGGTCACGACGAGGACAACTCGGTCACGATCAGCGAAGCGGTGCAGGCGTCGACGGCGATCCCCGGCTTCTTCAAGCCGGCGCGCGTCGGCCCGCCGGGGCGCGAGCAGGACTTCGTCGACGCCGCGGTGCGCAAGACCGCCAACATCTCGACCGCGGTGCGCCACGGCGCCCAGCTCGTCGTCTGCTACAACCCCTTCCGCCCGTTCGTGAACTACCGGCACCGCCTGGTGGCCAACGATCGCAGCTCGATCGCCGACCTCGGCATGGTCGTCGTGCTGAACCAGGCGTTCAGGACGCTCTTGCACTCGCGGCTGCGCCTGGGCATCGAAAAGCTCAAGCTCGACGAGAGCTTCCGCGGTGACGTCGTGTTGATCGAGCCGACGGAGACCGACGCGCGCTTCTTCTCGATGAACCCGATCGCCTTCTGGGAGCGCGAGGCCGCGGCCGAGCATGGCTTCCAGTCGGTCAAGCAGTCGCTGCTCAGGCACTTCGACAGCCTGCGCGCGATCCTCGGCGCCTATGGGATCGAGGTCGCGGCCGAGGCGATCGGCGAGCACCTGCTCCCCGGCGGCGGCGAGCCCGGCGGCGGGCGGCGCCTGGTCTCGTCGGCCGGAGCGCGGCGCGCGCCCCCGCCGGAGCCCGCCGAGCCCGCGGGTGAAGGCGGCGGCGCGGGCGACAAGAAGAAGCGACCTTTCCTGCGGCTGGTCTCGGGCGGTCGCTGAGCCTGACAATGAAGATCGCGATCGTGCTGCCCTCGGGTCCGATCCGTGACGGGGCCGAGCGCGAGGCCTTCGAGGCAGGGGTGGGTTGGCTCGTGGCGCGTGGGCACGAGGTCGCCTTGCCACCGCCGCTGCCGATCTGCGAGCGCACGCCGTGGCTCGCGGCAGCGGACGCGGTGCGAGCGCGCGCGCTGGCGGAGGCGACGCGCGCGGGCGCCGACTTGGTGTGGATGGGGCGTGGCGGGTCGGGTGCGGCGCGCACCCTGGCGGCGCTCGCGCACGACGCGTTGGCACCTTCGACGCTCTTCGGGTTCTCCGATGGCACGACGCTCGTCGCGCACTGGCAGGCGAGGGGCTGGCCGTGCTGGTCGGCGCCGCCGATCGTTCAGATCGCGCGCATGGGCGACCGGTCGCAGGCGCGGCTCGAGGCGGCGCTCGGTGGCTCGGCGATCGAGCCGTTCGACCAGCTCGACCCGATCGTCGTCGGCGCCTGCGAGGGACAGCTCGCCGGCGGCAACCTGGCGGTGCTCGCCTCGCTCGTCGGCACGCCGATGATGCCGCGGCTCGCCGGGCGCATCCTCGTCCTGGAGGAGGTCGGCGAGGCCGCCTATCGGATCGATCGGATGCTTCACCAGCTCCTGTATGCGGGCGCGCTCGACGGCGTCGCCGGCGTGGTGATCGGCGCGCTCGTCGGTGGCGTGCACGACCACGTCGCGCACGCGGTTGCGGACTTCGCGCGCGGACTCGGGGTGCCGTGCGCGGCGGGGCTGCCGGTCGGGCACGGTAGCGACAACGCGCCGCTGCCCTTCGGTTCGGGCTGGGTCGCGCGGCTCGAGGTCGGCGCCGACACGGCGCGTCTGGTGGTGACGCAGGAGGCCCGAGGTTGAAGAGGTCGAAGGGGCCGACGATCGATCGCGGGCTTTTGCGCCTCCTGACTCAAGGGGTGCGCGCGCGCGCCTTCCCGATGGCCAGCGCCTGGGTCGCACACGGCGGGCGCGTTATCGGGCAGGCCTCGGTCGGCGGGGCGAGCGTGCGCACGCGCTTCGACGTGGCGTCGTTGACCAAGCCGATGGTGGTCGTGACGCAGGCAATGCGCGGCGTGAGCGAAGGCTGGCTCGATCTCGAACGGCCGATCGCCGACGACCTGCCCCCTTTCGTCACGCCCTACACGTTGCTCGCGCACCGCGCGGGGCTGCCGGCGTGGAAGGACCTCGTCGCCGCGCTGCCACCTCCGCGCGAGCCGGGCAGCGCACACGCGCGCTACGCCATCGACGCGCTGGTACGGCAGGCGGCGCGCGAGGCCGACCCGACCCGCGGCGCGGAGGCGCAGGTCGTCTACTCGGACCTCGGCTACATCCTGCTCGGGCGCTGGCTCGAGGAGCGCCACTCGCGGAGCCTCGCGACGATGACTCCAGCGGGGAGCTATCGGCCGCTCTCGGCGCGGCGCGCGCGCTCGATCCCGTCGTGCGGGTGGTGCGCGTGGCGCGGGCGCGAGGTCCAGGGCGAGGTGCACGATCCCAACGCCTGGGTGATGGGTGGGGTGGCCGGGCACGCCGGGGTCTTCGCCAGCGCGGCCGAGGTCGGGCAATGGGCGCTCGGGCTCGAGCGCGCCGACGCCGAAGGGCGCGCCTTCTCCGGGATCGATCCCGAGGTGGTGCGTTGGTTCTGGGACCCGCGCCACCGCGTCGGCGACGCGACCTGGGTCGTCGGCTGGGACACGCCCAGCCCGGGGGCGAGCTCGGCAGGGCGCACGGTCTCGGCGAACGCGGTCGGCCACCTCGGTTTCACCGGGACCAGCGTCTGGATCGATCGCGCCGAGCGCCTGGTCGTCGTGCTGCTGACCAACCGCGTGGCTCTCGGAGCTTCCGCCCAGGTGCGGCTCAAGGCGTTCCGTCCCGCGTTCCACGACGGCGTGCGCGCGCTGATCGCCCCGCGGGCCGCCCGGCGCGGCGAGTAGATCCGAGGCCTTGGGTCGTCTTGACGGCGACCCGCCGCTCGCTCACATTGCGCGGGTCGCGGCGCGGTCCGCGTGATCTCGGAGACATCCATGCAACTCAAGACGTGGGGCGCGGCGTTGTGCGCGCTCGGGCTCGGGGCGGGCGCGGCCGGTTGCGCCAACCCGAAGTACATCGCCACATCGACCGGCGGCGCGGACGACATCAAGTTCCTCTTCGTCGATCAGAACGGCGAGCAGGGCGTGATCAAGTGCGGCCGCGCCCAGGACGGTGAGCTCAGCAACTGCCGGCGCATGCGCGTCGTGCTCCAGGCGCAGTAGGAGTCGGCATGCAGATCCTCGCCAAGCGCGTGCGCGCGCTCATCGCACCGGCCGCCTTCGCCCTCGTCGGCGTCTCGGCGGTCGCGTCCTCGGGCTGCACGACCTATCGCATCCGATCCGCCGAAGATCACGGCGCGATGAAGGTGCTCAAGCTCGAGACGATCAAGACGACCAACGCCTTTCTCTGGGTCGACGTCGAGCACCAGTTCTGGCTCTGCCAGGACACCGGCGACGACCTCGTGTGCCGCCGCTCCTGCGGCGACAACCGCGACCTGCAATGTCCGACCTTCGTCGCGAGCGACGGCGGCATGACCACCAACACGCGCTGAGCGGAGGACACGATGCGAAAGCTCGCAATCATCTCGTTGTTCGCCTGGTCCGCCTGCGCGGTGCCCAAGGTGATGGTCGGCCACGAGTTCGTCGGCAACGCGCGCACCACCAAGCTCGTCATCCAGAAGACGACCGAGGGGCGCTTCGACACCTTCGTGCGCATCTGCAACCTCGTCGAGACGGGCGAGGAGAAGGACTGCGTCGACACGCTCGTGCTCTCCAACGTCAACCCCTCGTCGGTCTACTGAGGTGGCGAAGATGACGACATCGATCAAACGGCTGGCCGTGGCGTCGTGCGTGCTCGGGGCGTTCGGGCTCGGGGCGTGCGGCGCGCCGATGCGCAGCGTGACGCACATCTCGTCGTGGTCGACGCCGGCCGGCGACTACTTCTACGTCGCCTACGCCGAGAACGAGACGACCTCGCGCCTCAAGCTCTGCCGCATCCAACCGGACAACACCATCGCCTGCGCCGATCAGCCCGAGGTGGATCGCCTTCTCAACACCCCATGATACGATGATGGGGTGATGAACCCGAGCAAGGGAGGTCTCGCCCGCTGGCACGCGTGTTACGCGCTGGCCGAGCGGCGCCTGCCCGACGAGGTGTGGCGGCTCGAGCTCGCGCGCGCGCTGCGCGAGGCGGCCGGCGTCGCCTTCGCGGCCGTGCACACCTGTCCCAGCGGGCGGCCCTGGCAGCTCACGCACGCCATCTGGCCGCACGCCTTCGACCCCCTGATGGTCGGCGTGCGCGAGCGCTTCCTGCCGCGCATCGAAGCGATCGGCGAGGGCGCGAGCTTCGCCCTGCCGCGCTTCGGGCGGGTCTACGCGCCGATCGAGGTGACGCGCTCGCCCCAGCTCGCCGACGAGATCCGCGCCTACCTCGGCGACGGCGGGATCGCCGGCTACGTCGTCACCTTCCTCGGCGACGTCGACGGCCACAACGACGGCGTCGTGATCCTCGGCGATGGCGACCGCTCCGATCGCGTCCTCGAGCGGGCCGGCGCCGGGCTCCTCGGGCTCGCCGAGCTCGCCGCGCGCGCGGGTGCGACGCGCTCGCTCGAGGCCCGCTCACGCGCCGAGCTCGTACCCGAGCTCACCGACCGCCAGCGCGAGATCGCCGAGCTGCTCGCCGAAGGGCTCTCCAACGTGAACGTCGCCGCGCGCCTCGGGATCGCGGAGGCGACGGTGGCGGTCCACGCGCGGGCGATCTATCGCCGCCTCGGCGTGCATACGCGCGTCGAGCTCGCCAACCGGCTGCGCGATGGCGGAGCGCGTTGACCGCGCCTCTACCATCTTCAGGGTATGTCGCGAGGGGCTCGCCCATGGCGTGATCGAAGGCGTCCACTCTCACCCGAGGAGCACCTTCGATGAAGACCTTGCATGCGATGATGATGACCGCGGCGATGACGATCGCCGCCGTGACCGCGGGCGGCGACGCGCGCGCCTTCCCGGTCGGCGACAGCGAGATCGTCGTCTCCTTCGATCCGCAGGCGGTCGAGACGCCCGAGAGCGTCGTCTTCGACCTGGCGGGAAACATGTACGTGAGCCTCGCGCTGACCGGCGAGATCCGGAAGATCGCGCCCGACGGCACCCAGACCTCGCTCGCCTTCCTGCCGCTCGGCGTGGCGCCGCCCGACGCGCCGCTGCCGGGGATCATGGGCGCCCTGGCCATCCGCTTCGACGGCACGCTCTATGTGTCCGTCGCCTCGGCCGACCCCGCGCTGAAGGGGATCTGGTCGGTCTCGCCCTCGGGCGTGACCACCCAGCTCGCGAACCTGCCGCCGATGGCGCTGCCCAACGGCATCGCGCTCCGCCTCGGCCGGCTGCACGTCGCCGACTCGGCGCTCGGCGTCGTGTGGCGCGTACCGGTCAGCGGCGGTCAGGCCGAGGCGTGGATCGACGATCCGGTGCTCGACGTCGTGCCCGGTCCGATCGCCATCGCGCCGGGCGCCAACGGCATCCAGTTCTTCGGCGGCGAGGCCTACGTCTGCAACTCGAGTGCCTGGACGATCTACGCCTTTCCGGTCGATCTCGCCGGCAACGCCGGGGCGCCGCGCGTGCACGCGGTCGGCGTCCCCTGCGACGACTTCGCCTTCGACATCGCGGGCAACCTCTACGCCACGACCGACCCGTTCAACACCCTGGTGCTCGTGCGCCCCGACGGCTCGCAGGAGATCCTGCTCACGGCCGAGGACGGCCTCGACGGTCCGACGGCGGCGGCGTTCGGGCGCACGCTCGGCGACTTCCGCACGCTCTACGTGAGCAACGCCGCCTTCCCGTTCTTCACCACGACCTTCACCCCGAAGGTGCTGGCGGTCGACCTGCCGATCCCCGGCGCTCCACGTTGGTGGTTCTGAAGCACGACGGGCTTGCATGAAACCCTGCTCGTGCGCATGCTTGGCCGCTCGCGCGGCCCGGGGCCGCGAGAGCCCAGGAGGATCATGCAAGCCGCCATCGCGATCGCCATCGCCGCCGCCGTCCTGACCGCTCGAGCTCCGGCGCGCGCGGCCGAGCCGGTCGGCGTGCTCACGCTCGAGGCGGCGCGTGAGCGCGCGCTGGCGACGCACCCGACGCTGGTGCGTCTGCGCACCGAGGTGCGCGCCGCCATGGCGCGGGCCGAGATCATCGGCACCGCCCTGAACCCGACGGTCTCCGGCCAGGTCGACGCGACCCTCGGCGCGCAGCCGCCGTCCGAGTTCGGCGACCCGGACGTCTCCGCGCGCGCGGGGATCGCCGCGAGCTGGACGATCACCGACTTCGGGCGCACCGGCGCCGACGAGGAGGTGGCGCGCCGCCAGATCGAGGCGAGCGAGGTGGCGATCGACGCGACCGAGCGCGACATCCTCGTCGCCGTCGACGAGGCGTACTGGTCGGCGCTGGCGCAGAGCCAGCTCGTCGCGGTCGCCGAGACGACGCTGGCGGCGGAGAAGCGGCACCGTGAAGAGGCGGAGCGCTTCGTCGCCGCCGGTACGCGCGCGGCGATCGAGGTGGCGCGTGCCAAGACGCAGGAGGCGCGGGCGCTGGCCGAGGTGGCGCGGGCGAAGACGGCGGCGCGCCAGGCGCTGGTGGCGCTGGCGCAGGCGATGGGGCTGACGGTGACGCCCGAGGGCGTCAGCGGCGTCTGGTCGCAGGCGATCGCGGATGAAGAGAGCGAGATCGCGGCGCTGGCGGCCGGCGCCTACGAGACGCGGCCCGAGGTGGAGGCGCAGCGCCGGCGGGTGCGCGCGGCCCAGGCGGCGGTGCGCGCGGCGGACAAGGGGCTCCTGCCGTTTCTGAGCGCAGACGCGCAGCTCGGCGTGGGCTCGACCGGGCTCGAGGAGTGGAAGCCGAACTGGCTCGTCGGCGTGACCTTCACCTGGCCCTTCTACGATGGCGGGCGCACCAGCGCCGAGGTCGCGGCGGCGAGGGTCGAGCTCGAGGCGGCCGAGGTGGTGCTGCGCGAGCTGGAGGTCGCGGTCTACGCCGAGGTGAGCGCGGCGGCCGAAGCGATCGCGTCGGCCAAGTCCGAGCTGGCGGCGGCCGAGGCGCAGATCGCCGCGGCCGAGGTCGAGCTCCGCCTCGCCGAGGAGCGCTGGAAGGAGGGCCTGGGCTCGGGCATCGAGCTCGCCGACGCGCAGACGCGGGTGGCGGTGGCGGCCGCCGATCGCACGCGCGCCGAGCTGTCGCTGGCGCTGGCGCGGGCCCGCCTGCTGCGCGCCCTGGGTCGCTGAGCGGGACCGCCGTGACGCCTGGGCAGGTGCCTGCGCCTGTGCGATGATCCCGCGTCGTCACTGCCGTTCGAGCGTGCATGTCATCCAATCGTCTGTGGGCCCTTTCGATCGTCGGCGTCGGCGCGCTCGCAGCCTGTGGGGGCGGTGCGATCGAAGAGCCCGAGGACACGCTCACGCTGATCCGCGCGCGCGGCGAGATCACCTGGGGCGCTGATCGTCAGGGCGGCGAGCCCTACGTCTTCGAGGACCCGGACGACCCGTCCAGGCTCGTCGGCTTCGAGGTCGAGATCATGGACGCCATCGCGCGCCACCTCGGCGTGCGTCAGCGCATGGTCCAGCACAACTGGTCGACGCTGGTCCCCTCGCTCGAGCGCGGCGACTTCGACCTCGTCATCAACGGCATCGAGGCCACCGCCGATCGGCTCGAGCGCACGCTCGTCTCGCGTCCCTATTACGTCTTCGGCGAGACGCTCGCCGTGCGCAGCGGGAGCCGCGTTCGTTCGCTCGCCGATCTCGCCGGCCGCCCGGTCGGCACGCTCAACCAGACCGTCGCCCACGATCTCCTGCGCGCGCAGCCGGTCGAGCTCCGCCTCTACGAGGGCGTCGACGAGCCCTACACCGATCTGCGCGAGGGCCGCCTCGACGGTGTGCTGCTCGATGACGTGATCGCCGACCGCTATGGCTGCAAGGACGAGGGCATCACCTGCCTGCCCGACGAGGTCGCGCGCGGCACCTACGTCATCGTCATGCGCAAGCACGACCACGCGCTCAAGTCGGCGATCGACGGCGCGCTCGACGCCATGATCGACAGCGGCGAGCTCGCCGCCATCCTGCGCAAGTGGGACCTCTGGAATCACCGCCAGACCGAGCCGCCGCCGCCGATCCTCGCGCCGCCCGATCGCGCGCGCAGCTTCGACGGCAACCAGCTCCTGCTCTTCCTCGAGGCCGCGCTCGTCACGCTGCAGGTCTCGCTGCTCGCCTTCCTGCTGGCGGTGCCGCTCGGGCTCCTGCTCGCGCTCGCCCGCGTCTACGGTCGCCGCCCCCTCGCCATCGCCGCGCGCGTCTACATCGAGGTCTTCCGCGGCACACCGGTGCTGCTCCAGCTCTTCGTCCTCTACTACGGCCTCGCGCCCTACTGGAACCTCGATCCGATGCAGGCCGCCGTCATCGGGCTCGGCATGAACTACGCCGCCTACGAGGCCGAGATCTACCGCGGCGCGCTGCTGGCGATCCCGCACGGCCAGAGCGAGGCCGCCCGCGCACTGGGCCTGTCCCCGCTGCAGGTCCTGCGCCACGTGCTCGTCCCCCAGGCCTTCACCATCGCGCTGCCGGCGATGACCAACGACTTCGTCGCGCTGCTCAAGGACAGCTCGCTCATCAGCGTCATCACCGTCATCGAGCTCACCAAGCGCATGACCATCGCCGCCGTCGACCTGCAGGGTTGGCTCGTGCCGGGGCTGGCCTGCGCCGCGCTCTACCTCGCGCTCTCGCTCCCGCTGGCCGAGCTCTCGCGCCGGCTCGAAAGGAGGCTCGTACGTGATCAGCGTGCGCGGACTCTCTAAGCGTCACGGCGATCGCCCCGTGCTCGTCGACGTCGATGTCGACGTCGCGCGCGGCGAGACCATCGCCGTCGCCGGCCCATCCGGCGCCGGCAAGACGACGCTCCTGCGCTGCCTCAACTACCTCGAGCCCTTCGAGGCCGGTCAGGTCGAGATCGCCGGCTTCACCCTGCGCCCCGGCATGACCGGCGCCGCGCACAAGGACCTGCTGCGCCGCCTGCGCGCCAAGGTCGGCATGGTCTTTCAGCACTTCAACCTCTTCCCGCACCTCAGCGCGCTCGACAACGTCGCGCTCGCGCCGCGCGTCACCGGCCGCCTCGATCGGCCGCTCGCGGCGAGCCGCGCCCAGGACCTCCTCGCCCGGGTCGGCCTGGCGGATCGCGGTCGCGCGTACCCGCACGAGCTCTCCGGCGGCCAGCAGCAGCGGGTCGCCATCGCGCGCGCGCTCGCCCAGGACCCCGAGGTGATGCTCTTCGACGAGCCGACCAGCGCGCTCGATCCCGAGATGCGTGCCGAGGTGATGGAGGTGATCCGCGGCCTCGCCCAGAGCGGCATGACCATGCTCATCGTCAGCCACGAGGAGCGCTACACCACCGCGTTCGCGCACCGCCGCTGGCTGGTCGATCGCACGCGCGTCGAGGAGGTCGAAGCGATCAGGGCGGGATCGGCTCCGACGCCGTGAGCTCGCGCGTCGCGCCCGCTCGCGGCTCCGCGTGTGGGTCGTGCTCGCTCGTGTCCGCCAGCGCGCTCCAGAGCTCGCGGGCCTCCGCCTCGCTCCACGGCTTGATCGGCAAGGCGTCGAGCGCCGCCAGCACCTGCGCCATGTCCTGCGGCCGCTCCTCGGGGAGCTTGGCCAGGCAGCGCAGCACGAGCTGATCGAGGCCGGCGGGGAAGAGCTGATCGCGCACCACCGAGGGCGCCGTGACCTGCGCGCGCTGGTGCGCCGCCCACGGTCCCTCGCCGGGCTCGAAGCTCACCGGATAGCGCCCCGTCAGGAGCCAGTAGAGGCTCGCGCCGAAGGCGTAGATGTCGCTCCGCGGTGAGACGTTGCCCGCGAAGACCTCGGGCGCCATCACCGCGGGCGTGCCGGCGCCAATCGCCTCGTGCGTCACCAGCGGCGAGCGCCAGCCGAGGTCGCGCGCGATCCCCCAGTCGAGCACCTTGACGTGGTCCTCGCGCCCGGGTCGATCGCACACGTGCAGGTTCGACGGCTTGAGGTCGCCGTGCACCAGGCCGCGCCGGTGCGCCTCGATCAGCGCCAGCGCCACCTGTCGCGCCAGGTGGACCGCGCGCCGCGGGGGCACCGGCCCGTGGCGGCGCACGTGCTGGTCGAGATCGCTGCCCTCGAGCGGCTCCATCGCCAGGAACGCCAGGCCGTCGTCGCTGGCGCCGAAGTCGTAGATGCGGATCGTGTGCTCCGAGGTGAGCGCGCTCGCCGCGCGCGCCTCGCGCTCGAAGCGCTCCATCAGCGCGCGCTCGAGGCCGGGCTCGGCGCGCACGATCTTGAGCGCCACCGCCCGCGCCGCCTGCCCGCGCACCTCCTCGCTCGCACGCCAGACCTCGCTGGTCGCGCCGCGCGTCACCAGCGCGTCGAGGCGATAACGCCCGAGGCGCCGTGCACGATAGAGCTGCTGACGCGACGTCCACAGGATGTGTGAGCAGGCCGCCGCGAAGATGCACACGCCGAGCTGGATCAGCAGATCGAAGGCGAAGCCGCGCTCGAACACCAGCGGCGCGCCGGAGACCGCCTCGAGCGCGACGAGCCCGCCGAAGTAGGCGAGGTAGGTCGGCATCATCAGGACGAGCGACTGCACGAGCGGCGACGGCATCAGGGTCGCGACCCCGACGAAGTAGAACGCCATGGCGTCGCTGATGTCGCTGGCGAAGCCGCCGAGCTTCCAGGATACGAGGGCGGCCGCGGTGGCGGTCATGGCGATGACCGACGCGCCCAGCGCGATGAGCGGCGTGAGCGCGAAGTGGCGGTGGCGCAGGATGAGCGCGCCCGCGAGGAAGCAGAGCGCCCCGAAGAGACGCCAGCCCACGGGCCAGAGCCACGAGACCTCGGGGAAGTCGGCGGCGAGGATCGGCAGCTCGAGCACGATGAAGGACGGGAAGACGAAGGCGCCGATCGCGAAGGCGCGCGTCATCACGCCGCGCAGTCGCTCGGCCTCCCGCGCCCTCTCGTCGTCGTCCCGGGTCGAACGACCTTCGCCGCGAGCTTCAGACACCACCACGAGACTATAACCGGGACCGCCGTCGCGCAGAAGCGGGCGTGAGCACGGCGGTGTCGAATCCCGCGGGCGCCTGATCCAGCTTCGCCTTTCGCGGGGCGGGCACCCGCTCCCGGACGATGCCCGGCGGACCGCCTCCGGCGCGCCTCCGCGCGGTGTCGCCGGCCCGGGAGCGAGCGGCCGGGGTCGCATTGTGACCCGCTGGCACCCGTGCTACAAACGCTCGGCGCCGGTAGGGGATACCGGCACCGCCAGGCTGGCACATGCGGCGTATCGTCGCGCTCGCACCCGACGCGGAGCGGCGATGAATTCGAGGGACCCGATGTCGACCGAACTCTTCCTTGCCGTCGAGAACAACCCGCAGGACGTCAAGGCTTTCGAGAACCTCATCAAGACGTGTACCGCGGCCGACGACCGCGAGACCCTCGCCGAGGTCTATCGCAGCGTCCCGCGCTGGGCACCCGACAACGCGCAGAACCACATGGTGCGCGTGCTCTCGCAGTACGCCCGCACCGCCCAGAACCCGAGCCTGCAGAGCTGGCTCAACTACCAGAACGGCCTCCTCTTCTGGCAGACCTACGGCGACCAGCAGATGGCCGAGATGGCCTTCCGCAAGGTCGAGGCGTTGCCCGACGGCGACGAGGCGGCCGAGCTCCTGCGGCGCTTCTACATCGACTTCTACGTCGCGCAGAACAACTGGCGCCGCCTCGAGCAGGTGCTCACCGAGCCGGCCAAGGGCGGCTACGACGACAAGGTCAAGGTCGCGCGCCTCCTGGCGCAGCTCGCCGAGGACAAGGGACAGGCGGACAAGGCGATCACCTTCTGGCAGACGGTGCGCGCCGAGGAGCCGGAGGACGAGGACGCCGAGGACGCGCTCAGGCGCCTCTATGCCGCGGTCGGCAAGTGGAACGCGATGGTCGACCTCCTCAAGGAGGGGCTCGACCGCCTCGGCCCGGAGGACATCGGCGAGAAGACCGCCGTGCACCTCGAGATGATCGACATCTACAAGAACCGCATGCACGCGCCGGCCAAGGTGGTCGCGTCGTGGCAGGCGATCCTGGAGATCGATCCCGGCAACGCCCAGGCGCTCGACGCGCTGGCGGCCGAGTACACCGAGATGAAGCGCTGGCCGGACCTGGTGAAGGTCCTCCAGCAGAAGGTCGAGCACGAGCACGAGCCGCGTCGTCTGGTCGCGCTGCACAAGCAGGTCGCCCAGATCATGATGGAGCGCTTCTCCAACGCCGGCGAGGCGATCAAGAGCTACGAGGCGATCCTCGAGATCGAGCCGGACAACAAAGAGGCGATCCGGATCCTCAAGGACATCTACGATCAGCGTCGCGACTACGACAGCTTCGTCGCGATCAGCGAGCGCGAGATCGGGCTCATCGCCGACGACAAGCAGCGCTTCAAGCGCCTGGTCGACCTGGCGCGCCTCGCCTCGGAGCGGCTCAGGAAGCCGCAGACCCCGATCGCGCTGTGGGAGCGCGTGCTGGAGAGCGAGCCCGATCACGCCGAGGCGCTCGGCGAGCTCGAGAACTGGTTCGAGCGCGAGAAGAACTGGGAGCGCCTGTGCGAGGTCCTCGAGCGCAAGATCGCGCTCGAGAAGGACGTGCCGGCGCAGGTCAACCTGCTCGACAAGCTCGGAATGATCGCCTCGTCGCGCCTGGGTGACGCCGAGAAGGCCGCCGACGTGTGGCGGCAGATCCTCGCGCGCGACAAGGAGCACCGCAAGGCGCAGACCGAGCTCAAGAAGAAGTACCTGGGCGAGCGCGACTGGGACGGGCTCGAGTGGTTCTTCCGCAACTTCGGCGACGTCAACGAGTGGGTGCGCACGCTCGAGCAGCAGGTGAAGTCGATCGACGAGCCCGAGGAGCGCGTGACGCTGCTCTACAAGGCGGCGGCGATCTGGAAGGACGAGCTCCACGACACGCGGCGCGCGGTGAAGAACCTCGAGTCGGTCCTCGAGCTCGAGCCGCGTCACGCCGACACGGCGCGCATGCTGATCCCGATCTACCAGGAGATCGGCAGCTGGAAGGACCTGCCCAACGTCTACGAGATCGTGCTCGAGTCGAGCGAGGATCCGATCGAGCGCAAGGAGCTCCTGCTCCAGCGCGCCTCCATCGAGGAGGAGAAGCTCGACAACGTCGAGGGCGCGTTCTTCGCGTACGTGCAGGCGGTCAGCGAGGATCCGGGCGCGACCGAGCTCCACGACAAGCTGCGCCAGCTCGCCGAGGCGTCGTCGAACTGGGAGAGCTACGTCTACGTCCTGCAGGACTCGGTCGATCACATCGACGCCGACGAGGCGCGCGTCGCCGTGCTGCTCGAGATCGGCCACGTCTATCGCGACAAGCTCGGCGCCGAGGACACCGCGCTCACCTTCTTCAACCGCGTGCTCGCGCTCGATCCCTACAACCGCGGCGCGCTCGACGCCGCCGAGCTCGCCTGGGAGGCGGCCGGCGCGATCGACCAGCTGATCCTCTGCTACCAGAAGCGGCTCGCCACGGTGGTCGACGCCGACGAGCGCCGCGCGACGCTCTTCAAGCTCGCCAACGTGTGGCGCAACGCCGTGCAGGCGAACGACGAGGCCGAGGCGGTGCTCGTCGAGATGAACGACGACTTCCCGACCGACCTGCGGGTGCACGACGCGCTCATCGAGATCTATCTCGAGGAGGCGCGCTACCCGGAGCTGCGCGACGTGCTCGAGAAGAAGCGCGACGTGCTGGCGGTCGACGGCGCGCCCGCGCCGGTGATGGCCGACATCGAGTGCCAGCTCGGCATGCTGACCTACGGGACCGGCGAAGACGGCGACGAGGCGACGGTGAGCGCCGCCATCGATCGTTACGAGTCGGCGCTCTCGTTCGAGCCGGTGCACACGACGACGGTCTCGCGCCTGGAGGAGCTGCTCTCCTTCGCCGAGGAGCGACCGCGCCTCACGCGCCTCCTGGCGCCGGTCTACGAGCAGCGCCAGGAGTGGAGCAAGCTCGCGCAGATGCTCGAGCTGCAGTGGTCGGCGGCGCGCGACGACGACGATCAGGTCACGCAGGTCGAGCTGCTCGGCCGCCTGGGCGAGCTCTACGAGCTGCGCCTCGACGACAAAGACCTCGCGTGGCGCACCGAGGCGCGCCTCTTCCTGCTGCGCCCGGAGTCGAACAAGGTGCGCGCCGGGCTCGAGGCGCTCAGCGCGGAGCTCGGCCGCTGGAACGAGCTGGTCGCGCTCTACGGGCAGGAGGCCGAGACGCCGGCCGACAAGGCGAGCCGGCTGGCGATCAAGCTCGAGGTCGCGCGCACGTGGCACAAGCGCCTCACCGACGCTCCGACCGAGCAGCGCCTCGAGGAGGCGCGCAGCTACTACCAGAAGGTCCGCGACGAAGAGCCCGAGCACAAGGAGGCGATCGACGCGCTCGAGGAGATCTACGTCGATCTCGACCGCAGCGAGGACCTGCTCGAGATCTATCGCGGCCAGATCGATCTCTCGCCCGAGCTCGACACCAAGCTCGACTACCTCTTCCGCACCGTCGATCTCTTGCGCGATCGCCTCGGGCGCCCCGACGACGCCATTGCGCCGGCCGAGGAGGCGCTGGCGCTGGCGCCGGGCAATCTCGGCGCGATCCAGCGGCTGGACGAGCTCTTCACCGTCACCGAGCGCTGGCAGGATCTCGCCACCACCCTCGAGGACACGATCCGCCTGGTCGAGCACGACCGCGAGCGCGTGATCGTGCTCAAGAACCGGCTGGCGCTCCTCTATGAAGGACCGCTCGAGCGTCCGGACACGGCGATCGAGATCCACGCCAGCGTGCTCGAGCAGGACGCCGACAACGCCGCGGCCATCGAGGCGCTCGAGCGCCTCTTCGAGAACCAGGAACTCGCGCCCTCGATCGCGCCGATCCTGCAGCCGCAGTACGAGAAGCGCGGCGACTGGCAGCGCCTCATCGATGTCTACTCGGTGCGCGAGGAGGCCGCCTCCGACCTGCGCGAGAAGGTCGACTGGCACTACCGCATCGCGGCGCTCTACGAGAACGAGGGCCAGCAGCCGGAGATGGCGTTCTCGCAGTACGAGAACGCCGCCAACCTCGAGCCCGGCAGCGAAGAGACGCTCGGCCAGCTCCTGCGTCTGGCGGACGCGCTCGACAACCACGGCGAGCTCATCCTCTTCCTGCAGTCGATCGTCGAGGACATCCCGTCGGTCGAGCGGCGCATCGCCACCCACCGCACCATCGCGCTGCTCGCGCGCGACAAGACGCACGATCTCGGCGGGGCGGAGAAGCAGTTCCGCGCCATCCTCGACATCGATCCGGGGGACATGCCGGCGACCGACGCGCTCATCGCGCTCTATCGCGACAAGCAGGACCACGAGAGCCTCGTCGAGATGCTGCTCAAGAAGGCGCCGATGCACGGCGTCTCGGTCGACGAGCGCAACACGCTCTACGCCGAGGCCGGCACCATCGCCGCCGACGTGCTCGCGCAGCCCGAGCAGGCGATCGAGATCTTCGAGACGCTGCATTCCCTCGACCCCGCGGGCTCGATCGCGCTCGACAACCTCGAGACCCTCTACGAGCGCACCGAGGACTGGGACAACCTCGTGCGCATCTACCGCGACAAGATCGAGCGCAGCGCCGACATCGGCGAGAAGAAGCACTTCGCCTCGCTGATGGGCTTCGTGCAGGCCGACAAGCTCGAGTCGCCCGACGACGCGATCAACACCTGGCAGCTCATCCTCGGCTGGGATCCCAACGACGGCGACGCGCTGGTGCAGCTCGACGCGCTCTACTCGCAGCAGGGCGACTGGTTCAACCTCAAGGAGACCCTGCGCAAGGTGCAGGAGCTCCAGCTCGCGGCGAGCGGAGACGGCGGCAGCGGCTGGACCGACGCGCAGTTCAGGATCGCCAAGCTCTACGAGAACCCCGACCAGCTCGGCGACGTCAGCGCCGCCATCGACGCCTACGGTGACCTCCTGGCGCGCCACGCCGACCACCAGGGATCGATCGAGAGCCTGGAGGCGATCCTCGCCGAGCGGCCCGAGGTGCACGACAAGGCGTTCGCTACGCTGCGGCCGGTGCTCGAGCGCGCCGAGCGTTTCGAGGAGCTGTGGCAGCAGTACGAGGTGCTGGCGGCGCACCAGGTCGACGAGCCCGACCGCCACGTGCAGAGCCTGCATCAGATGGCCGACCTCGCCGAGATCCGCCTGGGCGATGCGCGGCGCGGCCTGGACGCGCAGGCGCGCGCGTTCGCGGTGGCGCCTCGCGACGCGCACACCATCGGCGAGCTCGAGCGCCTGGCCGAGCAGCACGGCTACTGGGAAGAGCTCGTCGGGATCTACGAGAGCGCGGCGAGCGAGGGCGACGACGACTTCCTCGCGCTCGAGCTGCGGCTCAAGGCCGGCGCGATCCTGATGGATCGCATCGGCGACTTCCCGCGCGCGACCGAGGCCTACCGGGCCATCGCCAAGGACAACCCCGATCACGCCGAGGTGCAGGAGCGCCTGCACCGCCTCTACGAGGACCGGCAGATGTGGCCGGAGCTGGCCGGGATCCTGCGCGCGCAGGCCGAGTCGGAGCCCGAGCCGGCGCGCCGAATCGGCTACCTCGAGAAGCTCGCGCGCGTGGCCGAGTCGAAGCTCGAGGACTCGCACAAGGCCTACGAGGCCTACGTCGAGATCCTCGAGCTCGATCGCGGGTCCTCGCTGGCGATCGGTGAGCTCCGCCGCCTCTTCGAGGCAGGGGTCAGCTCGCTCGAGATCGCCGAGCGGCTCGAGCCGATCTACCGCGAGAACAACCGCTGGGAGGAGCTCGATAGCCTGCTCCAGCTCAAGCTCTCGGTGATCGAGGATCCGCAGGATCAGCTCCAGCTCATGCGCGACCTGGCGTTCCTGGCGCTCGACAAGCGCGGCAGCGAGATCGACGCGCTCGAGTGGTACGGGCAGGCCTTCCAGCTCGACCCCGAGGACGACGGGCTCGCCGGCGAAATGGAGCGTCTGGCCGAGCTCACCGGCGGCTACGAGCGGCTCAACCACTATCTCCTCGCCGGGGCGGAGATCGCCGAGGAAGGTGAGCGCAAGGTGCAGCTGTGGCACCGCGCCGCGGTGGTCGCACGCGACCGGCTGGGCAACGGCGCTGAGGCCGAGCGCATCCTGCGCAAGGTCCTCGAGGTCGAGGACCGCAACGCCGAGGCGCTGCGCGCGCTGGATGCCCTGCTGGTGCAGGGCGAGCGCTGGGCGGACCTCGAGCCGGTGCTGCTGACGCAGACGCTCTCGGACGACATCTTCGACGACGAGCGCGTGGTGGTGTGGACGCGCCTGGCCGAGCTCTATCGCGACCGCCTCGGGCGGCGGCAGGATGCGGTCGAGGCCTGGAAGCAGGTGCTCGAGCTGCAGGACATGCACGAGCCGGCGCTGCGTGCGCTGCGCGACATGTACACCGAAGACGAGCAGTGGCCCGAGCTCTTCGACGTGCTGCAGCGGCTGACCGACATCGCGCGCGACCCCGAGGAGCGCGTGCAGCACCTCTGCGACATGGCGCAGATCGCCGAGCAGTACCTGGGGCTGCCCGACCGCGCCATCGAGCTGTGGGAGGAGGTGCTCATCGCGCGGCCCGACGACGTCGAGGCGGTGGGCGAGCTGCAGCGCCTCCTGATCGCGCAGGGTGAGGCGGCGACGAGCGCCGACGGACGGCAGAAGGCGTATACCGCGCTGGCCGAGGCCTACGAGCGCGAGCTGCGCATGCAGGTGGCACACACCAAGGAGCGGCGACTCGACGTCTACAAGGGGATCGGGCGCCTGTGGCAGAGCGAGCTCGACGATCCCTTCAACGCGCAGAGCGCGTGGGAGCGCGCGCGCAACGAGGAGCCCTTCGATCGCGAGGCGCTCGACGCGCTGCGCGAGATCCACCAGGCGGCGGGTAACGACGTGGCGCGCGCCGAGATCCTGGAGGCCGCGCTCGTCTCCGAGCAGTACACGCCCGAGGAGCAGCTCTCGCTCTGGCGTGACCTCGCCGAGATCCGCACCGACGTCTTCAACGACCAGGCGGGCGCGATCGAGGCCTGGCGCGCGGTGCTGGCGCTGGCGCCGGCGGACGAGCCGCTGGCGGACGGGGATCGGGCGACCGTGACCGGCCAGGCGATCCACAACCTCGAGGTGCTCTACGAGAACACGCAGCGCTGGCCCGAGCTGGTCGAGATCTACGAGCGCAAGCTCTCGCTCATCGCCGACGAGGGCGAGCGCATCGAGACGTGGCTGCACGCCGGCACCATCCAGCAGGACAACCTGCAGGATACCGCCGCCGCGGCGCGGACCTATCGCGCCATCCTGGCGGCCAACCCGGCGCAGCTCGAGGCGAGCCACCGCCTCGACGTGATCTACGAGACGAACGAGCAGTGGCGCGAGCTGTCCGAGCTCCTGCTGCAGCGCAACGACCACCTGGAGAGCGACGAGCAGCTCGTCAACCTGCAGCGGCTGGCGCAGGTGCACGAGCTGCGCCTGGGCGAGCCCGACAACGCCTTCATCGTGCTGCAGAACGCCAACATCATCGCGCCGGACGACGCGCAAGTGATGGGCGAGCTCGAGCGGCTGGCCGCGATCACCGGGCAGTGGAAGGAGCTCGCGGACGTCTACGAGGCGACGCTGCCGCACCTCGACGGCGACGCCAAGCTCGAGCTGATGCTGAAGTCGGCCGAGGTGCAGCGCGATCGCATCGCCGATCGGGCCGAGGCGATCCGCCTCTACGAGCGCGTGCTCGGCGAGCACGCGGAGAGCGAGCCGGCGCTGCGGGCGCTCAGCGAGCTCGACGAGACCGAGGGGCGCTGGCCCGAGCTCGTCGAGGTGCTGACGACGCTGGCGGACGTCACGCCGAACTACGACGAGAAGAAGGAGCTCTATCAGCGCATCGGGCGCGTGCAGGAGGAGCATCTCCAGGATCTCGACGCGGCGGTGGCCGCGTGGAACCAGTCGCTCGATCTCGACGAGCGCGACAAGGCCGTCCTGCAGGAGCTCGAGCGGTTGCACATCGCGCGCCGCGACTGGCACGCCCTCATCGAGGTCTACGACAAGGACGCGCTGCTCGATCCGACGGTGGAGGTGCAGCGGCGCGTGCAGATCGCCGGGATCTACGAGCAGTACACCAAGCAGATCGACGAGGCGATCAAGGCGTACGAGGACGTGCTCGAGATCGATCCGGGCAACGCCACCGCGCTCGAGCGGCTCGAGGCCCTCTACGGGGAGCGCGAGGACTGGGACAGCCTGCTCGACGTCTACGAGCGCGCGTACAATGCGGCGCGCAACGACGAAGACCGGCTGCGCATGGCCAAGAACGCCGCCATCTTGCACGGCGAGTTCAGGAGCGACATGCGCTCGGCGGCCGACGCCTGGAACCGCGTGTTGCAGCTCAAGGCCGACGAGCAGGAGGCCTTCGAGAGCCTGGTCAAGATCTACACCGCCGAGAAGGAGTGGGACGACCTCATCAAGCTCTACGAGCTGCGCTACGAGACCTCCGACGGCTCGGACGACCGCGCCGACGCGCTCTCGGCGATGGCCGGGATCTATCGCAACGAGCTCGACGACATCGACAACGCCATCGGCATGTACGAGCGCGTGCTGCTCGAGCGCAGGAGCGACCGCGCCGCGCTCGACGCGCTCGACGAGCTGCTCTCGCACCAGGGCCAGTGGGAGCTGGTGATCGAGAACCTCGAGAAGAAGCTCGAGCTCGAGACCGATCTCGCCCAGCGCGTCGAGCTCCTGTGCCGTCAGGGGCTGGTCGCGGCCAACGAGCTCGACGACAACTACCGCGCCGGCGCCAGCTACACGCGCGTGCTCAAGGAGGACCCGGGCAACGCCACCGCGGTCGAGGAGCTCCTGCGCCTCTATCGCGAGGACGAGCGCTGGGACAAGGTCGTCGAGACGCTCAACCACAAGCTCCAGCACTCGGCCTCGCAGATCCAGCAGGCGGCGGTGCACGTCGATCTCGCCGAGGTCCTGAGCGAGAAGCTCGGTCAGGAGGAGGCGGCGCTCGGGCACTTCGAGGAGGCCGAGCGCGCAGACCCCGAGTCGCGCCGGGCGCTGCAGGTGCTGGCCGACCACTACATGAAGGTCGGCGCGTACGCCAAGGCGATGACGCGGCTCGAGGCGCTGATCGACAAGCTCGACCCCGAGGAGGACCGGGCGATCGTCGCGCAGACCCACAAGAAGACCGGCCTGTGCGCCGAGGCGCTCTACCTCGACGACCAGGCGATCGACGAGCTCAACGAGTCGGCCCGGCTGGTGCCGCCCGACCTCGACACCCTGCGCGCGCTCGGGCGCATCCACTACAAGAAGGGCAACTACAAGGAGGCCGAGCGCTACCTGCAGGAGGTCCTCGACAAGTACAAGAAGGACCTCTCGAGCGACGATCAGGTCAAGGTGCTGATGCAGCTCGGCGAGTCGGCGCTCAAGGTGAAGAACATCGCCAAGGCGCAGCTCTACCTCAAGCAGGTCGTCGAGTCGCAGCCGCACAACCCGCACGCGCTCGAGAACATCATCGAGGTCCTGCGTCAGTACGGCGAGTGGAACGACGCCGTGCGCTTCCAGGAGCGGCTGCTCGCGCTCAAGGAGGACAAGCACGACCAGTACAAGATCCTGCTCGCGATGGGCGACACCTTCGTGCAGGAGCTCAAGGACAAGCGCCGCGGTATCGAGTGCTATCGCCGCGCGCTCGATCTCGATGTGTTCCCGAAGGCGCCGGCGCTCAAGCTCGTCGAGCTCTACCTGCAGTCGCAGGAGTACGACGACGCGATCCGCAACCTCAACAAGCTGATCAAGCTCGAGGACGATCCGAAGCGCAAGGCGCAGTTCGCGTACATGGCCGGCGTCGTCTACCGCGACAACCTCAACGATCCGACCGAGGCGGTGAAGTACTTCAACGTCTCGCTCGACCACAACCTGGAGAACCTCCAGGCCTTCCGCATGATCGACGAGCTGGTCACCAAGGCGCGCGACTGGAAGGCGCTCGACCAGAACTACCGCCGCATGATCCAGCGCGTGCGCGAGGCGGGTCAGACGCTGCCGGGGCGCGACCAGATCCTCTTCAAGCTCTACGAGGGGCTCGGTGAGATCTATCGCAGCCGCCTGCACGACATGGGCAAGTCGATCGCCAGCTTCGAGCTCGCGCGCGACACCCGCCCCGACGAGATGCGGATCCGCGAGATCCTGGCGAGCCTCTACGAGTCCGTCGAGGACTCCGTCGACAAGGCGATCAAGGAGCATCGCTGGCTCATCGCGCAGCAGGCCAATCGCTACGACAGCTACCGCAAGCTGGTCGAGCTGTTCAGGAAGGCGGGCAACCACGACGCCGCCTGGTGCATCGCCGGCCTCCTGACGGCGCTGCGACAAGCGCACCACGACGAGACGCTCTTCTATCAGCGCTACCTGCCGGCGACGATGGCCGAGCCCAACCGCGTCATCGACCAGGCGCTGTGGATGCAGTGTGTGATGTCGCGGCAGGAGGACCCCGAGGTCGGGCGCGTCATCGAGATCGTCTACGCCGGGCTCGGCAAGAACCGCGTGTCCAAGTCCGACAAGGACTACCAGCTCAAGAAGAAGCAGCGCCTCGATCTCAACGAGGGCCTGCTCGTCACCAACACGATCCTGCGGGTGCTGCGCATGTTCGGCATGCCGGCCCCGGAGATGTATCGCGGGGATCTGGCGACGGGCATCGAGTTCCTGCAGACCGATCCGCCCAAGCTGCGCTTCGGCACCGACGTGCTCTCCGGCGTCTCGGACAAGGAGCTCGCCTTCCACGTCGCGCGGCGGCTGACCTACTTCATGCCCTCGCACCTGGTGGCGATCCTGTATCCGCGCGAGGCGCTCGAGGGGCTCTACCTCGGCGCGGCGAGCGTGGTCGATCCGAACTACCAGATCACGACGCGCGACGACGTCGACCCGACGGCCAAGGCGCTGCTCCTGCAGGCGGCCGGCGAGACGCGCGGCGTGCTCGAAAAACAGCTTACGCCCGAGCTCCGTCAGCAGCTGACGGCGGTGATGCGCAGCCTGTGGAAGCGCACGCCGGTGCCCGAGCTCGGCGTCTGGCATCGCGCGATCGAGCTGACGGCGATCCACGCCGGCGTCGTCGCGTGCAACGACCCCGCGATGGCGCTCGAGCTCCTGCAGCGCGAGTCGACCGGCATGTCCAAGCTTTCGAAGCAGGACAAGCTCCGCGACCACGTGCTCTACGTGATGAGCGACGGCTACCTGCAGCTGCGCAAGCAGCTCGGCCTCCAGATCGACTACTCCGAGCTCATGGGCTGAGCTCGGGGGGATACGGGCCCATCTCCGTCGTTGCTCGGTCGGGCGCTTGTGCGGCGACCGTAGGGTCGCCTCCGCGCTTCCTCCCTCGCGCCTAGGATATGGACCCGTCTCCCCCCGAGCTCATCGTCGGG